>NZ_CAIZIZ010000559.1 GCF_903933125.1 uncultured Lamprocystis sp. | reverse complement strand
CTCGCCGAACGCGGTGTGCTGGTGCGCTGTCTCCACCTCGGGCTGCCCGATCGGTATGTCGAACACGCCGAACAGTCCGCCCAGCTCGCCGACTGCGGGCTGGACGCCGAGGGGATCACCGCCCGTATTCAGGAGAAACTGCGCAACCTCGCTCCGGAACTGGGCCGGCGGCTCACCGCCATCGCGGTCTGAGGACTAAATTCAGGCCACATGCACCCGACAGGATCTTTCACTCGCGCACGCCGGCGACCCCGCCGCGACTTGGCAGGCCGGGTCGGAAACCTCACCCTGAGCGGGCTGGCGGTGGGGCTGGTGTTGATCCTGATCGGCGCCAGCCTCCCGCTGGTGCTCGGCACCCAGGCGCAACGCGCCTACCAGGAGTTGCTCGGCGCGGCCGTTGATGCTTTGCCGGGCGCCACGGTCGTCTTTTCCCGGTACGACCGCGGCTGGTTCAGTTCGACCGCCAACACCGAATGGGCATTGGAGGCGTCCGGTGCCCAACGACTGCGGCTCGACAGCCGGATCGAACAAGGCCCCTTCATCTGGTTCAACCGCAAGGGTTTTCCCGTGCTCGCCCGCGTCCAGACCCGGGCGGAATGGCTCGGCACGGCCGTTCAATTGCCGCCGCTGCTGGTGACCACCAACATCAGCACCGACGGCAGCGCGGTCGGGCGGCTCCTGGTGCCGGCGACCGATCAGCCGCGCCGCAACGACAGCCCTTGGCTGCGCAACACGGACCTGACCGGCACGCTGCACTTCAGCCCCGCGGCACCGACCGTCCTGATCGAAATCGACCTGCCCGCGGTCGCGCTGGTCACCCCGACCGGACCCCTGGCGCAGTTGACCGACTCCCGGCTCAGATCCGAGCTGCGCGGCTGGACCGGCGGGCTTTACACCGGGACCACCCGCCTCACGATCGGTGCCGCCCGGTTCGGCGGCACCGGCGCGGAGCCGGCCAATGCGTCTTCGACCGCAACCGAACCCCGCCGGCAGCGGCTGCCCACCGGGTCGCCGGACACGCCCCCGGCTGCTCCCGTCGGCGCGTCCCTGCACGGGCTCGTGATCGACCTGACCCAGACACCGAGCGACCGCACCCTGGACATCCAACTGCAGGCACAGGTCGACGACTTGCAACTCCGCGGACAGGACTACCGCGCCGCCCAGGTCGGCATCAGCGCCCGGTCGCTCGACGGTGAATCGCTCATCGACCTCATCGAGGCCATTCAAGCGCTGTCATCCAGCACCCGGACCCCGGCACTGCGCGGTCTCGTCGGCCTGACCCTGGTCACCCGTCTGCTGCCCCGCTTCCTGGCGGCCGGGCCGCGCTTCGACCTCGATCCGGTGCGGCTCGACACCCCTGACGGACCGGTCACGCTGCATCTGCGCGTCGCGGCACCCGCGGCCGGCGATGGCAGCGCCAACCGCGGGTCGAACGCCGTGACCTGGTTGACCGCCATCACCGGAGAAGGCGCCGTCACGCTCCCCGAGTCGGTCGCCCGCGACTGGCTGGGGCCGGCCGATCAGGAGCACCGCGGCGACCCGCCGGCCGAACAACGGCTGGACCGCTGGCTGGATGAGGGCTGGGTCTCAGCCCGCGACGGACAGGTCAGTTCCACCGTGCACCTGGTTGACGGGGTACTCACCGTCAATGGCCGGATCCTGCCACTGCTGGGACCGACCGGCGGGTTCCGCTAAGCAAACGGACCACGACCATGGCGCGACACGGCGTGACGCTCAAGCGGATTCTGCTCGGTATCCTGCTGACGCTGATTCTGCTGCTCATCCTGCCCGAATGGCCGCGGATCCCGGTTGCCGACGCCACCGCCGCCGATTGGAAGAAGATGTTTTATCTCAATCCGTTCGACGTGCTGGGGGTCAAACGATAGCATGTTGCAGCGCGCCGACTTTCATT
Source organism: uncultured Lamprocystis sp. (assembly GCF_903933125.1). Lineage (GTDB taxonomy): Bacteria > Pseudomonadota > Gammaproteobacteria > Chromatiales > Chromatiaceae > Thiodictyon. The sequence goes on along the minus strand of NZ_CAIZIZ010000559.1, from coordinate 4,936 downwards.
TCGACTTGCCGCCCGAACTGATCGCGCAGCGCCCGCCGGCGGAACGCGGCGCGTCCCGACTGCTGGTCCTCGACGGGGGTGCGACCCCGCGGGATCGGCAGTTCGCCGACCTGCCGGACCTGCTGCGCCCTGGTGACCTCCTGGTGTTCAACAACACCCGGGTGATGCGCGCGCGGCTGTTCGGCCGCAAGGACACCGGCGGCGCGGTCGAGGTGTTGGTGGAACGGCTGCTCGCGCCGGATCTGGCGCTGGCCCATGCCCGCGCCGCCAAGTCACCCAAACCCGGCCGGCTGATCTTGCTGGCGGGCGGCGGACGTCTGGAGGTGGTGGCACGCGACGGGGCGCTGTTCCGGCTGCGTGCCCTGGATGCACCCTTCAAAGACGTGATGGAAGCCCAGGGTCATATCCCCCTGCCCCCTTACATCGCCCGCGCGGACGACACGGCGGACGCGGAGCGCTACCAGACCGTTTTCGCGACACGCGAAGGGGCGGTGGCCGCCCCCACCGCGGGGCTGCATTTCGATCAGGCGATGCTGGAGCGTCTGGCGGCGCTGGGGGTGGCGCGCGCCGAGGTCACGCTGCATGTCGGGGCCGGAACCTTCCAGCCGGTCCGGGTGGATGACCTGGACCAACACCCCATGCACGCGGAGTGGCTGGAGGTGAGCGCGGCCGTCTGCGAGCAGGTCGCCGCCACCCGGGCGGCGGGCGGGCGCATCATCGCGGTGGGCACCACCAGCGTACGCAGCCTGGAGAGCGCCGCTGCCGCCGGCGGCGATGCGGACACCCTGCGACCCTTCCGCGGCGACAGCCGGCTGTTCATCCGCCCCGGCTACCGCTTCCGCGTGGTGGATGCCATGATCACCAATTTTCACCTGCCCGAATCCACCTTGCTGATGCTGGTGTGCGCCTTCCGCGGCCATGAGCGCATGCTCGCCGCCTACCGCCATGCGGTGACCGAGGGCTACCGCTTTTTCAGCTATGGCGATGCGATGTTCCTGACGCGGCGGGACTAAAGCGCGCCCAGCGTGGGAGACGTAGTTCACGGGCCGGACGGGGCATTCGCCCCGTCCGAGACGTTTTCCCCGAATTTGCCGCAAGCCAGCCCTATACCGATGCCGACTGGATCGGTGAGTGGACGCTGCCGAAAGACATGAATTGTGTCGAGTTCCAAGACGCCGACGGACAACCCCGCTTTTCTTACCAACCCAAGCTGATACTGCTCGTCAAGGCACAACTGGTCAACCGGACATGATCGTTCGTCTCTTCTCGTCTGGCTCTCAGGACGCCGCGGGCCGCAGATCGTAATCCCGGCCAGCGGCGTGCGTAGTCAGGGCTTCCAGCCCTGACGGTGTCAGGCCAGGATGGCCTGACTACGCACCCGGCGAGCCCTAGTGGCCGGAATCTTGATCAAGACCGGTCTGTGATTCATCAAGGCAGCTGGGATGTTGGGGTTCGTTCCTCACCCCAACCTACGGGCTCAAGGATGCGCGGGAAGAAGGTCGGGGGGAGGGTCGGGAGGAGGGTCGAGCCGAAGCCTTGCGCCTGACGGCCATCAATCTGATCCACGGCACCGACCTGAGCGATGCGGCCATCGCCGTGATCACCGGACTCGGCGTCGCTGACCTCGCCGCGCTGCGTCAGCAATGACGGCCGTTATGTGGCCTTCGACTCACTCGCGACACTCGACCCGGTCGATTTCAACAACGCCTGGGATATCTACCTGCGCGACCGCACTGGCAAGACGACCACTCGCCTGTCCGTGGCGACCGCGACGCAGGAGGGCAATGCCGATTCGCTGTGGCCGGTCCTGTCAGCCGACGGCCGGTACGTGCTGTTCGAGTCGTTCGCCAGCAATCTGGTGACGGGCGATACCAATGATGCGGCGGACATCTTCGTCCGTGACCGCGGGGTCGGCACCAGCCCGGCGTATCCGCTGTCGGCCAAGGCGGCAGCGGCGCCCGCCGCGACCAAATGACAGACGCGGCACCTTCCGGCGGGACTCGGCGTACGTCCCGCCGGGAACCGCGTACTTTTCCTATTTTTCCCCGAGGTCAACGAGACGCTGAACATAACGAGACGGACCGGCGAGGCAAGGTGGCAGCCGAAAGGGCACGGACCTGGCATCGACGGACGGGGGCACGAGTTGGGCGGCTCCCGGGAAGCGCATCAACTCTAGCCGAGTCGCAAGCCTTCTGCAATCCTCGGGATACATCCGGCGGCCGGGCGCGTCCGGAGCAGCCACAGATCGGGCCCGAGGGGGGAGGTGCGGCCGCTACTTTGTGGCGCAATCGTCCGCCAACCAACGAGACGTCAATTCGCTGAGGGTCGACATCTGCATTCGGTCTGCCGGACCATACGCGATCTCGATGGAGCCGGCGATATGCTCCGGGTCGACCGCTCGGATTTGGACGGTGCCGACCAAGGGGTTGGCCCCGGCGCACTCGATGCGGGCCACCTGCTCGCTTGCGGTCTGAGACGCGAAGGTGCGCGTGCAGGCCCCATAGTGGCTGCCGCCGGTGAAGGCCTCGGCGCTGTCGATCTGTCCTTGCTTTAGACAGGACTTGGTAACGCGGGTCTCGCGCTTAACCTGTTGGGCGAGCTTGTCTTCCACCTTGGCACGCTGCTCGGGCGACAATTGGTCCAGGTTGGTGGGCGCCTTCGCGCGCTTGATCTCCGTAACCGTGGTGGTCTCCCACAGTCCGGGTTTGGCCTTCAGGGGCTCGGCGTTCGCTTGACCCCAGGCCAGCAGGGCCAGCAGGGCCAGCAGACCCGCTGTAAACACATGCGTCATAATCGCTCCTGTGGGACGAAAAATGCCGCCGGCCGGTCAAGGCGCGGCGGCATGCAAGGTTACCGCAACCTGGCGGACACGGGGTTGCCCCCGCGCCGCCGCCCCAGTCTAGGGGGCAGTCGTACCGCTGACCACGTCCGACCAAGCCGAGAACCCGCCGTTGGTATAGGTCCGGACTCGGTAGTCGTAGGTGGCGCCTGCCGTCAGGCCTGTATTGGTATAGACGATGGTACCCGTCGTCGTACCGGACGTGACTGCGATCCAGGTGCCAACGCCACCCCGGCTGCGCTCGAGCTGCCAGCCGCTGGCCGGACTGGCAACGGTGAACCTCACCGCCAGCCGAGTCCGTCGCTGCGTCGCGTTTCCGCTCGGCAGTACCGAGTTGATGGTCGGCTGCGCCGGCGGGATCAGGACCACTGACGGGGACAGCGCGGAAGTCCTCCAACCGCCGTTGCCCACCGCGGTCACCCGGTAGCGGTGGGTGCCTGGGGCCAGACCGGTAGCCGCCGAATCGATAAAGCTGATCTGGCTGGCCGTGCGGTTGGCCACAAAGGTCCAGGTGCCGCCGCCGTCCGCGCTGCGTTCCAGCACATATCCGCTATCGTTGGCGACGTTGCTCCAGCTCACCGTGACCCGCGGTAGTCCTTGCGTTGGGTCATTGCTCGCCCATACGGTGCTGAAGGTGGGCTTGCCCGGGATGGCCGGCACATTCAGGGTCGCGGGCACGCTGTTCAGCCACGCGGTCGGCGCGAATTCCTCCTTGGTCGCCCGCACTCGATACCAGACGTTGTAGGTTCCAGGCGCAACGCCGCCGTTCGCGTAGCTCACGACATTCGGACCGACCGTGCCGATCGTCGCCCATAGGACCCCAGTCACTCCGCACTGGGCGGCCGTCGTGTTGCCGACGCAGCGCTGGACCTCGTAGCCGCCCTCGTTCAACGTGTCGGCCCAGCTCACGACGATGCCCGTATCCGCCGTCGACGCGTTGGTCGTGAAGGGGCCGGCCGGGAGCGCATCGAAGGCGATGGTCACGCTGGTCATCGGCGCCAGCGCAGTGGCGACTTGACCCGAGAACGCCCAGGGGGAGTCGCCCACCTGTAGCCGGATGGCCTTCACCTGATACTGATAGACAGTGCCGGGCAGGACCTCGGTGTCGACATAGCTGGTTTGGGTAAAGGACGGGCCTTGCAACATCAGAGGCAGGAAGGCTCCGACCGCGCCGTTGGTGACTGACGCGCGCTCGATCACATAGCCGTCCTGAATGTCGCTCGGGTTTCCGTCCGTCCAGGTCACGGTGACTTGGGTCGGACCGTTTACCGTCGCGATTATGTTGGTCGGCGCAGCGGGTACCGCCGCCGGCGTCGTCACCGTCGAGCTCCCGGAGGCAACCACGGTGCCGCCGTTCATGGCCTCTACCGTGTAGGCGTAGGTCGTGTCGGGCTGAGCCGTTGTGTCCGCATCGGTGTACGTTGTGCTGGCCGTGGCGTTGACGGTCTTCAGCACGGCCCCATCGCGGATCACCCGGAAGCTGGTGACCGTCGGAGTCCCGAGTCCGGACCAGGTCAGGTCGACACGGAAGCTGCTGGCCGCCGTGGCCGCGAGGTCCAGGGTTCCAGTCGCCGCCAGGGTGCAGCCACGCGCCAGCTGGGTCCAGGTCGAGACGTCGCCGTTGTTGTTCTGCGCCCGTACCTGGTAGTCGTAGCAGGTGTTCGCGGCCGCCGCGGTGTCGATCCAGTTTGTCTGCCCGGTCGTGGGTCCGGTGGTGTCCGGGTTGCCCAACTGACAGGCAAAGGCGGTAACCGGCGGCACACCTGCGGCGACCACGTCGTAGCGCCAGATGTCAAAGCACGCATCGTTGGTGGCGTTGTCGGTCCAACTCAGGGTGATCTGGGACCCCGTGGAGCCGGGTGCGGCGTTGCTTGCCGTCAGCCCCGTCGGCGCGGTGGGCAGGTCGCTCGCCACTGTGTAGCTCAGGGGGGACGACGCCGTTTCGCCCTCGCCGTTAAGGCTCTTCGGGATCTCAGTAGGTTATGATATACTTATATTTCAGCATCTTACGAGGTTTTGAAGGTCATCATGGACTCCAACAACGAGCCACTCAGACAAGCAATAGAGCTATTGCGAGATTTGCCCAATGTCCAAGTG
>NZ_CAIZIZ010000558.1 GCF_903933125.1 uncultured Lamprocystis sp. | reverse complement strand
CGGTAGGAGCGGCCCCCGGCCGCGACGCATGCCGGCTTGGGTCTGGCCGGATTAATGATCAAGGCCGCCACGACGATTCGTGCGCCGACTTGCAACGGGCACCGCCCGCCCGAGCAGGTCTTGAGTCGCAACCTCGCTTGCCTGGTGGTTTTGGCGCGGCTAATATCGGAGCACGCGGCGGGACGGGGCATTCGCCCCGTCCCCAACGTTTTACCCGTGGCCGAGCGTTGATTGGAACCGGCAGGTTCGGAGAAAACGTTGACCTCCTTGCGCCGGCTCGGCGGGATGCCGCCGGTCCCGCTTGGCGCCGGCGGCGTCTCCTGTCAGGGCAGGTACCCGAGCGCGCCGGGGCGGGGGGCCGAATTTGCAGATCGAGGATACCGCTGGCGCCAGTCGGCACGACCCTCAGTGTCCCGCCGCTCCCGCTTCCCGCGCCGACCGCCGCTTGACCAAGCGCAGCCCGAGCCAGGCCAGGCCGACGACGAAGGGCAGCGCGATGCCCATGCCGAGCGACGCGTCGACGGGGAAACCGCCTTGCTCAAGCCCCTTGAGCGCGTAGCCGATGAGCCCCAGCCCGTAATAGCTGATCGCGATGACCGAGAGCCCCTCCACCGTCTCCTGGAGGCGCAACTGCAGGTGCGCACGGCGATCCATGGATTCCAGCAGTTGACGATTCTGCTCCTGCAGTGAGACCTCGACGCGGGCACGTAAGAGACTGGTCAGTCTGGCCGCGCGCTCGGCCAGATCGGTCTGGCGCAATTGCATCGACTCGCAGGTGGCGATTGCGGGCGCCAGACGGGCGTCGAGAAACTCGGTCATGGTCTGCAAGCCTTCGATCCGTTGCTGCCGCAGTTGTTCGAGCCGCTGGCGGACCATCCCGTAGTAGGCCCGCGAGGCGTCGAAGCGGTAGGTCGTGCGCGCCGAGATCTCCTCGATCTCGGCCGCAAGATGGGTCAGTTCGGCCAGCAGGTCGCTCTCGAAACTCGGGTCTGCCGTCTTCCCCCGGTTGGACATGCGCGATGCCAGCAGCGCCAGTCGGCGATCGGCCTCGCTGAGCTTGGGCGACACTTCACGTGCCAACTGAAACCCGATCAGGGCGAGCGCCCGGTAGAAGTTGATTTCCAGTATCCGTTTGGCGAGCCGCCCGGCCTGATTCTTGGACAGGCTGCAGTCGCGCACCAGGATGCGCACGAAACCATCCGTGTGGATCTTGAAATCCGTCCAGACGCGTGCCGACCCGCCAACCGCCTCGGAGCCGATGACTGTATTGCCGTCGAAGATCTCGGCCAGCGCATCGCTGTCGCGTTCCGGCATGGTGCAGGAATCGACGGCCATCGCGACCGCGGACATCACCTCGCCCGGCAACTCACTGAGCCAGTCCACCGGGAGTTCCTGGAGCACGGGTGCGACGAAAGGGTGCGCATAGGCGCCTTGCTTGCTGAAGGTGTAGGTAACGAATTCGGTGTGACGCTCCCAGCGCACGCGCAGGGGTCCCAGGTCGGCCCAGTAGTGCTGATCGATCGTTTCCGGGATCGACCGCCCATAGAGTCCCAGCAGTCGCTTGAGATGCTGGACCTGACGGCCGGTCCCGCGCTCACCGCAGACGACGGTAAGGTGGGAGACCCGTTCTGGAGCGCGGAGCGGTTCGAAGGTACGGGCGTGAAGCTCGGCCGTGACGATACGGCGGAGCGGATGCTCTCGGAAGACCAGGGACATGATAGGGATGATCCGTAGTGGGGTGCGCGCACGTCACTGAATTGACTGACGGACGGCATGAACTGTATGGGGTAGCGTCAGCGCTTAGCCGGCCGTGGCGTTGGTCCGGAGTATTCTTTCAGACAGGGTCTGCTGACCCAAGTGTACAGTTTGCGAATCCCGGTGAACGTCTCTGCGGTCACAGGGTCGAGGCGACACTGCGCTGGAGCGAATGAGTTGCTGCCGGACGCGATCATCGCAGACGGGTGTGACGCCGGTATGATGCCTCGTGTTCAACCGCCTGGGCTTGCCTGGTGCGACCCCACCCCGGCGGACCAACATCCGGCGGAGGTTTCCGATGTCTGGGCCGCATTGTCCCCAAGCACTTCGTCGGGCTTTCGGTCAGGTGGATCCACCGGGGCGTGCCGGGGTTCAGTCGTCCTTCACCCACTGGTCACAGCACCGTCACCTGGGCGAAACGTCGCGTGATTATCCTCTGCTGCGGTGCAGCATCGCAACCCTGCGCCAGTTGATCGCCGTCGCATGTCCTAACCGGACATCGGGGCGGGTGTAAAACCCGCCCCCACACCAAAGCTCTGTCTGACTATCAGGTGCGGAGGATATACCCTGTCAGCGAAGCGACTCCAGCGAGGAATCCATGGCTGCCGACCGATCTCGCGCGTGGCGCGCGGTCGTCAGGTCATCAAACAGGAAGCAGATCATGCTCGATTCAGATTATTTCAACCTTGACGGCAAGAAGGGGCTGGTGCTCGGGATTGCCAACGAGCACTCGATCGCCTACGGCTGTGCCCGCGGCTTCCGTTCCCTTGGGGCGGATCTGGCCGTCACCTATCTCAACGAAACGGCGCGTCCCTATGTCGAGCCGGCCGCCGCGGCAGTCGACGCCGAGATCTTCCTGCCCTGCGACGTGATGGTGCCGGGCGAACTGGAGTCGGTCTTCGCGGCCATCCGCGAGCGTTGGGGGCGACTCGATTTCGTGGTCCATTCCATCGCTTTCGCGCCGCGTGAGGACTTGCAGGGCCGGCTCATCGACTCATCGGCCGAGGGGTTCGGGCTGGCGGTGAATGTTTCCGCCCATTCCTTTCTGCGGGTGGCCCACCTGGCCGAGCCGCTGATGTCCGAAGGCGGTTCACTCTTCGCTTTGACCTTCTACGGGGCCGAAAAAGTCTTGCCCACCTACCACCTGATGGGCCCGATCAAGGCCGCCCTGGAGGCGGCGGTGCGCTACACCGCGGCCGAACTGGGGCCGCAAGGAATTCGCGCCTTCGCGGTCTCGCCCGGTCCCTTGCCGACCCGTGCCGCGTCCGGTCTCAAGGGCTTTGATGTCCTGATCGCCGCCGCGCGGCAACGCGCACCGCTGGGCCGGCTGGCGGACATCGACGACGTGGGTGCGGTCGTCGCCATGCTCGCCACCCGCACCGGCGCCATGCTGACCGGGCAGACCATCTACGTCGACGGAGGATTCCACATCATGGGCTGAGTATCGCCAGCGGACGTGATAACCGGACGTCGGGGCGGGTTTTAAACCCGCCCCTACACCATTCGGCATATCTGGAGGTTCTGTGATGACACCACTCGAAAAAGTCGATGCCTTGTATGACGATCTCGTCGCCTGGTACGGCGAGGGACAAGACCGGGAGATTCGGGCGGCATCCAAATTGCTGATGATCGCTTTGCTCAAACTCAAGGAGCATGGCGGATTCGGCTGGCAGGGCTTGCTCGAAGAGTATGTGCTCATATTGAAAAACGATCCTGAGCGTTACCGGGCGATGCTCGAATCCAACCGGGGGGAAGGGAGAAGCGGGATGGACCCGTAGCCGGTAGAGGCGTCGATCGCGACAGCCGGACCGATGCGCAGTTGATCCTGAGTCGCCGAGACAACCATGTTCATCGAACCGTCATGCCGACGTCATGCAACGTTAATCTGCACTCGGTAGCATCCCGTCTCGGGACGAGCCAGATCGTCAGGGCGGAGAAGCGATTGACACACAAGCGGAGAGGTATCACATGTTGAAACAGCATCTCACATGGGGCGCGCTGCCCGGCATCCTAGTCCTGGGCGTTGCCGCGATCAGTGCAACGCCCTTACCGGAAAACGGCATGCCCCCCTCGGTGCGGGATTACGACTCCAGCATTCCGCAAAAGAGCTTTCAGCGGGTCGCGACCTTTGGCAACTACCGCAATCTCGACCCGGCAGCGCGTGACGAGGAGACGGTGTCGGAGATTATGGCCGCGACGAAAGACGGCAGGCTGCTTGTCTACACTGACAGTCCCGGCGAGCGGATCGGTTTCGTCAACATCGCGGACCCCGCGAGCCCGCTGCCGGAAGGCACACTCGCCATGGGCGGAGAACCCACGTCGGTCGATGTGCTGGGCAACGACTACGCGCTGGTGGCCGTCAATACCAGTGAGAATTTTATCAGCACCAGCGGAAAGTTGGTGGTTGTCGATGTCAAGACCAAGTCGGTAACCGGTGAGATCGACCTGGGCGGTCAACCGGACTCGATCAAAATCAGCCCGGATGGCAACTATATTGCGATTGCGATCGAAAACGAGCGTGATGAGGATGTCACGGTCGCTGGAGTGGAGGGCGGATTGCCTCAGGCGCCGGCCGGGTACCTCGCCATCCTGGATATCAAGGGTATGAATCCCGTGAACTGGGTGCGGCGCGATGTCGATCTGCGCGGTCTCGCGGCCTACGGCGGCGGCGATCCGGAACCCGAGTTCGTCGATGTCAATATCCACAACAAGGCGTTGGTCTCGCTGCAAGAGAATAATCACCTGGTCATCGTTGACCTGGTAAGAGGTCGGGTGACCAATCATTTCGATGCCGGTGCCGTTACTTTGGACGGCATCGATCAGACCGAGGACGGCATCATCTCACTGACCGAGTCACTCGCCGATGTTCCGCGCGAACCGGATGCTATCGCCTGGGTCCCGGTCGGCGGCCGTGACTTGAGCATGATCGCGACCGCCAATGAAGGCGATCTGTTCGGCGGCAGCCGCGGCTTTACGCTGTTCGACCGCGCGGGCAAGGTGCTGTTCGATAGCGGGGCTTCCCTGGAGGCAATCGCAGTACAGCACGGTCATTATCCGGAGGACCGCTCCGAGAATAAGGGAACTGAACCCGAGGCGATCGAGTACGGGCGTTTCGGCCGGGACGACTATCTGTTTGTCGGCTCCGAGCGCGGCAGTTTCGTTGCGGTCTATCAGTTGAAGAACACGCGCCCCGTCTTCAAACAGCTTCTCCCCGCACCCCTGGGCCCGGAAGGACTGCTGGCCATTCCGTCACGTAACCTCTTGATCGCTTCCGGCGAGAACGACGACCCAAGCTTCGGGGTCCGTTCCAGTCTGATGATCTATCAACTGAAAACCGGTCAGCCGACCTATCCGCAGATCCTCTCCGACGATCAGTCCGGTTCGCCCATTCCCTGGTCTGCGCTGTCCGGAATGGTTGCTGTTCCCGGTCAGCGTGACAGGCTGCTGGCGGTCTGGGACTCGTATTACAGCGAGAGCATGATTTTCACGATCGATGTCTCGCGCAAGCCGGCCGTGATCACCGCGTCCCTCAAGATCCAGGGTGGGAGTGGTGACTATGATCCGGAAGGCATCGCCGTGGCGCCGGACGGGACCCTCTGGATCGCCAGTGAGGGTAACGCGAGCGACTCTCGCCCCAACCGGTTGTTGCAAGTCGACCCGAGCACGGGCCAGGTCATGCAGGAAATTGGTTTGCCTGCTGAAATCCTGGCCTGTCGCGGCGCGTCGATCAGCCGTGGAACGCTCGGTTCCGGCTTCGAAGGCGTTTCCGTTCGGCCCGGCGTTGGCGGCTACCGCCTCTTTGTTGCCCAGCAGCGTGGTTGGGACTACACCACGGCGGAATGCGAAGATCTTGACGACGATGCCGGCGGGTTGAACGCGCTCGGGCAGCCGAACCAGACCCGCATTTGGATTTATGACCCACTGGCGATGACTTGGAAACACATCGCCTGGGAATTGGCGCCGTTACCGGAGAATGCGGATTGGGTGGGCCTCTCGGAAATCACCCGCGCCCCCGATGGATCCCATATCCTGATCGAACGCGATAATCTCACAGGTGATTTCGCCGGTTTGAAGTCGCTGGTCAAGGTGCCTTTCACTGCCACCGCCGACCGACTGGTCAGCCGCAGCGAGAAGGCAGTCTTTGATCTCATGCCCAGAATGAAAGCGAGCGCCGGCTGGATCACCGACAAGCCGGAGGGTGTTGCGGTGACCAGCGACGGCAGAAGCTTTGTCGTCACGGATAATGACGGCGTTGAGGATTGGTCGGGCGAGACCTGGTTCCTCGATCTGGGGCGCTATCGGCGGTTGTTTCGTTAGCCGCAGACGGTCCGCACACGGTCCGCACAGCGGACCCTACGGGAACACCGTGACCTGTAGGGTCCGCTGTG
>NZ_CAIZIZ010000557.1 GCF_903933125.1 uncultured Lamprocystis sp. | reverse complement strand
GTCCGCACAGCGGACCCTACGGTAACGTCGTGACCTGTAGGGTCCGCTGTGCGGACCGACGACCGTGCAGATCGCGCGATGGCCGGTTTTATGACCAAGGCATCCCTACCAGCCGAGCCGCCGCAGGTTGCGTTCGACCTCGTCCTGGTCGCTGTAATAGGTCTTCGCGCCGTTGCGGTCGATATAGCGCTCGTGACCCTTGCCGGCGATCAGCGCAACCCAGGGTTCTTCAGGCGGGCGGGCGGCCAGCAGGTCGAACAGATGCGCGACGGCGAGTGGCCGCTCCACGATCACATCCAGGCTCGCGCCGGGCATGCCGGTGAGGATGTCCGCGATGATCTGCTCCGGGTCTTCGGTCCGGGGGTTGTCGGAGGTGACGATGGCGTGGTCGCAGTGGCGTGCCACCGCGGCGCCCATTAGTGGCCGCTTGCCGCGGTCACGGGAGCCGCCGCAGCCGAACAGGGTGATGATCCGGGCGCCGGGGAAGCCGGCGCGGATGGCGGTCAGAATGGTGTCGAGCGCATCCGGCGTGTGCGCGAAGTCGACAACGAAGGTCCGGTTGCCGGCCACCCGACACTCGAAGCGGCCATCCACGGCTTGCAGGTGCCGCCAGTCGGTCCGTGCGCCGGTTCCCAGTACGCCATCGGCCAGCGCGACCGCCAGAGCATAGTTGCGGCGGTTGTGCGCCAGCGCAAGAAAAGGCTTGGCCGCCAGTGCCCGCGGTTCCAGGGTGGGTTCGTCGAGGAGGCAGATCGCCGCCTGTGCAACCCCCGCTGCCGACAGCCGACCGGCTACCTCGGGGCTGCTGCAATAGAGTCGTCCGCCGTCGACGAGCTGGTCGAGAATGCGCGCCTTGGCGGCGAAATACGCGGCCTCGGTCCGGTGGTAGTCCAGGTGGTCCTGGGTGAAGTTGGTCCAGCCGGCATCCTGCAGCGGCAAACCGTGGACGCGGCCCTGATCCAGCGCGTGGCTGCTCACCTCCATCACCACCCAGTCGCAGCGGTCCTGATGGGCGTGCAGCAGTCGACGCAATTCAAGCTGGGGTGGCGAGGTAAAGCCGGTCGCGGCCAGTGGTTCCCCATTGAGCGACAGCCCCAGAGTGCCGACCGCCAGCACCCGTCGTCCGTTCGCGGCCAGAATCGACTCCAGGTACTTGATGGTCGTGGTCTTGCCGTTGGTGCCGGTGACGCCGATGAAGCGCAAATCCGCACGCAAGGGATAGACCCGATCGCAGAACCGCCCGATCACCGCAGCCCAGTCCTCCGGACGGGTCACATAGATGCCCATGCCGGGCAGGTGGTCGAAGCAATCGAGCATCCGGTTGGTGACCAGCACGGCGCAGGCGCTGTCCGCCAGGTAGCGCCGATAGATCTCCGCGTCGTCGCGGCCGTCATCGAAGCGTTGGAAGAACAGGATCGAGCCGGAGTCGCAGGCATCGGCGCGCCACTGCAGGTTGGTCAGCGCGGCCGGGGCGTCCGGCTCACGCCGCCAGGCGAAGTCGGTGGACGCGAGCAGTTGGGAGAGCGGGTTGGTGAGCATCATGGCGGGCGAGCTTAACCGAGGCGCGGGCGCCTTGAAAGCGCGTCGTATTGCCTGCTGCGCATGCCGTCCTCGTGGGAGCGGCCTCCGGCCGCGATGCGGTCTCGCGGGGTCTCGCGGCGGCGTTCATGGCGGCCCCGATTGTGGCCGCATGTCACTCCCACAACATTGAGAGCCGCCGTGCGACTTTCGTGGGAAGGCGATTTCGATGGCATCGGCTCGGCCAAGGAGTTCGGCTGCGGTCTGTTACTGGTCCGCTGCTTGAGCTAAATTGTGCCCATCACTGTGGGCACAAATCGGGAGATCGCCGTGCAGACCTTTACCATCCGCGACCTCCGGGACAACACCGGCGGGATCGTTCGCGAGGCCGAGTCGGGCCGCCTGTCCGTCGTGACCAAGCATGGGCAGCCGATTTTTGTGGCCGTGCCGTTCGACGAGGCGCTGCTGCGGGAGGGGGTGGCAATGACGCTCGCCACCCGACTGTTCGATGAGGAGACCATCTCGCTGGGCAAGGCGGCGCGGCTGGCGGGGATGGGGGTTGCTGAATTCATGGATCACCTGAGCCGGCTGCGGATCCCCATTGCACGTCCGCGTCCCGGAGAGTTGGAGCAGGAGCTTGAAGCCTTTGGTTGATGTCGTCGTCGCCGATGCGGGACCGCTGATCGGCCTGAGCCGGGTCGTGAGCCTGTCGGTGCTGCCCGCGGTGTTCGCGCGTACGCTGATCACCCGGACCGTTACCTCGCAGAGCGCGTCATTGAAGATGCACTGCGGCTAACTGGAGAGTAACACGGACACCCCATGCCCCCCTACTCGGCGAGGCGCCTGGTTCATGGCACGCCATGTCGTCGTCAACCAAGCGCTGACGACCGCCACCCTCAGTCGCTACGGGCTGACTCTACTGTGGACGCTCGCGCGCTAAGCCCGCTGGGCTCAACCGCCGGGTGCGGAAAACCGCATGTTCGGTGGTGTGGGACCCGACCCGATCAATGTTGATTGCAGCCGCGCGACTTTCATGGGAAGGTAATCTTCGAAGAACTTGGTACCACGCCGGCCCGACCTCCGGTGACCGGGGCGACTCGATCGGAGGCCGATGCTGATGACCTGATAAAGACGTGCTCGCGGTGCCACGCCAGAAACACGCGATGCGGATCGATGAGCCGATGGACCGAAAGCGACCTGTCGAGCCCCAGAACCTGCCGCGAGGCGGGGTCGAGCCGGTCCGAGACGATGACCCGGCCGGCGTCGTCGATGGTCATGAATCCGCGGTCGAATGCCGCGTCGAGTTGGGGGGCAAGCAGCAACCCATTGAACACGTCCAACCGTTCGGCGTCGGTGTCGCAGTGCGCCCAGGGTTTGATGTGGCTCGCGCGCAGTAATTCGGCGACGACGAGTCCGGATACCGGGCAAGTGCCCTCCCAGTAGTCGAGCAGGCCGTTGCGGAACAGGTCCTGACCCACCCGTTGCACGACCAGTCGTTCCGCCTCCGTCGTCCGCGGGAGTGAGGCGGTCCGCTGGAGGAAGACCTGCAGCGGCGCATCCGGGAGCGCCCGCGATAGTTGAAACGCGCGCCGGATCAAGCGGTGGAGCGACGCCGCGACGGCCAGGCCCCGCGCCGCGCAAGCACCTGCCGGCAGCGGCTTGGTCCAGGGCGCTCCAAGGTCGGGCAGGGCCGCGCAGACCTCGCGGCGAGAGAAGGCAACGATATAGAGTGTCCCTTCCAGGACGCGGAGCCAGATGCGCAGGCTGGTCTGACTGCTCGCGAAGGGGAGCCAGGCCCCGTCCGTCGCCCCCTCCAGGTCGAAGCCGTTGTCGGTGGCTGTCTTCTCGAGACGGGTGCGGTCAATGGGTGACAACATCATCGCCCCTTGTTTAGCGTCTTGGTCAACCATCCGACGCGGATACTCACGAATTCTTGAAGCGTTCGTTCTGCGAGCATCGCCTCGGCACGCGCTGCCCGGTCATCCTTGCTCGCCGTCTTGCCTTTGTAGTCATCCTCCAGTCGATCGCACTCGCTGTCCACCGCGGCCGCACGCGCCGCGATGAGTGTTGGGTGGTTCAGGTTGAGGATTCCGTTATCCCTCGTTTTGTTGTTGTGCGGAATGCCAATAGCAAGAGCGAGCGCTCTACGCTGCGCGTCGCTGAGTGGCGCATCCGAGCGGACGTACATCTCCCCCTTACTTGTAAAGCCCACGCAGCGCTCGTAGCAGTGGTCTACCGGCCAGGGTAGATCCGGAGCCTGATCATCCGCTCGGAGCGCGCTCTGGCCCTTGCGGCAGTCGCACGTCGTTTCGGTGGCGCAGCACAGGCTCGACTTTGGCCATTTTTGCCTGAGGCCGGGCGCTGTGCACGGGTGGGCTGGACCAGGGCCGGCGGCTCCTGCGGAGGTGGCGGCAGCGGGAGACCGGCGGTATCGTCTGAAGTCGACCAAAACACCAGCCGTCACCG
>NZ_CAIZIZ010000556.1 GCF_903933125.1 uncultured Lamprocystis sp. | reverse complement strand
CGGTGACGGCTGGTGTTTTGGTCGACTTCAGACGATACCGCCGGTCTCCCGCTGCCGCCACCTCCGCAGGAGCCGCCGGCCCTGGTCCAGCCCACCCGTGCACAGCGCCCGGCCTCAGGCAAAAATGGCCAAAGTCGAGCGACCCAGATTATTTGTAAATGAGCCCACATTAGCTGCAAACAGCCCACCAACATCCGCACGGGCCCACATTATCTGCAAACGGCGCTGGCGCCCTTCTTCACCAAAGCGTTGGCGCTGTCGGCCCCGCTGCCGGGGGACCACCCGTCGCCGCACGGCCATCTATGACCCAGGTAGGACCGTCCCGCCGCGAGCACGACAGACGGGCGCGGCCTTGGCGCTCCCCTGAATCTGGCTGCATCAGGCGGGCCCCGTCGGTCCGCCAAAACGAGGGTTTTTCCGGACCATCAGCAGACCGCCAGTGCCACCCTACTGCACCGCCTGAAACCCCAGTTTCACGGTCCGGATAACCGGTTGTGGAAATCTGCGACCGCTTTTCCTAAGCTACGACGAGTAAATCAAACCACCAGCCCCTTGCGGAGCGGCAGATGGACATCGGCTATGCCCGTGTCAGCACCAAAGACCAGAGCCTGGACCTGCAGGTCGACGCCTTGCGCCGCGCCGGGTGCACGAAGGTCTACCAGGAGGTCGTCAGCGGCGCCAAGGTCCAGCGTCCGGTCCTCGATACCCTGCTGGGCGAACTGCGCCCGGGCGACGTGCTGGTGATCTGGAAGCTCGATCGCCTCGGGCGCTCCCTGCGTCACCTGGTCGAACTGGCCGGCGTGCTGCTGGAACAGCAGGTCGGGCTCAAGAGCCTCAACGACCCGCTCGACACCACCACCTCGCAGGGCCGCCTGGTGTTCAATCTGTTCGCTTCGCTAGCCGAGTTCGAGCGGGATCTGATCCGCGAGCGCACCCAGGCCGGGTTGCTTGCTGCGCGCGCCCGCGGTCGCCTGGGCGGGCGCCCCAAGGGCCTACCACCGGAGGCCGAGAAGACCGCCTGCGCCGCCGAGACCCTTTACCGCGAACGCCGCCTGTCGGTGCGCGAGATCGCCGCGCAGCTCGGCATCGCCAAAAGCACCCTCTACGACTACCTGCGCCACCGCGGGGTGCCGATCGGCACCACGGGTCCAGCCGCGCAGGGCCGTTAGGGTGCCGCCCGGGAGTTGCCGTCGATGACGCGTCACCAACTCCCACCGGAAGCCCTGCTGGACCTGCGCCGCCGGCGTGCCGGCTTGGCACCGCGCAGCCCGGAGCGTCGGGCGCTGATGCAGCAGACGGCCGCCCTGTACGGGGTCTCGGAGGATGCGCTGTACCGGGCACTGCGCGAACGCGCCCGGCCCAAGGCACTGAACCGCGCCGACCGCGGCGTGCCGCGGGTCCTGCCTCAGGCGGAGCTTGAGCACTACTGCGAGGTGATCGCGGCGCTGAAGATCCGCACCAGCAACAAAAAAGGGCGCCACCTCTCCACCGTCCAGGCCATCCGCTTGCTTGAAGAACATGGCGTGGAGACCCCTGCGGGGCTGCTGCGTGCGCCGACCGCGGTGCTGAGCCGCACCACGGTCAACCGCTACCTCAAGCGCTGGGGCTTCGACTACCGCACCCTGACCCGGGTCCCGCCGGCGGTGCGCTTCGAGGCCCGCCACAGCAACGACTGCTGGCAGTTCGATCTGAGCCCGTCGGATCTGAAACAGGTCGCGCGCCCGGCCTGGTTTGAGGAGGGCCGCGGGCATCCGCTCTTGATGCTCTACAGCGTGGTCGACGACCGTAGCGGGGTCGCCTACCAGGAGTACCACGGGGTCTACGGCGAGGATGTCGAGGCGGCGCTGCGCTTCCTGTTCAACGCCATGGCCCCCAAGTCCGACCCCGACCTGCCGTTCCAGGGGCGCCCGGCCATGCTCTACATGGACTCCGGACCGATCGGCAAGAGTCTGATCTTTCATCGGGTCATGGATTACCTCGGGATCGAGGTGCGCACCCACATGCCCAAGGACAGCGACGGGCGACGCCCGACGGCCCGGGCCAAGGGGAAGGTCGAGCGGCCCTTTCGTAGCGTCAAGGAGATGCACGAGACCCTCTATCACTTGCACGCGCCCGAGATGGAGGCCGAAGCGAACGCCTGGCTGTTGCGCTTCCTGATCCACTACAACCGGATGCCCCACCGCCGCGAGCCCCATGCGCGGATCGATGACTGGCTGGCCAACCTGCCCCCGGAGGGGGTACGCGCCATGTGCAGTTGGGAGCGCTTCGGCACCTTCGCCCGCGAGCCCGAGCGGCGCAAGGTCGGGGTCGACGCCCGGGTCTCCCTGGAGGGAACCCTCTACCAGGTCGACCCGGACCTGGCCGGCGAGGACGTGATTCTGTGGTGGGGGTTGTTCGATAACGCCCTCTATGTCGAGCACGGTGAGCGGCGCTTTGGCCCCTACGAGCCGGTCGGCGGGCCGATTCCCCTGCATCGCTACCGCTCGTTCAAAAAGACCAAGACTCAGCAACGCGCTGAGCGCATCGCCGCCTTGGCTGAACAACTGGCCCTGCCCGGATCTGTGTGGGGTGGTCCAGCCGCTTCGGTAGGACTGGCGCCAGGGCCTGTCATCGCGCAGACGCCCTTCGTCGATCCGGACCCGTTCCAGGATCTGGCCTTTCCCACGGCGGTCGCGGCAAAACGCGCTATCGCCGAGTACCTGGGCACCCCTTTGGCCAAGCTGCCGGCAGAGGCGCTGGCCGCGCTTGATGCCGCCTTGGCCGAGTCACTGCGTAAGGTCGACGTCATCGACTACGCGCGGACCCATCTGAAACCCCTGCGCGGAGGCTGACCGGCATGCAGAGCGAGGTGATGAAGCACTTTGGGCTGACCCGCGGACTGCCGCGCGCTGGCTATTTCGAAACCGCCCAGCAACGCCGGGTCTTCGACGATATCAAGATCGCCATCCATGGCGGTCAACTCCTGGCCCTGGTCGGACTAGTCGGCTGCGGCAAGACCACCACGCTGCACCGGCTGACCGAGGCCCTCAAGGACGAGCGCGAGATCCTGGTCTCCCAGTCGCTCGCGGTGGACAAACATCGGATCAACCTTGGCACCCTGATGCTGGCCCTGTTCTACGACCTGGTGACCGAGAAGGACTTCAAGGTCCCCACCCAGCCGGAGAAGCGCGAGCGCAAGCTCATCGAGGTCATCGCCAAGCGCAAGAAGCCGGTCGCCCTGTTCGTCGATGAGGCGCACGACCTGCACCCCAAGACCCTGGTCGGGCTGAAGCGCCTGATCGAGCTGGTCCAGAACAACGGCGGCACCCTGTCCGTGGTCCTGGTGGGTCACCCCAAGCTCAGGAACGACCTGCGTCGGCCGGCCCTGGAGGAGATCGGCGCCCGGACCACCCTGTTCTGGCTGGACGGGATCAAAGGGCAGGAGTTGGCCTATCTGGACTGGTTGCTGGAGCAATGCGCCCCCGCCACGGCGGCCGATCTACTGACCACGGAGGCCCGCGAGCGCCTGGCCGCGGCGCTGTCCACGCCGTTGCAAATCGAGCAGTACCTCACGCTCGCGCTGGAGGCGGCCTATCAGGTCGGGCAGAAGCCGGTGACCTTGGAGGTCATCGAAGCCGTCCTGGCGGCTGACATCGACGCCCTGGAGGCGACCCTGACCCGCTACGGTTACAACACCCGGGCGTTGGCCGATCTACTCAACGTCCGCCCGGCGGAGATTCGCTCCTTTCTGCACGGCCAGTTGGCGCCGGGGCGGACCCAGGAACTGCATGGCCAGTTGCTGGCCGCGGGGCTGCCGGTGTGAGGGTGGCCCGCCCCTTCGGCCATTTGCAGCTAATCTGGGCCAGCGCGGATGTTGGTGGGCTGTTTGCAGTTAATGTGGGCTCATTTGCAAATAATCTGGGTCCGGGACCCCCGTTATTTGCAGTTAATCTGGGCCGAAAATCGCGATGTTTGTGGGTCGGAGCCCGGATGTTTGTGGGCCGCTACACGTAGGCGTTCGCTTTGCCCAGCGTGGCCTCCAAGGCCACCCGGTTGAGCACGTCGTAGAGCACCGAGGCCAACGCATACGGGCGCTCGCCCGCAATGTCCGCAGTCTCCCCGCCGCTGTAAGCGATGGTCCCGAAGGCCGCGCGCACGTCCGCCGTGTCCGGCAGCAGGATCTTCGAGCCGTCGACCGCCAGCACCCGAAAGCCCCACAACGTCCGGTAGTGGCGGTCGGCGTACATCGTGCTGACCACCGCCGCTTCGTTCAACTCGATAAAAGCGGTGTGTTTGAGTTTGTAGCGCGCCTGCGAGAACGCGCTGCCCGTCACCGGCGCCTCGCCCAGCCAACCCATCGCTTCGTTCACCATGTTCTGCAAGGATTTTACGCCTATTGGGTGGGCGGTTAGCTCCTCCTGCCCTACATCTTGTGTAGCCGCCAATCGTAACCATGGATGAGATTTTTCTCGGGAACCTGGTCGGTCCTGGCGATCTGTTCAAGTAAACGGCGAAAGACGAGCCCGCGGCTGCGAGATG
>NZ_CAIZIZ010000555.1 GCF_903933125.1 uncultured Lamprocystis sp. | reverse complement strand
GGTGCTCGGCCTCGCCTTCAAGGAAAACTGCCCGGACCTGCGCAACACCCGCGTCATCGACATCATCCAGGCCCTGCGTGACTACAACATCACCGTCGACTGCTATGACCCCTGGATCGACCGCGACGAAGCGCACCACGAATACGGCCTCGACTGCCTGTCCGCGCCCCCGGCGCCCGGCACCTACGACGCCATCATCCTCGCCGTTGCCCATCGCGACTTCATCGCGCAGGGTGCGACCGGGATCCGTCACTGGGCCAAGCCCAAGTCGATCCTCTACGACGTGAAATCCGTCCTCCCCGCAACCGCTGTTGACGGACGTCTCTGATTGATGCATAACCGCCTTCGAAAGGAAGAAGACGCGACGAGCAGAAACGCAACGACGAGCACGACGCTATGAGTGAACTCAGCACCCTGTATCAAACCGACTATTCCGCTTGGGCAACACGCCATGCCGAACTCCTACGCGCCGGGCGCTACACGGAATTGGATATCGAGCACTTATTAGAAGAACTCAGCGATATGAGCAAGAGTGAGCGCCGTGAGCTCGAAAGTCGGTTATTGATTCTACTCGCCCATTTATTGAAATGGGAATTCCAATGCCAGATGCTATCCGAGCGCTGGCGCGAATTCGATGGCCGAAGCTGGCGCGCGACCATCGTCGAACAACGCAAACAGCTTGCCGTGCTGCTTCGCCAATCGCCCGGATTGAAATCCGTCCTCAACGAAGCCATCGCCAACACCTATCCGGACGCGGTTGATCTGGCCAGCAAGGAGACGCGCCTGCCCCCGGAGACCTTCCCGGCCCAGTGCCCATACCAGGCAACGCTGCTGCTTGACGACGATTACTATCCCGACTGACCGCTAAGGGTCATGGTGCTGTCGAATCAATCTGCGGCCGCCCGATTCGTGTGCGAACAAGATGCGTTTTCTTTCTGGCTCCGACGCTCCAGCGGCCTCGATCATCAGTTACGGCCGGCCGCGGACGGACCGCACAGCGGACCTACGGTAAGACCCTAATCTGTAGGGTCCGCTGCGCGGACCGACGACCGCACCGACTGTGAGCGAAGTTCGTCACGACAGACGACCGGCTCCTCAAGAAAATGGCGTCATCGGAGGTCCCAATAAGTTCTCACGCCCGGACTCGCGCTCGCCATGTTGGAGCACTGGTATGACAACGGAAACTGAAAGTGCAATCCGCCTACGGGGCATGCGAGCCCTCATTGACGTGCTCGGCTTGGTCGAAGCCGAGCGATTTATGGGCTCCATCAACCGAGAAAGGTTTGATTACACGATCTGGCGCCAACAAAGCCTGCCCGATTTGAGCATCGAGCAAATCGCAGCCCGCGCGAACCAACTGTCGGCTGAGCTCGACACGAAGCCGAGCGCCTGACGGTCACCGCCGACACCCACCTGGCCAGCAACATCCGCCTCGCCGAAGCAGCCAAGGTCATCGAGAACCGTAGGGCGCAATAGCGCAGCGAATTGCGCCACCGATCGTCCAGCACCTGCCCATGCGGCGTACCCTACGGACGTCCGCCTCGGCCTGGTCGGCGGCCACTGCATCGGCGTCGCACTGAGCCAAACCCAAGTCGATCCTCGATCACGCGAAATCCGTGCTAGCAGTTTGTCGGACTTGCAGCGTAAGAACTTGAGTATAGAAGATAAAAAATTTGCGCCAAAAAAGCTGAAACTCTTTAACTTCAATCGGTTACCTCATCAAGTCCGACAGGCTGCTAGTCGCACTGGTGTCTCCCAAGCCTGGGCGCCGCCGCCAGCCAAACGGACAAACGTCCAAACCACCTTGCCACCGCGGGCCTCGATCAAGCTTCCGGCCACTTGGGCTCGCCGGGTGCGTAGTCAGGCCATCCTGGCCTGACACCGTCAGGGCTGGAAGCCCTGACTACGCACGCCGTCGGCCGGGACTACGACCAAGGCCCGTCCCGGTCTTGATCGTCGTTCCGGCCGCACGAACACTGGAGGCCGACGCTTTAGCCGGTCGACCTCGCACCTGCGCGACTTTCAGGGTAAGGCGATTTCCGACAAACCTGATATTACCGGTTCGCGGGATGCCATTCGCGAAGCATTCCGTCGCGGTCTGCTCACCGACGGCGACACCTGGATGGAGACGATCAAGAGCCGCAACCGTTCTTCACATACTGATGACGAGAACACCGCGAAGCAACTCATCGCGACCATCAGCACGCGCTACATGACCTTGTTCGACGAGTTTCAGACACGCATGCAAGGTTTGGCCGATCGTGCGGTTGCCTGACATCACCCCGGATTCCAGCGGACTGTCGCAAGTGGTGATTGACCGGATTCGCACCGTGCTCGGCGCCCGTCCCGCGCTCGAACGAGCCCTGCTGAATGGCTCCAGAGCCACAGGGAATTACCGTCGCGCCTCGTATACTCGACTTTGGCCATTTTTGCCTGAGGCCGGGCGCTGTGCACGGGTGGGCTGGACCAGGGCCGGCGGCTCCTGCGGAGGTGGCGGCAGCGGGAGACCGGCGGTATCGTCTGAAGTCGACCAAAACACCAGCCGTCACC
>NZ_CAIZIZ010000554.1 GCF_903933125.1 uncultured Lamprocystis sp. | reverse complement strand
CGGTGACGGCTGGTGTTTTGGTCGACTTCAGACGATACCGCCGGTCTCCCGCTGCCGCCACCTCCGCAGGAGCCGCCGGCCCTGGTCCAGCCCACCCGTGCACAGCGCCCGGCCTCAGGCAAAAATGGCCAAAGTCGAGTGAATGATGCGCAACGGATCATCATGCAGGGAAAACAGGGTCTCCAGCGAACCATAGATTTCCCTGGTTGCTCTTGAGTCTGAGATTTCATCCGACCAAGCGGATTCTAAGATCAGTATTTTCTCATATGCCATCCGCGATTCTCCATTAACTGAGCCTAACGTGAAGGCTAAAGCGGCGCGCGCCCTTGATGAGCTTGCAAATTAGCACGACGCCCGTGGCGCGCGCTCGCTCTTGAGCCCAAAGTTAGGCCATTCTTTGTCTTCTTTACTGCCGGGACAGGGGATTCAGTGGGCAACCGTAGTCTGCCCCCTATTACCCGCCTATTACCGCCGACAAGCGTCGCTAACGGCTTCATCCATGCTTTGATAAAATTTTGAAGAACCGTTCATGAATTGATGAGTAACTTTACTTTCATTAACTATAATTATTTTTCCGTTATCACATGTTACATAATGAATAAGGATGTCGCCGCCAGAATTGCTTTGTATTTCTGTGTTCCCAATAGTCCAGGCCAGTGTGTGGGCAGACGCACCGGTGAGGAGTGCAATTCCAGCTATTTTCATCAGATGTTTTTTCATTTCAATTCTCCACGCTCTGTTGCATAAATATGTAAACGCCGGACGTACCAAGCGCCTAACGTGTTCTAGCTTGGCACGGGCCGGCGAAACGCTTGCCCGCCACGGGCCACTAAGATTCTAGACTGAATCCGGCCGACCGCCCAAGCACCCCACCCGCGCCCTGCCGTGGATCCCCCAGCAGATCGGTGTCGCACATCGGCTGCCGGTCAAGGCACAGCCCATCACTGTTTAATGTGTACTTTCCGCGTCTCGCCGCTGTTTTGCAAGGGGAGGTTTTGTGACCTGGATCACGGTTTCCGCACGTACCGGAGACGAAACGCTAGGTTCCAGGCAAACCTCCGCCGGGCGCTTGCCATCCGACTCTGCGGACAAGACTTTGGGTACTCGATTGGCACGGGTCGCTTGTGCGCTAGGCTGGCGCGGGCCGCTCGTGACCTAGACTGAAACGGGCCACGACCGAACTTGACTGAATTCCGTCCAAGACTCCCCGACCGCCACATGATGTCCACCATCCCCAACCCCCGCCGCGAGGACGGCTCCCCCTCCAACTGGGACCGGTATCGGGATTTCCTGGCGCACCGCGGCGTATCGGAGCGGATGCGCCCGTGGTATGTCCGCCGCGTTGAAGGGGTCCTGAAGGCGCGGCGTCCCGTGTCGCTGTGAGAGACCTCTTCAAGTCGCCGCTGGCCGGAACGATGAGCAAGAGGCCGGCGTCGCTGGAGGATGCGGGTGTCGCCGGCGCAGCGACACCCCGCGCGATGGCTCAAGCCAACCACGAGGCGCACGCTTGACCGACCGATCCCGGCCCGCAATCGACGGGTGGAACGGGCGCCTGTAATCTGTATGATCGCGGGTTCCGCCATCCACCATCCGCCTTCAGGCGTCCGGGATGGCATCGTATAAGTATATGCTAAAACAGTTTTTCCGCGCAGGCGGGAAGGGGGGACGATGCAGATCACCGGGATGCTTTGGGGGGCGAAGCTCCTTGAGTATGTGGGCTATCCGACCGCGGAGGTGCTGGGTCCGGACGCGACCGGCGCGCAGGTCAAGGACCTGATCGACCGCTGGGGCAGCGTGCTGATCAAGCCCATTTTTAAGGGCGGCATCGGCAAAAAGGGCAAGTCCGGGTTGATTGGGCGGGCGACCGACCTGGCCACTGCCATGCGCGAGAAGGAGCGGTTGTTCTTCGTCGAGCACCGGGTCGGCAATCAAGTGGCCAAGGCCGAGGGTGTCACCTTCGAGGGTGCTGTCCCGGCCGAGCATGAGATCTATGTGTCGATTCGGGACGCGACCCGCTACCGTGCCCCGACGCTGACCATCACCCACCACGGCGGCGTCAACATCGAAGATCTGGCGCCCGACCAGATCGCGACCATCCCCTTCGACGCCCTCACCGGCTTTAAGGGGTTCATCGTCGCCAATGCACTGGACAGCATCGACGCACCGCACGAGATCATCAGCCCGCTGGTGCAGAACCTGCCGAAGCTGTGGGACCTCTTCAGTAACTACGGCATGAGTATGCTGGAGCTGAATCCGATCCGCATGATGCCGAAGGGCCAGGGGCGCTTGGTCCCGGTCACCTGTGACTTCAAATGCGCCTTCGACGGCGACGACCCGGCCTGGCATCGGCTGAATCTGCCCGCCAACCTGGAATCCGCGAGCTACTCGGCCTTCGAGATTGAAGTCAACGCGCTGCGGACCTACCAGGGCCAGTCGGACGTGTTCGTGATCAACGACCAGGGCACCATCGCGGCCATGACCTTCGGTGGCGGTGCCAACGCGCTGGTCACCGAGCTGCTGGGCGACGCCGGCAGCATCTCCTCGGACTTCGGCGGCAACCCGCCCTACGAGAAGATGTACGACATCAGCCGCATCGTTTACAAGCACTGGCTCGAGCAGAGCAACGTGCTGTTCATTATCGGCGGCAAGGCCAACAACACGGACATCTACACCACCTTCCGGGCCATGGCCGATGCCTTGCGGGACTATTTCAACACCCAGGGCCGCCGGCCACTGTTCGTTGTCGTCGGCCGCGGCGGACCGAACCTGATCCGCGGCATGGCGTATCTCAGGGACACCCTCGACGGGCTCGGGCTGCCGTATCGGATGTTCGGCCACGACTCGGCCATGAGCGGCGTGGTCAATTACGCCCGCGACATCGACGCCTGGATGCGCAATGGCGGCCGTGCCGAGATCGCTCGCCATATGGGCCTCTCAAGTATCGAGACTTTATTAATTATGCGGACAAACTGCTGGCATAAATTGTATGCGGCAAAAGAAAGAACGACTGGATTCGCTTGATGTCGCTTTTTAGCGATTTCAAGGCAGAATTTAGTCTGTTTTTGAGATCATCACGGGT
>NZ_CAIZIZ010000553.1 GCF_903933125.1 uncultured Lamprocystis sp. | reverse complement strand
GGTGACGGCTGGTGTTTTGGTCGACTTCAGACGATACCGCCGGTCTCCCGCTGCCGCCACCTCCGCAGGAGCCGCCGGCCCTGGTCCAGCCCACCCGTGCACAGCGCCCGGCCTCAGGCAAAAATGGCCAAAGTCGAGTTCTTCTGACCCAACGGCGAATTGGGCGCTCCGGCGCCCGATCCGTCTTCAATCTCCCCCTGGGGGCGCCCGTCGCCCCAGTGGGGACGGTGCGCCCCATTTTCTTGGAGCGCACTATGAACCAGAACAACCTGATGCAGGCCCTGCCGATCGTTGCCGCTGCCTATGGCCGCAAGTTCGGGGTGCAAGTGGTGGTGGGCGGAAACCGCGCCTGCACCAACGGGCACAGGATTCTGATCCCGGCGATCAGCGATGACCCCAACGCCAAGATGCTCGCCTGGGGGTACTTGACCCACGAGGCCGCGCATCTCCGCTTCACGGACTTCCAGGCGGGCGAGGGGACCCGGGCGAAGGGGCCGGTGGCCAAGGCAATTCTCGGCGTTGTCGAGGATATCCGCATCGAGAACGCCATGATGCACCCCTACCCAGGGGCGCGGATCACGCTCGATGCCTTGTGGCAGTGGCTCTTGGCAGCCGGCATGACCGCTCCCCCAAAGGACGGAGACCGGTCGGCGGCGGTCCTCGTCAACACGTTGATCGTCATGGGTCGCCACCGCTACCGGAACATGCCGGCGTTTGCGGCGGCGGCAAACGAAGCCGAGCGCGTGCTGCGCAATCGGTTCCCGGCGCGGTTCGTGCACCAGCTATTCGGCCTGATGGCGGAGATCCCGAGCCTCCGGAGCACTGCGGGGGCGGCCGAGCTGACTGAGCGCATGGTGGCCCTCATCGAGGCGGATGCGCAGGAGCCACCGCCTCCGAAACCGGGCGACGACGAAGCGGCCGGGGACCAAGCGCCCGGCGATGACGAGGCGACCGGGGACCAAGCGCCCGGTGACGATGAGGCAGCCGGGGACCAAGCGCCCGGTGACGATGAGGCAGCCGGGGACCAAGCGCCCGGCGACGATGCGGCGACCGGGGGTCAAGCGCCCGGTGACGATGCGGCGACCGGGGACCAAACGCCCGGTGACGATGAGGCAGCCGGGCGCGACGCTCTCCGGGCGATCCTCTCGGCGGGACAGGGCGACCTGCCAAAGGACCTCTTCGAGGAGGTCGCGCAAAAACTGAATGGGCACACGGCGGGTCGCTGTACGCCGCTCCTGCCGTCCTTGGAGGACTACCAAGGAAACCAAGTGCGCGGCAACGCCCGACTCGCCGCGGTGAAAGGGGAGTCTGCGAAGCTCGCAGCCAGGCTCCAAGGCCTCGTCCAGGCCCACGACCTGGTCAGGACCAGAACGGTGAGACGCGGACACACGGTCAGCACCAGACACCTGCACCGGGCGGCAGTTGGGGACGATCGGATCTTTCAGCGCAAAGATACGCGGGCCGCCCCAAACACGGCCATCCATTTGGTCCTCGATCTTTCCGAGTCGATGGAAAGGGGTCCTGATCGCCTCGCGTTGGACGCAGCAATGGCGCTCGCCCTCGCGCTCGAGCCGATGCGCGGGGTGTCCTGCGCCGCAACGGCGTTTCCAGGCCGGGACAAGGACCCGTCCGTCGTCACGCGGATCAAGAGTCACGGTGATCGCGTGGCGGCGCGGGCTGGGGCCTTCATGCAGGAAGCGCGCGGAGGAACCCCGATGTCTGGGGCGCTGTGGTACGCCGCGGCCGACCTGCTGGCGCGACCCGAGGAGAGAAAGGTCATTTTGACCCTCACCGATGGGGACCCAAATGATTGGGACAGCGCAGCAGGCATGGTGACGCGCGCGACCGCCGCGGGCATCGAGATGATCGGCGTTGGCATCGGCACGAGCGTCGACCGGCTGTTTCCGGTCGCAGTGCAGATCGCCAGCGTCGCCGACCTGAAAGGTGAGTTGTTCCGTATCGCCGAACAGCTGCTTCTGAAGTAACCAACCGACGCCAGGTCCAGGCCGACAGTCCCTCGCGGACTGCCCGGCCTGGTCCAGGAGGCGTGCCTGCCCTGTGCTCTTGGTGTTCTCACCGGTCAGAGTCCAGCGCACGCAGGTCTTCTTCGGTGCTCCATGGCGAGACCGAGATCACCGCCAGCTGAGCGGGATACAAGAACAGCCTAACCCAGTCCTCGCAAACCGAAACCCCGTGGGGCCATGCACCCCAGCGGGGGCGCCGGTCGCCCCGCGTTTCACAGGAGATACGCCATGCGGTTTCTCTGCGCCATCGACCCGGTGTACGAGCCGCCGGACCCGACGGAGTATGACGTCGCCATGGACGCCGACGACGCCGACGAGGCGGCCACGCAGGCCGTCGAACAACACGACCGGAGCGTCGCGGAGTATCCATCTCAGCGCGTCGTCTGGGTCAGGGAGACCCGCGGCGACGAACCGAACCGGTACGTGGTCCATCTGACCCACGCGCCGCGCTATGCGGCGATCTGGACGCCGGCATAAACCCGCGATCGAACCCCACCGGGGAGCATGTCTCCCCCAGGGGTGGCCTGTCTCCCCACTCACCGGAGCGCGACATGACCATCCCCACCGAGACCGCCGAACGCATCGCCACCGCGGTGCGCACCATCGCCACGACCGCCAGCAGCCGCTTGGGGTCAGACTGCATCTGGCACGCCCTGGCGTGCCGCCACTTGCTCGCCCGCGAGGGCATTGACGACGCGCGCCTGGTGGCCGGCTATGCCGCCTGGCGCGTCGATGGCAAGGACCCCGGCGCCGTGGTGTGTCACCACGCCGCGGGGGTGCCCTGCGATCCCGCGAGCGGCGGACTCTTGTTTCACGCCTGGGTCGCCTGCGGGACCCAGGTCTTCGATGCGACCACCTACCAACTGGGCAGAAAGATGGCCGCGATGGACGCCGCGGACGGCGGCCGGACCCCGGTCCGGTGGTCGCCGCCGTTCCTCCTGGTCGAGCGCACGCAATGTCAGTCGTGGCGTTCTGTCCGGGATGGATTCCGGGCCGGATTGTTCTGCTACGACCCGATCCCAGCCATCGCCGAGCGGGTCGCCGGTCATCCCGATACCGAATTGGACGCAGACGCCATCGCCCTGCTGGAGCAGGTCTACGGGCGGGTCAAACGCGGCGATCCGCTCGTCGTGGTCGGCCCGTGCGGGATCGCCGCGACCGCCTGACCGCCCGCCGGCGGGCTTGTCCACACAACCCGAGAGAGACCATGAACCAACCTGCTACCCGCCACTGGCTGCTGATCATCGAGGGCGATGTCGAGCCCTTCATCGTCGGCCCCCTGGACGAACCCGACCTGCTCGTCAGAGCGCGAGAACACCGGGCGAACGACCCGTCCGCGGACGACGGCCTCTACGCACTGAGCCTGGACGCCGCGGGCAACCTCCGCATCGATGCGTTCGCGTCCGCCGCGCTGGAGCCAAACGGATAGCGGCTCCCGAGACCAGCAAACCCGCCATCCGCGCGCCCTGAACCGGGCGCGCGGCCCGACCGACCCCCCAGGGGAGACTCGCTCTTCCCCACGGGGACGGTGCGTCTCCCCGGTTTCATCCACCCCGGAGACCAGCATGTCCAAGCAACTGTCACTGTTCGACGACGACCCGAACGACGACGGCCGCCGCCCGGCCCTGTCCCGCACCGACCGCACCCTGGTGGCGAAGGCCATCCGCTGCCTGGAGGCCGTGTACATGACCAAGACCGACGCGCTGACCAGTCCGCAGGACACCCGCGACTACCTGAAGCTGCGGCTCTACGGTCTGCCCTACGAGATCTTCGCGTGCCTCTTCCTGGACAACCGACACCGCGTCATTCGCTACGAGGAGTTGTTCAAGGGCACCATCGACGGTGCCAGCGTGCATCCCCGCGAGGTGGTGCGCCGGGTCATCGAGACGACAGCGGCGGCGGTCATATTTGCACACAATCACCCAAGTGGCGTGGCCGAGCCGAGTCAGGCGGACCTGCGCATCACGCAAACGTTGAAAAATGCGCTTGCGCTGATCGACGTGCGCGTGCTCGATCACATGATCGTCGGCGATGGCGCGATCACCTCGCTGGCTGAACGGGGGTTGCTGTAACCATGAAGATCGATGTTGCTGTGGTGCGTGACCAGGCCCGCGGTCAGTGGATCGGCATCCTCGGGCGTCTCGCCCCGACCTTGGACCAGGCCCTGGCCCGTCCCGGTCGCCACGTTCCTTGTCCCGTCCATGGCGGACGCGACGGGTTCCGGCTGTTCCGCGATGTCGACCACACGGGCGGCGGGATCTGCAATACCTGCGGGTCCTTCCGCGACGGCTTCGCCCTGCTGATGTGGGCCAACGACTGGGGCTTCCGCGCGGCCCTGGACGCCGTGACCAGCGACCTGCGGCTGGACGGCGGGGGCCCGTGGACGGCACCGCCGCCGCGACCGAAAACCGCACCCGCCCCAGCGTCGTGCCGGGACACGGACGTGGCAGAGGCCGCCCTGCGGCGGGTGTGGTCGCAGACCCTGGACCCGACCGACCCGCAGGCCCAGCCGCTGCGACGTTACCTGCGCGGCCGCGGCATCGATGCCGAACCGGACGCCCAGGTGATCCGGTTCCACCCGGGGTTGGGCTACTACGACCAGGACGGCCACCGGATCGGTGCCTACCCCGCGCTCGTCGCGCGGGTGGCGGACGCGCAGGGGCGACCGGTCAGTTTGCACCGGATCTACCTCGATCGGGAGGGGCGCAAGGCCCCGGTAGCGAGTCCGAAGAAGATGATGACGCCATTGGCGCCGGTCCTGGGAGGAGCCATCCGCTTGTACCCGGCCGGAGCGACGCTGGGGATCACCGAGGGCATCGAGACCGCCCTGGTGATCCGTCAGCGCACCGGGATGCCGGTTTGGTCCGGCGTCTCCACGACCCTCTTGGAGCGGTTCGTGCCGCCGCCGGGGGTGTCGCTGGTGGTGGTCTGGGCGGACCTGGATGTGTCAGGCGCGGGCGAGAAGGCGGCCATGCAGTTGCGTGAGCGCCTGCTGGCGCGCGGCATCCAGGTGGCGGTGCATGTCCCGCGGGGGCCGATCCCGGCGGGCGCCAAAAGCCTGGACTGGGCCGACCTGTGGCGACTCAACCTTCAGGCGGTCGCTGCGTAGCGCCTTGTCTTTGCCCGTCCCTTCTGACCCCGCACCGGCCGAGCCGGTGCGGGGTTTCTTTTGCCGATGACAAGCAGAAACGCCGCGCCGAGAGAAAAGTTATCTAAACTTGAAAAGAAGCACTCTTAGACCTATCCTTGGTCAGCATGATATTCAGGTCCCATCGCGACGGGAGGGCAGCCGTGGAACTGCCGGTTCGGCAGCCCGCTTTCGACCGAGCCAGATCGCAGTTCTGGCTTGATTCGGTGTGTCCGTCCGCCGTCGGCCAAGGCGCGTCGTTTGCCTCTGCGGGCGGCCAGCCATGACTGATCCACTGCTGGTGGACCTGGCAGAGTGTGCGCGCCAATTGGGGCAGGTCAGTACACGTACGGTGAGGCGGCTTATCGATGCTAATTCGATTCGGTCGGTTCGCGTGGGCCGGCGCTTGATGGTCACCATGGAGTCTTTACGTGAGTATGTAAACCACGAAAACGCCAACCGCAATACTCCGGATCGGGTGAAGCGGGATGTGCGGGGGGAGTAGTACATGCCGTAACGTAAGTTTAATGATTATAAATGAAATATTTGGCGAGCAGATTCGCCACCTTGGTGGGCAACTTTCACCGATGCAAGCTGCAAGTGAGTTACTCCAATGTGAAGTTCGCCGTCAGGTCACGGTGGATCGGGCTGCGAACCCGCGTCTCCCAACATCCGCGAAATCGCGCGGCACTACCCGCTGGACCACAGCAATGAGAATCTCCCGGTGGAGGACCGCGGCTGCGAACTCTTCGACCAGGTGGTCTGCGCCGAAGGTCGGTACCCCGAGTGTCCGGCCATCAAAGCCTGCGTCTTCGGGTCGGACCAACGGATTGGCGAGTCCGCGCGGGGCGACGCGGTTCGCATTGTCGTGGCCATCGGGACGCCCCAGGACGGTTCGAACACTGCGCAAGCGTCATGACGGGGCCTAGCGCCATGCGACGCCTGTATCCACGCCCGGACGCGGCAGAATACCTGGGCATGTCGGCCAGATCGTTCGACGCGATGGTGGCCCCTTACGTTCCTTACGTGCTGGTCGGAAAGACCGGGAAGCGGTACGACGCTAAAGATCTGGACGCCTGGGTGGACGCGCAGATTAAGATAGACCCCGCGGGTGTCGGCGCAAGGAGCGAGACATGCGAAAAGCAAACCCGCCGCGCGGGCTACGGCTCCGCGGCGAAATCTGGCACATCGATCGGACGGTCAGAGTCGGCCGCGATCACATCGAGCTTCGAGAATCTACTGGATGCCGCTCGGTCGCGGACGCACAGGAGGTGATGGATCGCCGCGTCCACGAGACGCGGGAATTGCTGCTGAACGGTCCGACCAAGGTCGAGCGGACTTACCGCGAAGCGGCGGCCGAGTACATCGCGGACCTGGAGAGCCGCGGGAAAGACAGCGCGCGTGCGCTACAGGACTTGCGCATGCTGGACGCGATCATCGGTGGTCTGCCGGTTGGCCATGTCCATCAGGGGGTACTCAAGGACTGGATTGCCTCGCAGCGCGGCGTGCGTGCTTCAGGGACCATTGATCGGGCCTTACGCACGGTGACTACGGTGCTGACCTTTGCGGCAAGGGTTCTGCGCGATGGGAATACACCGTGGCTAGCGGTTATTCCCAAGCTCAGTTCGCCGGATTGGGGAGCACGGCAACCGGTGCGGCTGACTTGGGAGCAGCAGGACCGCCTCGTTGCGGCACTGCCCAGACATCTGGTTGGGCCGGTCCAGTTAGCCCTATCAACCGGGGCGCGCCAGCACGAGATTACGACGCTACGCTGGGATCAGCACCACGTCGTCAACGGGTTGCCGATGTGGTCGGCGTGGTGGATACCGCCGGAGGTTCGCAAAGCCAGCAGTAAGCGCAAGGCCAGCGAACAACAGGGTCGGTATGTGGTCTGTAACCTGGCAGCTCGGTCGGTGATTGCTGCGCAGGTCGGTAAACATCCGGTCCTGGTGTTCCCCTCACCGAAGCGCGACGAAGCGATGTACCGGATCAATAACCATGGCTGGCGGGGGGGCTGTCGAGAAGCCGGCGTGGCGATGCGAGTGCATGATCTACGGCACACCTTCGGCGAGCGGGCAGCGGATGCCGGAATCCCGTTGGATGTAAGGCGGTCGCTGCTCGGTCACGAGCACCGGGACATCACCCTGCACTACTCATCGCCGGGGCTGGCGAGACTGCTGGAGGAGGCGGAGCGGATTGTGAGGCCCGCACCCCAAATGGAGGTGGTGTCCTCACAATAAGGATTGGGGAGCGAGGCTACGATTGCGGTACCGCACATCCAGCCCACAATCAGACGGAGTCAGGTCGTCAGACTCGTCTAATTCATTGAAAAATGGCGCGCCCGACAGGATTCGAACCTGTGACCCCAGCCTTCGGAGGGCTGTACTCTATCCATCTGAGCTACGGGCGCTTGGGGACCGGGAGGGACCCAGGGCCTGGCGGCTTGACGGGTCTTTGGATGCCATCGTTGATGGCTCCACCGGACGCATAAGTTTACATCGGTGCGGCTGGCGCGTCCATGCCCGCGTTGCTAAGGAAACAAGGGAGACACCGCGATGGTCCGTCACATCCCCTGCGGGATAGCCGTTAACGAGAGCGAGCGCATCGCCTGGGAGCGCCTGTTTGCCCCCCGCCACCCAGGGGTCCGGCGTTTTCCATCGCATCTAGCGCGGCCAGCATCCGACGCGCCGCGATCGGGTCATCCTGCATCTCTACGAGCTGTCAGCCACCCAAGAGAAACAAGCGCTTGAGTTGGTGAAGCGCGAGTTCGACACGATCCAGCGCCAGCGCTGGCAGAAGAGCCCCTTCGTCCCCAGCCTGCTGGACTCGTTCCAGGAGGCCGAGGGCTATCCCGGCGAGTTGGTCTTCTACTCCCTGGTCGATCCGGCCGCCCCGACCATCGCCGAGCGGCGCAAGGACCAGGGCTGGGACCTTCCGGCACGCCTGGCGTAGGGGACACGCAGGTCGGTGACGAACCGCAGGACCTCGTCGCGATGGTCCTGGAGGCGGATGACCAGGTCGATGACCTGGCGGCGCTCAGGCAGGGCGTTGACCTCCAGGTCGCCCAGCGCGCGACCGCAGGAGCAGGCGCCGGTCAGTGGGACCACGACGGTCTGATCGGGGGTATCGACCAGCTCCCGGGTCACGCCCGGATGGTCTTTCTGCCCGCCCGGTTTGCGACCGCTCACCTGACGTTGGGAGCGCGGCGACGGTTTCTTGAACGGCGGGTCTGTGGGTGGGGGAATGCTGGAATGACGGCTGTTCTTGGCCGGGCGCGCTTCCAACTCCTGGAGCCGCTGCTGAAGCTGCGCGATCAGCGCCGCCTGCTCCGCCACGGTCGCGCAGAGCGCCGCGTTCTCCGGGCGCAGCCGAGCCAACTCGGCGTCTGGCGTCTCGGGAGAGTCGGTTGGGGGCATCAGCTTAGGCATGCTGAGAAGTTACTGCCTTAACGCGCTGTTTTCAAGTGTGCTGAACAGTTACGCTTTTTTACCCGTAGCAGTGCCGGGGTGTATCGTCCCATTGACCCGGAGGACGGGGTGATCCGCTCGCGGGTGCTGCCGGGCTTTCAGTTCCGGCTGGACGACCTCTGTCGGCGACCAGAGCACAGCACGTTGCGCGATGATCCGGTCTACGCCGATTTTGTGCTGCCGGGTTGGCGGGAGGCCGAGCAGCGGGCGGTCACCGAGGCGCAGGCGCGGCGGGAGGCGCAGCAGCGTGCGCAGGAGGCCGAACAAGCACTCACCCGGCTCCAGGCACAACTGGCCGACCGGCCGCCCGATCGCTGACCCGCAAAGGTGCGGGAGCGGTCGCGGTTTCAATCTCCGGGGCGCGACGTTAAACTCTAGGGCTTTATTCCAACCCCGAGAGTGCCGTGGTCCTGCCCGAGCCCGATTTTCGCCGCATCAAGCGCTTGCCGCCCTATGTTTTCAACATCGTCAACGAGTTGAAGGCCGAGGCACGAGCGCGTGGCGAGGATATCATCGATTTCGGGATGGGCAACCCGGATCAGCCGACGCCGCAGCACATTGTCGACAAGCTGATCGAGGCGGCGGCGCGCAAGGATACGCATCGCTACTCGGTGTCCCGCGGCATCCCGCGGCTGCGCCGGGCGATGTGCCACTGGTACCGCGACCGTTACGACGTACACCTGGACCCGGATGCTGAGGCGATCGTGACCATCGGCTCCAAGGAGGGTCTGGCCCACCTGGCGTTGGCGACCATGGGGGCTGGAGACACCGTGCTGGTGCCCAATCCGGCCTACCCGATCCATCCCTATGGGTTCATCATCGCCGGGGCCGATGTGCGCCATGTGCGCCTGACCCCGGACGTGGACTTTTTTGAAGAGCTGCGTCGGTCGATTCAGGATTCCTGGCCCAAGCCGAAGATGTTGGTGCTGAACTTTCCCGGCAATCCGACCACGCAGTGCGTGGACCTTGAGTTCTTTCAGCGGGTGATCGACATCGCCGGGGAGTACGGCATCTGGGTGGTGCATGACCTGGCCTACGCGGACATCGTGTTCGACGGCTACAAGGCGCCGTCGATTCTCCAGATTCCAGGCGCCAAGGACATCGCCGTCGAATTCTTCTCCATGTCCAAGAGCTATAACATGCCCGGCTGGCGGGTTGGTTTCATGTGCGGTAACAAGCATTTGGTTGCGGCCCTGGCGCGCATCAAATCCTATCTGGATTACGGCACCTTCACCCCGATCCAGGTGGCCGCCATCGCTGCGCTGGAGGGTCCGCAAGACTGTGTGCGCGAGATCGCCGGCATGTATCAGACGCGTCGTGACGTCCTGTGCAAGGGGCTGCACGAGGCCGGCTGGGAGGTGCAGTCGCCCCAGGCCACGATGTTTGTCTGGGCACGCATTCCTGATTTCATTCAGGAGCAGTTACGCGCCCGGATTCCGGACGGCGCCTCGCTGTCGCTGGAGTTTTCCAAGCGCCTGATCGCGGAGGCGCGGGTCGCCATCTCCCCGGGGATCGGTTTCGGCGAGTACGGTGATGACCATGTGCGTTTCGGTCTGATCGAAAACGAGCATCGCACTCGTCAGGCGATCCGCGGCATCAAGGACATGTTCCGGCGCGAGTCGCGTGCCGGGGCCGGCGCTTAGTCATACGTCAAGAACAAGTTAATCACGAGCACAATCGTTGTCGTTGTCGTAACTTGTTTCGCTAATCAGTGAACGGTTCTTCAGGCGATCGTCCATTAAATGAACGCGGAGGATTTTGTATGGAACCGGTCAAGATCGGTCTGTTGGGCTTAGGCACCGTCGGCGGCGGCACGGTCACCGTGCTCACCCGCAATGCCCGGGAGATCGCCCGCCGCGCCGGTCGCGGCATCGAGATCGCCCATGCCGCGGCGCGCGCGTACAAGCGCGAGGGGATCTGTGGGCTCGATCAGATCGGCCGGATCGGCGACGACGCCTTCGCGGTGGTGGACGACCCTGAGATCCAGATCGTCATCGAGTTGATCGGCGGTTACTCACCGGCGCTTGAACTGGTGATGCGGGCCATCGCCAACGGTAAGCATGTGGTGACGGCCAACAAGGCATTGATCGCCCGTCATGGCAACACCATCTTCGCCGCCGCGCGTGAGCGTGGCGTGATGGTGGGTTTCGAGGCGGCGGTGGCGGGCGGCATCCCCATCATCAAGGCGGTACGCGAGGGGCTGGCGGCCAATCATATCGAATGGGTGGCCGGCATCATCAACGGGACCGGCAACTTCATCCTGACCGAGATGCGCGACAAGGGCCGCAGTTTCGCGGACTGTCTGGCCGAGGCGCAGGCGCGCGGCTATGCCGAGGCCGACCCGACCTTCGATGTCGAAGGCATCGACGCCGCCCACAAACTCACCATTCTGGCTTCGCTGGCATTCGGCATCCCGCTCCAGTTCGAGCGCTGTTACACGGAAGGCATTTCGCGCATTGAGGCTCAGGACGTTGCCTATGCCGGGGAGTTGGGTTATCGGATCAAACATCTCGGGATCGCCAGGCGCAACGCGGACGGGATCGAGCTGCGGGTGCATCCCACGCTCATCCCCCACCGGCGGTTGATCGCCAACGTGGACGGCGTGATGAACGCCGTGCTGGTGAAGGGCGATGCGGTCGGCCCGACACTTTACTATGGGGCCGGTGCGGGCTCGTTGCCGACGGCCTCCTCCGTCGTGGCTGACGTGGTCGACGTGGTGCGTGCGCTCACCACCGACCCCAACAATCGGGTGCCGCACCTCGCGTTCCACCCGGACGAACTGGCGGATACCCCGATTCTCACCATGGAACAGGTGGAGACCGCCTATTACCTGCGTCTGACGGCGCTGGACGAGCCCGGCGTCATGGCCCGCATTGCCAGCATCCTGGGGGAACAGGGCATCAGCATCGAGGCGATCCAGCAAAAGGCCCCCGGCGAGGGTGAGACCCATGTGCCGCTGGTCATGCTCACCCAGCGCGTGCGCGAGGGCCAGATGAACCAGGCGATCACCCGCATCGAGGCCTTGGCGTCGGTGCAGGGGTCGGTGATGCGGATTCGGGTGGAGACCCTGGCTGGCTGACGGCCCCGTGTCCGCGCCGACCGTGAGTCTGTTGCCGGGTGAGTGCCATCTCATCTGCCCCGCGCTCTTTGTCGCGCCGCCGGGGGCGGCTGACCTCAAGATCCGCGCTCCGGCCCTGGACCGCCTGCTGGCCCGTGCGGATCACGTGGAGGCGCCATCCCGTGACCCCCTGGAGACGTTAGCCGCCGCTTTCGGTTTGACCGCCGCCGCGTCCTCCACGGCAAGGGTTCGTCTTGCCGGTGGGATGCCACAACGCAGTGTCGGGGATGATCAGTCCCCGGCCATGACGGGCGCGCTGAACCAGGCGCCGCCGGTCACCGGGCCAGACCGCGACCTGCCGTCCGCCGCCCTGAGTCTGCTCGCCGACGCTCCCGAACGGGCTCGCGACGGCTGCTGGTTTCATGCCGACCCCGTGCACCTGCGCCCGGACCGGGATCGGCTGCTGTTGTTCGCCGGACCGGCGCTGGCGCCGCGGGTGGATGAGGCGGATGCTCTGGTTGCCGCTTTCAACGCGCATTTCGCGGCGGATGGGCTCTACCTCATCGCCGTCCGGCCCGACCGTTGGTACCTGCGGGTGGCCGAACAGCCGAACCTGCGGACCTGCCCTCTGTATGAGGTGGTGGGACGCGACCTGGACGCCTGCCTGCCGAACGGCCCTGACGCCCGTGCCTGGAACCGCTGGCAGAACGAGGCCCAGATGCTGTTCTATCGGCATCCGGTCAATCAGATGCGTGAGGCGGCCGGGCGGCCGGTAATCAGCGGCGTCTGGACCTGGGGTGGCGGAGTCCTGCCGACAGTGTCCGGCGGACCCGCGCTGACCATTGCCGATCATCCGCTGGCGGTTGGTCTGGCGCGGGCGAGCGGCGGCGCCTGGCGGGGGCTCGACGCGCTGGATTGCGCCGCGTGGCGCGACGCGACCGGCACCGTGCTGTTCTGGGACCACCTGTGGCAGTCGGTGCCGGCGGGTGACCTGGATGCCTGGCGCCGTGGGCTCGACGCCTTGGACGTTCTGGTCGCGACCCTATTGTCCGAGCTGGCGGCCAAACGGCTGCGCCGTCTTACGATCGACAACGGGATCGGTGATCGTTTTACCTTGAGCCGGGCTGCCCAGCGCAGTTTTTGGCGCCGCCGCGGGACACTGGGCGATTGGATCGTCCGGCGGTCGGGCCCGGATCGCCGACCGTGACCCCTGGCACGTCACGCGCCTCGCCGGATGCGGCGGCGTCTTGGAACAGTTCGATTCACCCCAATCTACTGCCGGATTTGGGGATATTCTCAAGCACACTCTTCATTTTCAGGAATACACAATGGCTGATTTAGAATTCGCGAAACGACTTGACCTGGCCTCAAAGGTCACCAAGGTCGTCACCCTCTATGATCCCCGGGTCTGGAAAGAAAAAGGTCTGTGGTGGACCGTCGGTCTCTTTCTGGTCACCTATGTGCTGGTCATCTTCGTTCTCGGGATGATCTGGTCGCGCTCACCCGGCCCCTTCGACGTGCGCGAGGAGGCGCTGCTGATGACGAACAACGACCCGGCCAAGCTGGTCGACGGGACCGCCACGGTGGTGTCCGCCATCCGGATCGCCGAGACGCTGCTCGACAAGCCCGGGGGTTACCTGACCAACGATATCACCCCGCCTGGTATCTTGCTGGATAATATCCCCAACTGGGAATTCGGCGCCTTGACCGAGTTACGCGACCTGTCGGATGCCTTGCGCAACGATTTCAGCCGCGCTCAGTCGCAGTCGATTGAAGATAAAGATCTGGCCGTGGCGCAGCCCCAGTTCAATTACAACTCGGACTCCTGGATTCTGCCTTCGTCCGAGTCGGAGTATCGTAAGGGTATCGCTGCCCTGTATCGCTATTTTGGCCGGCTCACCGACAACAAAGATCTGGATGGCCAGTTTTTCGCGCGCGCGGACAATTTGACGGCCTACCTCGAAGTGGTCGAGAAGCGGTTGGGCAGTCTGGCGCAGCGTCTGTCGTATGCGGTCGGGCAAAACCGTCTCAGCACCGACCTGGCGGGCGACCCCAGTGCGAGCCAAGCCAAGCCGGTTTCCGACGAGAAACAGACCAAGACTCCTTGGACGGAGATCGACGATGTCTTCTTTGAGGCGCGCGGCTACACCTGGGCGTTGCTGCAAACGCTGCACGCTCTGGAGATCGATTTCAAATCGGTGCTCACGGACAAGAATGCACTGGTCTCGCTCAAGCAGATCAACCGGGAATTGCG
Organism: uncultured Lamprocystis sp.; assembly: GCF_903933125.1. Taxonomy (GTDB): domain Bacteria; phylum Pseudomonadota; class Gammaproteobacteria; order Chromatiales; family Chromatiaceae; genus Thiodictyon. The sequence continues at coordinate 9,387 of NZ_CAIZIZ010000553.1, read as the reverse complement.
GAACACCCAGAATACGATCTGGAGTCCGCTCATCCTCAATGGCACCGGTTTCGGACCGATGAGCAATCACTCGCTGGTGATGGCCTCCTATATCTCGCGTGCCAATGCGGCAATCGGTGATTTGCGAGCCCTGTTGCAACGGGGCTGACCGGCACTGTCCGCACCGGCCGCCAGGGGTGGCCGGTGCCCGTGACCGATTCGCGCACCTTATGTCGTTGTCGTAATCGTAATCGGAGAAGCGATTCTCTTCGGGCATGAGCAACCCGATGTCGATCGGGTTTCGCGTCGCAGCGTCGCCCGGGCGTCCAAGGCCGTCAAGCGTTTGAAAGGAACATCAGCCACCCGCAACATGAATGTTCCCCGTGGGAGCGGCGTCCCGCCGCGATGCGGTGCTGCGGGGCCTTGATCATTGTTCCGGCCAGCGACGGCCTGCCCGCAACTGGAGGCCGAGGCTTTAGGCGGTGACGATTCCCCGCCATCTTATGGCCTGAGCCCTGTTTCTATCCCAACAACCCCCTCACCAGCGCCCTGTCGGTTTCCCGACAAGCGACCCTCTGGCACTGCCCAGAGTTATATAAAACAATGTCTTGGAGAATGCGCCAAGACTGGCGCAAACATTGCTAAGTGTTCCCCAGAGTCAGTTTGAACCCAGCGGGCCGGGGCGCCCGCGATTTCTGGAGGCACAGAATGGAGCTGAAGGTCTCGGACCACAGTGGATCCGCGGCGGCCGTCGCCGGCGGCTGTTCTGCTAGCGGCTGCGGCAGCAGCGGCGATGCACTCGCGCACCTGCCGGAGCATATCCGGGCCAAGGTTCACAACCACCCCTGCTATTCGGAGGAGGCGCACCACCATTATGCGCGGATGCATGTGGCGGTTGCTCCAGCCTGCAATATCCAATGTCACTACTGTAACCGTAAGTACGACTGTGCCAATGAGTCGCGTCCAGGCGTGGTTTCAGAGGTGCTGACCCCGGATCAGGCGGTGAAAAAGGTGATTGCCGTTGCGGCGCATATCCCGCAGATGACGGTGCTCGGCATTGCCGGACCGGGCGATCCACTGGCCAACCCCGAACGGACGCTTGAAACCTTCCGGCAACTGACGGAAAAAGCCCCTGATATCAAGCTCTGTGTCTCGACCAATGGGCTCGCGCTGCCGGACTGTGTCGATGCACTCTGCACCCACAATATCGATCATGTGACCATCACGATCAACTGTGTGGATCCCGATGTCGGTGCCAAGATTTATCCCTGGATCTTCTGGCAGGGGCGGCGGATCAAGGGGCGCAAAGGTGTGGCGATTCTGATCGAGCAGCAGCAGAAGGGGCTGGAGATGTTGGTCGCGCGCGGAGTCTTGGTGAAGGTCAACTCGGTCCTGATCCCCGGCGTCAACGACGAGCATCTCAAGGAGGTAAGCCGTGTCGTCAAGTCCAAGGGCGCTTTCCTGCATAACGTGATGCCGTTGATTGCCGAGCCCGAGCATGGGACCTTCTTCGGTGTCATGGGCCAACGCGGCCCGACGCATGATGAGCTTCAGACTCTGCAGGACGCCTGTGCCGGGGACATGAATATGATGCGTCACTGCCGCCAGTGCCGGGCGGACGCGGTGGGGATGCTCGGCGAGGATCGCGGTCACGAATTCACGCTCGAGAAGATCGAGACCATGGACATCGATTATGGCCGCGCCATGGAGGAACGCCGCCAGGTCCACGCGGCGATCGAGGCCAACCGGGAGGCCCAACGCAAGAAGAGCGGTGAGACCTTCATCGCGATGACGGCCCTCAAGACCCGGCGCCGGGAGACTCCGCCGGCCCTGATCGCGGTGGCGACCAAAGGGGGCGGCGTGATCAACCAGCATTTCGGGCACGCCGCCGAGTTCCTGATCTACGAGGCCAACGACCAGGACGTGCGCTTTATCGGTCACCGGAAGGTGGATCTGTATTGTTCCGGCGGCGAGACGTGCGGGGATGCGGAGACGGCCTTGGCGAAGACCATCAAGGCGCTCTCCGGCTGCGCGGCGGTGCTCTGTTCCAAGATCGGCTATGAGCCCTGGGGTGCGCTGGAGGCCGCGGGTATTGCGCCCAACGGCGAGCACGCGATGGAGCCGATCGAAGACGCCGTCGCGGCGGTGTATCGCGAACTGGCGGCGAGCGGGAGTTTGGAACGCGCGACGCCAACGCCACTGCGCATGAGCGCCTGAAGCCATGTTCGAGGAGACTGACTGATGGCATACCAGATCGTCGAAGGCTGCGTGAATTGCTGGGCTTGTGCGCCGTTGTGTCCGAGTCAGGCCATCTATGAGGCGAAGCCGCATTTCCTGATCGATGCTGTCTTGTGCACGGAATGCGCAGGGGAGCATCCCGACCCGCAGTGCGCGAGCATCTGCCCGATCGAGGGCGTCATTCTGGATTCGCTCGGGGTGCCCTTGAACCCGCCGGGGTCACTGACCGGCATCCCCCCGGAGCGCCTGGCCGCGGCCAGAGCGGAGATCCAGGCGCGTTGAACCCAGGTTGATATCCATGGCCACCCAAACCCTTCCGACACCGGCTGAACTGGTCTTCTACGAGAAGCCTGGTTGTGTCTCGAACGCTCGACAAAAGGCGCTGTTAGTGGAGATCGGACACTGTCTGGAGGTTCGCAACTTGCTGACCGAGCACTGGGTGCCTGAGCGCTTGAGACCCTTCTTTGGTGATTTGGCGGTCTCCGACTGGTTCAATCCGACGGCGCCGCGGGTGCTGAGCGGGGAGGTGCGGCCGGCGGACCTCAGCGAGGCGGGCGCGCTCGCGCTGATGATGGCGGATCCGCTGCTGATCCGGCGTCCGCTCATCGAAGCCGGGGCGCTGCGCTCCTGCGGATTCACACCGGGTCCTTTTCTGGACGCCCTGGGCGTGGTGTTGGACGAGGGAGTCGATCTTCAATCCTGTTCGCGTATCGGTCAATTGGCGGATTGTCCGCTGCCGGTCTGCCCGACACCGGGTTTGACCGTCCGGCCGGTGACGACGGCAACGCCCGTAACGCTCGGGGTCGCCAGGTGAGTGTCATGGGTCAGGGACCCCAGGACGCGACCGGGAATCCGGGTGCAGTCGAGATCGCCCCTGGGGTGCATTGGATCGGCGCCCTTGATCCCTCCCTGCGCACCTTCGATATTATCCTGCGCACGGCGAATGGCACCACCTATAACGCCTTCCTGATCCGGGGTGATGCCGGTGTGGCGGTGGTGGATACGGTGAAACTCGAGTTCGCCGATGAGTTTTTTCGCCGACTGGAGTCGGTTGCCGATTACAGCGAGGTCCGGGTCATTGTGCTCAATCACCTGGAACCGGACCACAGCGGTGCGCTGCCGGAGTTGATGCGCCGTGCGCCGCAGGCGCGACTGTACATCTCCACGCGTGCCACTTCGATGCTCAAGGCCGTACTCAAACCAAAGGATTCGGATCGCCCCTTCGAATATGAGACGGTTGGCACCGGCGACGAGGTATCACTCGGCAACCGCACCTTGCGGTTTCTTCATACCCCCTTCCTGCACTGGCCTGATACCCAATGCACCTATTTGGTCGAGGACGGGGTGCTCTTCTCGGGCGACGTGTTTGGCTGCCACTATTGCGACAGCCGGCTCTATAACGATCGGGTCGGGGATTTCCGCTTTTCTTTCGATTATTACTACGCCCACATTATGCGGCCGTTCAAGGCGCATGTGATGGATGCGCTGAAGCTGATCGAGCCATTGCGCCTGATGATGATCGCGCCCACGCATGGACCGATTCTGCGCGATCGGCCGCGGCGCTATGTGACGCATTATCGGGAGCTCTCGACCTCCAGTCTGGTGGATCAGATCGATAACGAGGAGCGTTCGTTAGTGGTCTTTTACATGAGTGCGTACGGCAGCACGGCCCGCATGGCGGAGGCGATCCGGGCCGGGGCCGAGGAAGAGGCCGGGGTGCGGGTTTCCCTCTATGACCTGGAGGGCGGTGAGACCGAACCCTTCGTGGACCTGATCGAGGAGGCCAACGCCCTGGCGTTCGGCTCACCCACCATCAACGGCGACGCGGTCAAGCCGGTATGGGATCTGCTCTCGTCACTCGCGGTAGTCAACCTCAAGGGCAAGCTCGGTGCCGCCTTCGGTTCCTACGGCTGGAGCGGCGAGGCCGTGCGTATGATCGAGGACCGGATGCGCGGTCTGAAGATGCGCGTTCCGGTGGCCGGGCTGCGCCTCAAGCTCATCCCCACCGATGAGGAACTTGCCGAATGTCGGGTGTTCGGTCGTAAGCTCGCTGCCGCCCTGGTGGGCGGGGAGCAGGGGCGGGTCATTGATTTCTCGGAGTTGGGGTGAGGATGCGCCCGACGACGAGCGGCCAGCCGACCGCTTGGCGATGGCGGGTCGATGCGCAACCAGCCAGGGGCTCAACCCTTGGCGGCCGGCGGCTGCAAGACAACGCGCGCCCGCTGCGACGGGCGGCTTCGGAGGCGGACAGTTTTTCCTTTTCTATCAATCAATCAATCAGGAGTCTGAAACCATGGCTAAAGCCAAAATCACCTTTGAAGATATCAACCAGACAGTCAATGTCCCAGCCGGGACCCGGATCATTGAAATCTCCGAGAAGATCGGGGCCGGGATCATCTACGGCTGTCGGGAGGGCGACTGCGGCACCTGCATGACGCACGTGATCGAGGGCTGGAACAATCTGACCGAGCCCTCGGTGCTGGAGGAGAAGGTGCTGCGCGAGAACATGGCGAACCGGCATGACCGGCTTGCGTGTCAGGCCCAGATCCTGGGTGACTGCAAGGTCAAGCCGGCCTGATTGCCGGTATTCCCATCAATAGCCACCCATTGCCGGAGTAGACTTATGGCACTCGTTACGTTTTCGAACCCTGACTACAAGGATAAGACGGTTTATGCCGTGGCCGGAAGCCACACCGAGACCCTGCTCAAGCTCGCCAAGGAGCATAAGGTCCCCGTCCATCATGATTGCCAGGATGGCGAATGCGGGCACTGTGTGGTACGCGTCACGAGCGTGGACAACAAGAATCAGCGCATGGGCGGCCTGCTGACCGAGAAGGAAAAGGTGGTGTTGCGCGAACTCGGGAAAATCAGCAAGGACGACATCGACAAGATGGCAGTGGACGATATCCCATCCGAATGGCGCCTGGCCTGCCAGATGATCGTGCGTGACGAGGACCTCCTGGTGCAATACTGAGCAGGTCTGCCCCGGTCGCCGACCCATTCCGTCGACCCGTTCAACCAGTCGAGCAGAGCCGATGTTTGTTTTGGAACTAACAGCTGATCTGTCCGGGTCCGAGTGTTCGGCCGACGCGCTGCAAGCGCGGGCGGTCGGGGCCTACGTGGGGATGGCCGTGGGGGACGCCTTGGGTGCCACGGTCGAGTTTCTGACGCCGCGCGAGATCCATGAACAGTTCGGTATTCACCAGGACATGCGCGGCGGCGGCTGGCTGCGGCTGCGTAAGGGCCAGGTGACCGACGACACTGAGATGAGTCTGGCCTTGGGGGCGGCGATCCTGGCCGAAGGGCGGGTGGAGGCGGGGGCCGTGGCGGCCGCCTTCAGCGAGTGGATGCGCGGCAAGCCGGTGGACATCGGCCATACGGTGCGCCGCGGCATCTCGCAGTACCGTCTGACCGGCGCGACGCAGATGCCGGAGAACGACTACGATGCGGGCAACGGCGCCTGTATGCGGTCACTGCCGATCGCGCTGTGCACGCTGGGTGCCGAAAGCAGTCTGGTCGCTCAGGCCAACCGAATCCAGTCCCACACCACGCACCATAGTGCCGTCGGCGATGCCGGGACACTCACCGTCATCCGCATGGTGCAAGCCGCCTTACTCGGTGGCGAAATGGGCCATCTCAAGGGCTTGGCCGAGGCGCTGGTGGCGGAGCAGCCCCTGTATCGCTACGACCGGCGGCGCATGGAAAACCCCGGCGGTTTTCTGGTCGAGACCCTGAAAGCCGTCTTTCAAGCACTGTTTGCCACCGACAACTTTGAGGGCGCGCTGATCGAGGTGGTGAACCGCGGCGGCGATGCCGATACCACGGGTGCGATCCTGGGGATGATCGCCGGTGCGCTCTATGGATACGACGCCATTCCCCGACGCTGGCTGACGGCCTTGGACGCTAAGGCGGCAACCGCCTGCCGCGATCAGGCGCGGGCCTTGCTGCGGATGTCGCCGCACTGTTTGATGAAGTGACAGAGCTATCGTTGTCGTAATCGGATTAGCGTTCCCTGATGAACGTGTTTCGATTATTCTTGGGCGCTTCCTTAGGGTGATGATGGTTTCCTGATCCGTGCGGTACCCTTCAGATAAGCAGCGAGAGCGCTGTCCATGGTGGTGGTATGCCGCGCGAACCAGGCGGGGAGTTGTTGGGCCACAAAGGCCCTGGTCGCGTCGATGCGCCGCCCGTCGAGTGCCTGACCGAACGCATCCAGTTCGCCGCGCAGCCGCGCATGTTCGTCCAGGTGCTCTTGCATGGCTGGGAAGCCGCTCTGGCGCATCAGTACCTCTTCATTGGCGAAATGGGCGCGCGTGTGGTTGACGAGATCGGGATAGAGATAGGCGAAGGTGGCGTTGCCGGCCTCGGCCATGCGGTTGAGCAGCTCCACCAGCTCACGATGCACATGGTCCATCGCGGGAATGCCAAGCAGGAAACGGGACTCGAAATCGAGAATCAGGGGCATGGCATCTCCGCGTGCGCCTTGTTGATTGCCCCGCGGGAAGCGCGCCCGGTTGGTGGCAACTGTATTCGCCTTGGTGTCTCAGCAGCCGACCTCCGCGCGGGTGTCGGCGTCGCCCGCCGCTGCGCGCGCACCGGACTGCGCCGCCGCCAGCAGGTCGGGGATATCCGCCGCAATGATCTCAATCCGCTGTCGTTCGCAGAAGCGCCGTTCTTTCTCCGAGGGTTCCGGGATCAAAGCCCAACCGGCCGGCGTGCCTGCACCGTAGATGATATCCGACATGACCATCCGTTCGGTATCCCGTAACAGACGCAATCCCAGGAAAACATACTGCCGACCCTGTCGGTACGACTTGAGGAATGACGGGATGGCAAAACCGCCCATCAGTTCCGTGAGGTAGTCCACATAGTCGGCGTCCGAGGCGATAAAGACGGCATCCGGCAGCGGGCTGCCCATGGGTTTGAACAGCACGGGCAGCGCGGGATCGACCGCCTCCTGCGCGATTTCACGATAGGCTGTGCCGTCGTAGTGGTCGATGCGGAAGCGGTAATCGGTCCCGGCAATGCGGCTGATCCCGCGCACCAGGGTGTGGGGGACTCCGGCGTAGGAGGCCTGGAGTTGGGTGTCGCGGTTGGTGTCGATGACATAGCGCGGCAACAGGGAGGCAAGCCAGGCGTGGAGCGGGGCGCGGGTCCAAGTGCGTTCCGCATAGGTCGTGTTCAGGAAACGGGTGACGGCACCCCGCCCCCGCTTCAACTCGACGTTCATGGCCGCTCGCGGAAACTCCCACATGAGCTTTTCCGACATGGGTTTGCCATTGTTCATCGCGAGGATCAGGCTGTCGCTGTCCGCTGGAATCGGTTGGCCGTTGGCCGTGTCGGTCGCCCCCGTCAACGCGCCGGGGCCGAGATAAGGGATGATGTCACCGCTGCGGATGCCTTGCGCTAGCGTGTTCAGTTGAGAATTCACCGGCGATCACCTGTTTTTTACTGTCGTTGATTGTAAAATAAAGCAAGACGGGTGCCAGTAAAGTTGATGGTCGTGCCAATGTCTGGCGCCTGCCCGACCGGTTCCTCGTCTTCGTCTCAGAGATGTAAGCCTCTGTTGCTAGGCGCTTCTTCTCCGTGCCTCCGTGTCGCCGCGAGAGGATTCAAAAAATATATTAACGACATGGGCTGCGGTGTCTAGCAGGGGCCTGATCCTCGTTCCGGCCAGCATCGGCAGGAATGAGGTCTTACGGGGACAGTCTCGAACTGCGCAACGAGCGCGAACCCGAGACATTTAGACAGGATTAACAAGATTTACAAGATGTTATTCGTTTTCAATCTTGTAAATCTTGTTAATCCTGTCAAGAAATTTTGGAACTGGTCAGGGTCGCGGCCGGAACCATGATCAAGGCCCTCGCGGGCTAGTCGACGTGTCTTGTCGCATTTATTACAGGCTTCAGCCTTGGTCAGCATGATTGCCGTTCCGACCAAAGCGATCACCCGGATCTATCCACAGATGTCACAGATGAAGAAAAACATCTGTGTTCATCTGTGGATTGGATTTCCGTCCCAGGGACTTGGCGGAAGCTAGCCGGAAAAATGACTAAGGCCGAGCGCGTTACCTTAAGTGATACTCTTATTTCGATCATTTACGGTCTTTTGGAAAGCCGCGAGTATGATCGCGTCAAGACGGCAAATGTCCTCGGGAGTGTTGATCTGTATGCGAAAATCCGCGTAGGGGCTTGCTTCGAGTTTTATCATGCCGGTCGGAATCAGGGATGTACCCAGGGAATCTTCAATGTTGAAGCCGACCCAGTTCTTGCGGCCCTCGATCGAAACGCGCATGATCCAATATGAGGGCTTATTGAAGTAGATCCCGAAATAACCAGTTGTGTCTTTGTACGATATCTCAATTGGAACTTCCTTTCTGGTCGCTCCGTCGAGTATCTTTGCACCGGCTATCGGCGACTGTTCAAACAAACCTTTAACGACCTCAAAAACCCGCAGTTCGCGTTCGGTCGTTTCGATGCCGTGCCGTTGTATATCAAGACGATCGGAGCTTCCGGCCACGGCCGTGCTTGGTAATTCCTGCTCATTATCTGATAATGAGGTGCGCGGCGGCGACATTGTTATCGATCCGGCGCTTACTGGCTGTGCTGCCTCTTGTTCCATGGCGGAAATTGAGCGTCGGACGATCTCCCGAATGACTCGTGTCAGGGCGTCTTTCGCAATTGGCCGGAATCGTTCCAGGACATTCGCATTGACTACGCCGTCGTACATTTGCTCGGCCTTGAGAATCCAGCGAACGAAGTACTCGCTTGGTTCGCGATCCTTCAGGTCCAGCTCTTTTCTTAGGAAGGCAGCCATTTCCGCGGTATAGCGCAGTTCGGTAGCGTAGTCGCGTATGGCATCCGCCGAGAATACGCTCTTCGCAAAACGTGCAAGAACATCAAGTCCTTGATCAGCCGCGTCTAGCCGTACGATGTGGAATGGTTGGGCATCCATGACGTTGGGGTCGCCCGTGTCGGTGAAGAAGCGCCATTCGATACCATTCGTTAAGATCCCCAGTGTGACGGTTCTTGTAAGTACTTCAAGTGAAATATCTGTAGCCCTCTATCAGCAATGAGCGAATTGGATACTGTACTTTTCGCCTACCGAACCTAGGATATCGCTAAGCGCCTGATCGAGAGATTCCATGTCCCTATAAGCTGCGGATGGCAT
>NZ_CAIZIZ010000552.1 GCF_903933125.1 uncultured Lamprocystis sp. | reverse complement strand
TCCCACGCTGGAGCGTGGGAGCGAGAAAACAGACCTTCGTGTAGGGGCGGGTTTGAAACCCGCCCCTACGCCTGGGTATCACGTCCGCAGGCGATTTTCATGGCGTCACCCCCACAGCCACGCCGCCCCGCGCACCCCGCTGGAGTCGCCATGAACCGGCGGCAGGATGCGCGTGGCGATGCCGTCGCAAAACAGGTGGGAGCGGATCAGTGCGGGGAGATCGTCATACAGATGGGGGAGGTTGGAGAGACCGCCGCCAAGGACGATGACCTCGGGGTCGATGATGTTGATGACGCCGGCGAGTCCGCGGGCGAGTCGTTCGGCGTGGCGGGCGAGGCTCTGGATCGCGCTCGGCTCGCCGCGCGCGGCGGCGGCCTGGATCTCCGGCGGGCTCAGGGCGCGGCCGGTGTGCGCGGCATGGTCGGCGGCGAGTCCGGGTCCGGAGACGAAGGTCTCGATACACCCGCATTTGCCGCAGTAGCAGGGCGGTCCGGGGCGTTCGTCCGGCTGGGGCCAGGGCAGGGGATTGTGACCCCATTCCCCGGCGATGGCATTGGGACCGGTGAGCAGTCGGCCGCCGATCACCAGGCCGCCGCCGGTCCCGGTGCCGATGATGACCCCGAAGACACTGTTGGCCCCGCGGCCGGCGCCGTCGGTGGCCTCGGAGAGGGTGAAACAGTCCGCGTCGTTGGCGATGCGCACCGGTCGGCCCAGGCGCTCGGCGAGGTCCCGATCCAGCGCCTGGTCGTTGAGCCAGACCGAGTTCGCGTTACGCATGCGTCCGGTGAACGGCGAGATGGCGCCGGGGGTGCCGATCCCGATGCTGCCTTGGCGGCCGGTCTCGGCCTCGCAGGCGGTGATCAAGCCGACGCAGGCGTCCAGGGTGGCACCGTAGTCGCCGCGCGGGGCCGGGATGCGCAGTCGCGCCAGGATCGCGCCGCCCCGGTCCAGGGCGATCGCTTCGATTTTGGTACCGCCGAGGTCAACACCGATGCGCATGGTCAATTGCCCAGGGTTTAGCCGATGAGACAGGGCCTGCACGATGCAGGCAAATTCTTATGAATCTCGCCCCTTGTGCTGCGCTTCCAGCCGGACGCGGCACCGCCGCCCGCTACAGCGTCGGCCTCCAGTTGCGTCGCCAGAATCCCCGGAGGTTGAGCCCGCATGGCACGAAGTTCTGCGGAAATCGCCTGAATACCGCTGCGGCGGCCGGGATCATTTTTCTCGAGCATGAGCCGATTTGCGGACTGCTGACTTGCGCCCAGGCCCCGCCGCCGCATGGCCGGAGGGGTTGGTGAAGCGGTCATTAAGCTTCTGGATATAGCTATCACAGTTCTGGAGCACCTGCTCCACCCGCCGCTGCGCCGCGCTGTCCCACCCGAGGGGGCGGGTGCTCAGGAGTGAGCGCGACCAGACCGTGTTGCGCTCGAAGGCACCAACCAGATCGCCGCGCACGCTGGACGCCGCCGCGCGGGTGCGCACCCGTTTGGTCAGCCGCCTGGCAGTCACGCGGCGGATGCTGAAATGGGCGGCGGCCGCCAGACCGACCAGGGCGCCGATCAGCGCCTTGGGACCCCAGGATACCTGGTGCAGGAGGTCGAGCCACGGCGGGTTGTAGGTGAGCCCCGCCTGCCAGTGGCCGGCGCTCATACTCCATATGAGAAACAGGACACCGAGGGTGCCGAACAGGATGATATCGGCGATGAGCACCTGCCTACGCCAGCGGGTCAAGGCCTCCCGGAGAATCGGCGCCGCGGACTCGCCAAGGTCGGTCGCGGTCTTGTCCAGGGCGCCGACGATGCGGTAGGCACGCTCCACCTCGACCGCCTGCATGCGTCCGTGAATCTCGCCCAAGTCGACATCGCGCTTGGTCTCGAAGCGCCGCCGCCGGGCCTCGTCCTCGATCGGGCTGGCCGCATCCGGGCTGTAGATGGTGTAGAAGCGGCCGGCGGACAGGCCCTCCTCGCCGAGTGCGCGTTGCCAGGCCGCGACCACGTCCTCGGGGTTGTCCTCGCGGGCGGTGATGTCGAGTTGGTTGAGAATGAACAGGAATTTACCCGAGTCGGCCCGCTTGATGGTATTGGCCACCAAGTGTTGCAGCGTGTCGCGCATGGCGCCCGGTTCCGGGTGGCGGGCGTCGAAGAAGACCAGCACCAGATCCGACAGGTCGATGATGTGATCGACGATGCGCAGGGTGGCGGTGCGCTGCTTGTCGGCGTCGAAGCCGGGGGAGTCGATCAGGATACGGCCGCGCAGCCGCTCGCTCGGGCAGGCGCGCAGTTGCAGGTAGGCGTCGATGCGTTCCCCCTCGCCGGCCGCCACCTCATTGATGCTGGATGAGATGCGGTAGAGCGGAAAGCGTGGGTCGGCGTCCAGGGCGACGCCGGGCAGGGCGTGGGGCGTCGCGGCGCTGCTGTAGCAGATGACCGTGAAGCGATCGTCCACTGCCTGATTGCCGGTGCGCTGGATCTTGTGCCCGAGAAAGTCATTGATGAACGTCGATTTGCCCGACGAGAAGGTCCCGAGCACCGAGATCAGCGGCCACCAGGGGATCTGGGTCGCATAGGACGCGTTGCGCGCCAGTAGTCCCATGCCGTGGGCAACGGTATCGAGCTCGCGAAAGCTCTGCACCGCATTGAGGAGCACCGGGTTTTCTTGCTCCAGGTGTCGCTCCAGGTTTTTCAGACGCTGGGAGACGACCTCTTCTGTCGGCATGACGGCAATCCTCTGAGGGGCAAGGGGGGAAGCGCTGTCGTGCGGTCCGGGGCTTGGCCCTGGGGTCCGTGGGGAACAGCGCCGCGATGGCTGGTGCTGAACAGGGCGGCGGATGAGGATCCGCATCGCCCGCAGTTGACGACGGATGGTATACCGATCGGTCGCGACGCGGTAGTCTCGCGCTCCCCAGGTTGCTTGAATCCATACGGGGCGCGCGTGCATACTGCGCCCCGACGCGCGGCAGATGATGATAACGACAGCGGCAAACGCGATGCGCAAAGACCGACCAATTCCGTTCTGATGTTCCTCTACCGGCCGCGTTGCCTCGCCGTTGCTTGGCTGCCCGATGGGTGTCCGGGACGGTGCGCGCGGTCAACCCGGTCCTGCACTCGCGACCGACGGTCCAACGGCTGTCGTGCGTGTTTGCAGAAACCTGAACCAATGCCCTTGGTATGCCTTTCGATGGGAAACATGACTAGAAGTAGCGTCGGTGCCGGTTTGCTGGCTTTCGCCCTCGCGGTTGCTGGGGCTGCGGTAGCCCAAGGGCAAGGCGATCCGGGTGAGATCATCACGGTGCAGCAGGCCCAGGGGGCACCCACCGTTTCGGTTGGCGGCACCGTTATCCCCTATAAAGAGGTCACGCTGGCGGCGCAACTGCCCGGTCGGGTGACCTTTCTGGCTGGGATCGAGGGCGATAAGTTCAAGGATGCGGCGCTCCTGGTCGCGATCGACGATGCCGAACTGCTCGCCAAGCGGCGCGCTATGGTCGCGCAGATGGCGAGCGCCGACGCGCAACTGCGCAATGCCGGGGTGCAGTACAACCGGGAGATGTTCTCGCCCCGCGCCAGCGCCGCCCCCGGCGGTATGGGCATCCCGAACCTGTTCGATCAGATGTTCACCCGCCCGATGGAAAGCATGGTCGGTGATCGGGAGCGCGGCGCCGAGCGGGGGGCGGACCTGTTCGCCTCCGGCATCCAGATCCAGGAGGCCCAGAACGCCATGCTGCGCCTGCAGGCTGAACTGCAGGCACTGGATACCAAGATCCGGGACGCCCGCAGTATTGCTCCCTTCGCCGGCGTCATCGTCAAGAAGTTCGTCGAGGTGGGCGACACGGTTCAGCCGGGTCAGCCCTTGCTGAATTACGCGGATGTCGAATATCTCCAGGTGGAGGTCGACGTGCCGGCGCGTCTGCGTCCGGGACTGCGTGAGGGGATGATGGTCAAGGCCGAGCTGGATCTCGATAACCGCCGGGTCCCGGTGCGGGTTGCCCAGATCTTTCCGATGGCCGATGCCCAGCGCCATACGGTCAAGGTCAAGTTCGACCTGCCGCAGGGGGTCTCCGAACCCGGCATGTACACCAGAGTGCTGATTCCCGACGTCAATGCCCCGGCGCGCACCAACCCCGCGATCCCCTCAAGCGCGATCCGCTATAACGGCAGCCTGCCCGGAGTCTACGTCCTGGCTGAAAGCGGTGAGCCCCAACTGCGCCTGATCCGGATCGGCGAGGAACTGGGCAACGGCTTCGTCACGGTGCTGAGTGGGCTCGCGGCGGGTGATCGGATCCTCGCCAACCCGGGTCCGCGGGTGACCGCCGGCTGGGCCAAGGAGGCCGCGCCGAATCGCTGATCCATCCAGTGCAAGCCGATCCGCTGGAGATTGGCCGTAACTGACTTGTAACCTGCCGTTGCCGACATCGCGTCGGCGCGCATTGCCTGGAAGTACTATGAGCGAAGACGCCACCGCTGCCTCGCCACGCAAGGAGCCGCCGGTCACCGATGAGAACCTGGGGATCGCCGGGCGTTCGGCCCGTTTCTTTATTCGCTCCCCGCTCTCGCCGCTGTTTTATGTGGCGATGTTGCTCATGGGGATCCTCGGGCTGCTCTTGACGCCCCGTCAGGAGGACCCGCAGATCTCAGTGCCCATGATCGACATCATGGTGCAGTACCCCGGGGCCTCGTCGCAGCAGGTGGCCAATCTGGCGATGCAGCCCCTGGAGCGGATCATGAGTGAGATCCCCGGGGTCAAGCACGTCTATTCCGCCTCGCAGCGCGGCCAGGGCCTGGTCACCGTGGAGTTCGACGTGGGTCAGCCGATGGGACCCTCGCTGGTGAAGGTGAACGACAAGATCGCCTCCAACATGGACAAGATTCCCCCCGGGGTTCTGCCGCCGCTGGTCAAGAGTAAAGGCATCGACGACGTGCCGATCGTCACTCTGACGCTGTGGTCGAAGGATCTGGATCGGGATGGTGTGCCCGATGTGGATGACGGCCAATTGCGGCTGCTCGCCCAGGACGTGCTGCAGGCCATCGGTCAGGTGAAGGATACGGGACCAGGGCTGATCGTCGGCGGCCGGCGCGAGCAGGTCACCGTGGATGTGTCTCCGGAGCGGCTCTCCGGCTACCAGATCAGCCTGGATCAGGTCGCCCAGACCTTGAAGACAGCCAACGCCGAGGCCAGCGCGGGCGGCGTGGAGTCCAGCGGTTCACGCTTTACGGTGACGACCGGCTCGTTCCTGACGGGTGTCGATGATATCAACCGCCTGGTCGTCGGGACCCACAACGAGGTTCCGGTCTACATCCGCGACGTGGCCCGGGTGGCCATGGGCCCGGAGGATGCCACCGAGTTGGTGGCCTATTACACCGGCCCGGCCTCGGCGAATCAGGACGCGACACAGGGCCGGCCCGCGGTCACCATCGCGGTCGCCAAGAAGGAACTGACCAACGGCGTGAGCGTCGCCAACGCCATCATGGAGCGGGTCGAGGAACTCAAGGGCAGTCGGATCCCGAACAATGTCGAGGTCAGTGTCACCCGCAATTACGGCCAGACGGCGGATCAGAAGGTCACCGAGCTGATCCTCAAGTTGATCAAGGCGACCTTCTTCGTGTTCGTGCTGGTGCTGCTCGCCTTCCGCGCCCTGCGCCCCGCCATCGTGGTCATGCTGATCATCCCGGTGGTGCTCTTCATGACCGTCTTCGTGGCCTGGATCTGGGGGATCACGATCGATCGGGTCAGTTTGTTCGCGCTGATTTTCTCCATCGGCATCCTGGTGGATGACGCCATCGTCGTGGTCGAGAACATCTATCGGCGCTGGCTCGAGGAGGGCCGCACCGATGACGAGACCGCGGTCGACGCGGTGCGCGAGGTCGGCAATCCGACCATCCTCGCAACCTTTACCGTCATCGCCGCGTTGCTGCCCATGGGCTTCGTGAGCGGCATGATGGGTCCCTACATGGCTCCGATCCCCAAGCTGGGCTCGGTGGCTATGTTCATTTCACTCTTCGCGGCCTTCGTCTTCACGCCCTATCTCGCCATCTCCAAGTGGCTGCGGCCGTCGATGGCCTATCTGGCAGCGGCGGAGAAGCGCGAGCACAAGAGCGCTGAGTATACGGAACGCTTCTTCCGTGCCGTGTTGACGCCCCTGATCGAGAGTCGGCGCAAACGCCGCATCTTCCGCCTGGTCTTGTGGGGCTCCTTCCTGTTCGCCTGCTCCTTCTTCTACTTCAATTGGGTCGCGGTGAAGATGATGCCGCTCGACAACAAGCCGGAGTTCTCGGTGGTCGTCGACCTGCCGGAAGGCACGGCATTGCCGGTGACGGCGAACCTGACGCACCGGTTGGCGGAACAACTGCGGACCATCCCCGAGGTCACCGCGGTCCAGGTCTACGCCGGGACCGCGCGCCCCTTCGACTTCAACGGCATGGTTCGTCATTACTATCTGCGGTCCGAGCCCTGGCAGGCGGAAATCCAGGTTCAACTCACCGACAAGCACGGGCGTGACCGGACCAGTCACGAGATCGCGGTGGCTGCCCGCGAGCTGCTGAACACGCTGACGAAGGGCACCGGGGCCACGCTCGCGGTGGTGGAGATGCCGCCCGGACCGCCCGTGTTGCAGTCCGTCGTGGCGGAGATTCACGGCCCCTCACCCGAACTTCGGCGCGCCTTTGCGCGCGACGTGACCGGGTTCTTCCAGCAAGCCGAGAGCACCCGTGACGTGGATAACTATCTGCGCGGGGCCTATGACTACTGGCGCTTCGACGTGGACACCGAGAAGGCGGTGCGCCGCGGCATTTCGGTGGACACGATCAACCGTAACCTGGCGATGGCCTTGGGCGGTGCACCGGTCGGCGACATCAAGCAGGCGCAGGGCCAGCAGAGCGGCCATGAGCCGATTCAGATCGTCATGCAGGTGCCGCTGGCCGAGCGCTCGCAGGTCGAGCGGCTGGGCGATCTGCCGATCCAGTCGAGCCAAGGCTATACGATCTCCTTGAGGGAGTTGGGCCAATTCCGCCGGGCCCAGGAGGAGGACATCATTTACCACAAGGATCTGCGCGGTGTGGAGTTCGTGGTCGCGGACGTGGGCGGGCAACTGGCGGCGCCGGTCTACGCCATGTTCCAGGTCCAGGATCTGATGGCCGCGGCCGACTACACGGCGCCGGACGGCACCAAGCCGGCCGCCGGCGGTGGGTTCGGGGACGCCTTCTACTGGCTCGGCCCTCCGCCCAACAGCGACCGCTTGTCCTTGGAGTGGGCCGGCGAATGGACTGTCACCTTCGAGACCTTCCGCGACATGGGGGCGGCCTTCATGGTCGCCCTGGTGCTGATCTATATTCTCGTGGTCTGGGAATTCGGCAATTTCCGGATTCCGCTGGTGATCATGGCGCCGATTCCGCTCACCCTGCTGGGGATTATTCCGGCCCATTTCGTCATGTTCGAATTGGGACTCGGAGGTGAATTCACCGCGACCTCGATGATCGGCTGGATCGCGCTCGCCGGCATCATCGTGCGCAACTCGATTCTGCTGGTGGACTTCTCCATCCACGAGATTCAGCGCGGCATCCCGGTCGCCGAGGCGGTGATCCGTGCCTGCAAGATCCGGACGCGGCCCATCCTGATTACCGCACTGGCCTTGGTCGCCGGTTCCAGCGTCATCATTACCGATCCGATTTTCCAGGGTATGGCGATCTCGCTGCTGGCCGGCACGGTCGTCTCGACGGTATTGACCTTGATCGTCATCCCACTGGGATGTGTGGCCGCGAGTCGTGACATGTGCGAAGTCGCCGCCGCCTCGGCCACTCACCTCCCGGCGGCCGGACTGCCGTGCCAGAGTGAGGCGGCGCAACCGTCGACCGGCCGGACCGAGGTTCGGTCGGCCAGCGGCTTGATCGGTGTCCTGGCCAAGGTGTGGGAGGTGTTGACCCTGGTCTTCTACGGTCTGCGCGGCATCCTGTTGCTGGTTATCGACCTGCTGAAGAACGTCTTCAAGCCGAAGCCGCCGCCGCGTCCCCGGCCGCCGCGTCCGGCGGCGCCCAAGCCCGCTGGTGGCGGTACGGGCGGCGGCGCGGCCCCGGTACCGGGCGCGGCCCCGGCGAGCGCAGCGGCC
>NZ_CAIZIZ010000551.1 GCF_903933125.1 uncultured Lamprocystis sp. | reverse complement strand
CCCGCCGCGATGGGGCCGGGCGCGCAGCCGCAGCGTTCGCGGTCACCGCGGCACCGCATCGCGGCGGGACGCCGCTCCCACGGGGGACTTCTTCCGGGGTGGCTTGATGTTCCTTCCAGGGCTGTGATAGCCATCGGACGTGATAACCGGACGTCGGGGCGGGTTTCAAACCCGCCCCTACACCAAGGCGCTGTCCGGATCTGTGGTGTCTGTGCGCCGGACCGGCTAAAGCCTCGACCTCCGGTCGCCGGAACGATGACCAATGCCTCAACGCCGCCGCCCGGCGTGCCCCCAGGTGACTTCGCTGTCCATCAGCCAGTAGATGAGCCCCAGGGCCAGGATGACCGCCGCGGTCGCCAGGACATACATCGGCTCGATCTTGGCGAAATCGAAGACGATGACCTTCCGGGCGATCGCCATCAGCGCGGTGGCGATCACCAGTTTGACGTGTACCACATCGTCGCGCAGATAGAGCGTGATGTTCATGAAGATTTCGATGGCGATCAACACCGCCAGGAAGGCCCCGAAGGTGACGACGATGTCGTGCGTGCCCAATTCCTTGACCGACGGCAGCAACACCTGGTGGTAGAGGACCATGACCACGTCGGCCACGCCCCACAGGATGGTCACCACCATCAAAATCGCCAGCACCCGCACCGCGCCGCGAATGATGAAGTGCAGCACATTGATCATGCGGTCTTCTTCATCGACTCCCAGTTCACTTTGACCGATGGTCTTGAAGCGCTCCTTGCGGAAGTGATTCATGAGGCTCTGCACGATGGCATCGTGCTGCATGAGATAGTCGGGGTTGAAATCACGTTCGCTAAAGTCGCGCAGTCCCTCGACGCCCTGCAACTCCTTGGCGGCGACCCGTTTGAACCCCATGCTCCAGTCCGAGTACTGGCGGCGTTCGATCGTCTTGCGGTGCAGGATCTGCAGGTTGGTGTGGCGCGGGTCTTGGCGGATGCGCTCGATCAGGTCATCGATCACCGGCTCGTCGCCCTCCAGCACTTGCAGGAAGGTCGCGTTGCCGTAGAGCAGCATCCCGGTCACGCCGTTGCCGGCATTGTGTTCCCGGCAGGATTGCAGCAGCCGCAGCAACTCGTCCGTGTGCATGGGCTCCGTGGCGGAACTGATGTAGGAAATCTGGATCATGGTGTTTCCGTTGGCGCGGTTGGGTTGCAGGCGGCAATCACGTTCGACTGGTCGGGTTATGGTAGCGTAACGGCACGCCCGGTTTCCCGCGCCGTAGAGGGTGGGTTTGAAACCCGCCCCGTCCGGTTATCACGTCCGATGGCTATAATGTTCCACTGGCCCCCTCACCTCTGCCGGCAGCGTAAGGCGCGTTCTCGTGTCATGGGCACGGGTCTTGTTCGGCAGGTCATTCGTGCGACGCAGTGAACCGGAGACGCTTGCTTACCATGGATTCCATCCGAGATCTCAGCGAGGTCGATCTGACTCAGCCGGTCACCATCGACGACGCCATGCTCCTCGCGACCAACCTGCACAGCTCCGGCCATCACGCCGACGCCTTTGCGGTATACACGCGAGTGCTCGCCCAGGTGCCTAATCACCCCGATGCGCTGCACTTTCTCGGGATTCTGGCGCACCATCAGGGGTGCGACGAGGACGCGGTGCGCCTCATGAAGCGGTCGATTGCGCTGGTGCCGGATCATGCCGGATTTCGCAGTAACCTGGGCAATCTGTTGCTTGATAACCAGCGGTTTGAAGACGCCGAACAGGAATATCGCGCGGCGCTCGCCGTCGACGCGGATCGTCCGGATACGCTCCACAACTATGGGGTGCTGTGCAAGGCGCTCGGCCGCTATCCGGAGGCGGAGCGCTGCCTGCTGCGCGCGATCGAACTGACCCCGGACTTCATCGCGGCCAGGAACGCCCTGGCTGGTCTCTACTTCAAACAGGGGCGGACCGATGAGGCGTTCGCCCAGGCCTGCGAGTCCCTGGCGCACGAGCCGAAGAATGCCTTCACACGTGAACTGCTGGGCAACGCCAAATGCCGGTCGGGGCACCCCGAGGAAGCGGCTGCGATCTACCGCGAGTGGCTGGCCGAAGAGCCCGATAACCCCAAAGCCCTGCACTACCTGGCCGCCTGTACCGGGCAAGACGTTCCGGAGCGTGCCTCGGACGCCTATGTGCAGTGTGTTTTTGATCACTTTGCCAATAGCTTCGACGCCCGGCTGGCCATGCTGGAGTACCGTGCTCCCACGCTGGTGGGTGAGGCGGTCGCGGCCTGCGCGGGGGCGCCCGCGGCGGACTTGGCGGTACTCGATGCCGGCTGCGGCACCGGCTTGTGCGCGCCGCTGCTCAAACCGTTCGCCAGGACCCTGACGGGGGTGGACCTCTCCAACGGGATGCTGGGCAAGGCGCGCGGGCGCAACCTCTACGACGATCTGCAGCATGCCGAGCTCTGCGCCTATCTGCAGCAACACCCAGGCGGCTATGACCTTATTGTCTCGGCCGATACGCTGGTCTACTTCGGTGCGCTGGACGAGACCATGGCGGCGGCCACCCGGGCACTGCGCCCGGGCGGTTGGCTGTGCTTTACGGTTGAAGCGCTGGGGGAGGACGCGCCTGGCGACTATCGGTTACAGCATCACGGCCGGTATGCCCACTCAAAGGTCTATTTGGCAGCGCTGGCGCAGCGGTCGGGCCTTGCCGTTCGGCGGTTGGAGCCGGTGGTGCTGCGCCACGAGGGGGGCTTGCCGGTCGCCGGCTGGCTGGCGCTGGTCCAACAACCGGGGAACCGCGCTGCGGTTCAATCGTCGCTGATCTAGCCTCCATGCCGCCTATCCAGACCGATTATTGGTTTAGGGGCGGGTTCGGGTGATGACCGACAATTAGGATACCGGTCAGTGTAGGTGCGACTTCAGTCGCACCTGCGCCCGAATCGGTGCGACTGAAGTCGCACCTACAGCCCCCTGCGGACTTTGCTGCATCCGCATCACAGACCGGAGGTCGAGGTTTTAGCCGAATGCGGCGGCGCCGCCCGCTGAAGCGTCGGCCTCCGGTCGCGTCGCCCCGGTCACCGGAGGTTGAGTCCGCGCGGTACGACGTTCTTCGGTAATCGCCTTTGACGGCGGCCCCCGGCGGGCGTTCAGCCGACGCGGCGCCGCGCTTCGATGGCCTCCAACACGCCGTCCCAGAAGCGGATGCGCGCACAGATCGCCTCTTCCGCGGCGGTCTCGGCTTCTTCCAGGCGCTGGGGGTCATCGGCGCACAGGGCGGTCAGCAGGTCCATGGACAGCGGGCCGTGGAAGTCCTCGTCCAGATGGATGTGGCGGTTCAGGTAGTAGTGAAAGGCCGGGGCTTGCTCGGGTCCCAACGCCATGCCTTTGAGAAACTCACGGAACATGCCGGGGATCAGCCGCTCGCGGCCAACCGCGAGGGCGGCAGCCACCACATGGGGCTTGTCCTCGTTGATGAAGCAGAAGGTGGTCTCGCTGAAATAGCGGGCGGGCAGCGGCACCAGATCGGAATAAAGCGCCTTGTCCAGGCCCTGCTCCGCGACCCGGGCGAGGAAGCGCCGGGGCAGGTCGCCGTCCGCGCCGATCTCGTTCATGGCCTCGCAGTAGAACTCGAAATGGCTCGCATGGCGGACGCCGCCGTCGGGCGTCGGGGCGGTGTCGGACTCTTCTTCCAGCACCAACTGGTTGATGAAATAACGCAGGCTGGGGTTGCCGGTGGGCACCCAGGGTACCTGAACGGGTGCGACATGGCGCTGCAGGTATTTGATCAGGGACATGAAATCCCAGACCGAGAAGCAGTGATGTTGCATGAAGACCCGCAGGTCCGCGAGATCGCGGATGGCCGCGTAGATCGGGTGGGCGTTGAGCTGCTCCTGGAGGGGGAGGATATGCTCAAGGTTCGGTGCGGCCATGGTCGGGCTCCTCGTCAAGCGGTCGATCGCCAAATGCTGATGCAGCATCCTGGTGGGACACTATACGGCCTGTCGGGCAGAAAACCAGTCACCCCGGTCGTCACCGAAGATCGAAGCGGATGGGGACCCGCATGGGCCAACTGGCGCGGCCGATCGCGGCCGGGATGGGTTTGAAGCGGCCCAGCCGGTTGAGCGCCGCAACCGCGGCCTGGTCCAGGTCCGGGTCTCCGGAGCTCTTGCTGATCCGCGCCTGGGTGATGCGGCCGTCGGCCGTGACGACGAAGGCAACCGTCGCGACCCCGGTCTTGCGGCGCTTGCGCGCCTCGTCCGGATAGCGTTGGTACCGGCTGATGGCGCGTTGGAGTTCGGCGAGATAGGCGCGCTCCGCGGCGGCGCGTGCGGCGGCGCTGGTTGCACCGACGGCCGGTCGCGCTCCTGCACCCGCGGGCCCCCCATCCGCAGCCTTGGGTCGGGCGCCGACGCCGCCGGCGGCAGCCGCGGCCGGTGCCGTCTGCTTGCGCGGCGTTGTGCTTGGTAGGGGCGCGTTGGCGGTGGTCTGATCCGCGCTGGTCTGCGTCCGTGTGGGTTCCGGCGCTTTGGGTCGTGGCTCGGGGGTCGGCGTGGCCGCTGTTATCGGTTTCGGCTTGGGTTCCGCTTTGGGTTTGGCTTTCGGAGTCGCCGGCGCCTGCTTGGGTTTGGTCGGCTTGGGCTGCTGCCGACGTTTGGGTTCCGTCCGGGGCGACGACTTGAGTGCCCGGACGGGGGTCGGTTGGACGGATGGCACGGGCACAGGTTCCAGGGCCGGCGGCGTCGGCGTCGGCGTCGGCTCCGCGACCGCGGCGGTTGGGTCCGGTGGTGCGGCAGGTGCGGGCTCCGGCGGCGCGACCTCGGCTTGCTCCGGTGTCGGGGCCGCGTCGGATGGCGCCGGCCCGGTCGGGACCGATTCGCCGACGGCGGCGGCATCGGTCGTGTCCTCGAAGACGGCCAGGTCCAGGTCGATGACGGTCATGGCTGGTATCGGCGGCGGCAACGGCGCGACCCGCCATGCCAGCCAGGTTGCCGTATGGATCAGGACGGAGGCGAGCAGGCCGAGCGCAAGGCAGTGCCGGCAGGTGTGGCCGCTGGTCACGGTCGGCGGGTGAGAATCGACAGCCGCTCCAGTCCGCGCGCCTTGAGCTGATCCACCACGGCGATGAAGGCGGCGAAGCGGGTCGCCGCGTCGACCCGCAGGACGATCGGGGTGCTGGGTTCGAGTTCGGCGAGTTTCGGCGCCAGGGCATTGAGCCCCGGTGCGCCGACGCCCAGCGGCAGCGCTTGGAAGTAAAGTTGGCCGTCGGCGTCGATGGCGATTTCGCGCGGCTCGATGGTCTCGGGCGCGTCTTGGCTGGCCGCGGTCGGCAGCCGGATTTGCAGGCGCCCCTCGACGATGAAGGTGGCGGTGGTCAACACGATCGCCAGCAACACCAGCATGATGTCGATGAAGGGAATGACGTTGATCTGATCCATTTTTTTCATCATGGATTGGCGCTCACGGCGGCGTCGGCGGACCGCCGTTGCCGGCCCCAGCGGACCTTGAGAACCTCGACCCGGCGCAGCAAGGCGTTGTAGAAAACGATCGAGGGAATGGCGACCAGCAGGCCCAGGGCCGTGGCTTTGAGCGCCAACGCCAGGCCGACCATGACGGCGGCGGTGTCGAGGGTGCCGCCGCGGCCGATATCATAGAAGGTGATGAGGATGCCGAGCACGGTCCCGAGCAGCCCGACATAGGGGGCGTTGGCGCCCACGCTGGCGATCACGGTGAGGTGGCGGGTGAGGTCGAGTTCCAGGTCCTCCAGGTGGTCGTAGGCGGCCAGATCGATCCGCGCCAAGTGCAGATAGCGCTCGATGACGAATGCGACGGTCAGGAAACTCATGAATCCGAGGACGCCGATGACGCCCAGGTCCAGATTGGCCTTCAGAAACTCCAAGAATACGACTCCTCAGTTTGGATGCTGCCGGGTGGGGTCGCGGGGACGACGGGCGTATCGGAGTCGGGGCCTACCGCCCCGAAACCGTCGGCGGGACGTCCCCGCTCCTGTGGTAAAGGTGCTCTGACATCGCCGGTGCCGTTGCCGTCCGCCGGGCGAGCCATGCGCGGTGGTTGGCGTTGCTCCACACCTTGATGATAAGGTGATTTCCGGAAAATGATCTACCGACGTGTAGGGGCGACGCAAGCCGCCCCTACATGCCGGAAATCGCCTTAGGGGGCGGTCCCGAATAGTACGGCGCGCCCGAAGCCAATACATTTAGACAGAATTAACAAGATTTACAATATGTTATTCATTTTCAATCTTGTAAATCCTGTTAATCCTGTCAAGAAATTTCTGGTCAGGGTCGTGGCTGGAATCTTGACTCGTTTTCCAGTTCAAGGTGAACGCTGACAGGTGATCGCTGAGCGAATTTTCTCAACATGAATACCAATTTCCTGCTGGCCCTCGCGGTCGGTCTGTTGAGTGCCCCGCACTGCGTGAGTATGTGCGGCGGGATCGTCGGGGCGCTGAGTTTCTCCCTGCCGGTGTCGGTGCGTGAACAGCCGGCACGGCTCGGCGCCTTCTTGTTTGCCTACAATTTGGGGCGCATTCTCTCTTATGCCGGCGCGGGTGCCCTGTTTGGCTGGTTCGGCGCCCTGATGCTGGACATGAGCGCCCACGCTTGGGCCTACGACGGGTTGCGGGTGCTGGCGGCCGTCATCGTGGTGGGCATCGGGCTCTCGATCGGCGGCTGGCTGCCGCGGATGGCAGCGCTTGAGCGGCTCGGTGCACCCCTGTGGCAGCGGATCGAGCCCTGGGGACGGCGTCTGCTGCCGGTGCGCACCCTCCCGCAAGCGATGCTCTTCGGTGCAATCTGGGGCTGGTTGCCGTGCGGCCTGGTCTACGGGATGCTGATCAGCGTTCCGGCCCAGGGCAGTGCCGCGGCCGGTGCCGTCTATCTGGCGCTGTTCGGCGTCGGGACCTTACTCCCGCTGCTGACCACCGGTTTCCTGGCCGGCAGCCTGTATCGTCTGGGACAAGACCGCCGCTTCAAGATGATGGCCGGGCTTATGGTCATCGCCCTAGGTTTGGTGACGCTGCATTTCCAGGGATACAATGCCGGTAACTGAGAGTTCTGTGCTCATGAGGTGCGAGATGATCGGCGTTTCCCCTGCTTTTCAACGCATGCGCAATGCCGCGCGGATGGTCGCGGCGACGGATGTCGGTGTGTTGCTGCGCGGCGAACCGGGCAGCGGGCGCGAGACGTTGGCCCGCGAGATCCATGCGTTCAGCCCCCGCGGCCAGGCCCCCTTTGTTCCGTTTCATTGTGCCGGTGCACCAGATGGCGGGCTGCTTGCGTGCATCGGCGCGGCGACCACTGATGTTGCCCAGGTGGGCGCCACCCTTTACCTGGACGAGATCGGAGAACTGACTGCCGCCGATCAGGCGCGGCTGCTCCACGTCATCGCGGCCACGGACCAGACTGCCGCGGCCGATGGACCCCGCGTGATCGCCGCCTCGGCCCTGGACCTGCATGCCGCGGTCGCTGACGGGCGTTTTCGGCGCGACCTCTACCTGCGTTTGAGCGTGGTTCCGATCGAGGTGCCGCCACTGCGTGACCGGGTCCTCGACATCCCGGTCTTGACCGCCCATTTTATGAGCACCGCGGCAGCCCGCCATCGTCTGAAACTGTGTCGACTCAATGGCGGGGCGGAGCGTCTGTTCCGGCGATACTTGTGGCCGGGCAACCTGCGCGAGCTCGCCAATCTGTGTGAGCGGTTGGTGATCCTGTATCCTGGTCGCCCGGTGATGCCGGAGGATTTGCCGCGCGAACTGGTCAGCGGGGAGCCGCCCGAGCCGGCCGTCGCCGACTTCCAGTTACCGCCCCAGGGGATCGACCTCAACCTGCTGGAGGCGGAACTGATCCGTCAGGCACTGGCGCTGGCCAGCGGCAACAAGAGCCGTGCCGCCAGGCTGCTGGGGCTGACGCGCGACACCTTGCTGTATCGGCTGCAGAAGCACCTGGCGACCGGCTGAAGGTGCCGGCAGTTCACAGTTTGGGTGGCAGCACCGCGCATGGAGCCGTCGGTGGGCTTGATGGTGGATGCGCTGCGCTTATCCACCCGACGAAACCGGCGCTGCTGTAGGGTGGATAAGGCGCGCCGCACAGTGTTCGGGACGCGGCACGGCGGTTGTGCGCGCCGCATCCACCAGGGGTCGCACGAGACCCTCGAATTTGGAATTGCTGCCCAGGCGCCGCGCGGATTGAGTTGCTGCCTGGAATCGGTGACAATCCCCCGTCCTGGTTACCTCCTGCCTGTCGACCCCAGCCCGCCCATGATCCAACTTGGAATCGATCGTCTGCTTGCCGACCCGGCAGTGCGTCAACCCCTGCACGGCCGGCGTCTGGCCCTGCTCGGTCATCCCGCCTCGGTCACCGCCCAGGGCCGTCATAGTCTGGATGCCCTGATGGCGCTGGATGACCTGCGCATCACCGCCGCCTTCGGCCCCCAGCACGGGATGCGCGGGGACAAGCAGGACAACATGATGGAGAGCGCGGACTTCCTGGACCCGCGGCACGGCATTCCGGTCTTCAGTCTCTACGGCGCCGTGCGCTACCCGACCGCGGCGATGCTGGAGCAGTTTGATGTGCTCCTGGTCGATCTGCAGGATATCGGTACCCGCATCTATACCTATGTGACCACGCTGGCGTACCTGATCGACGCCTGTGCCGCGGCCGGCAAATCCCTGTGGGTGCTGGATCGGCCCAATCCCGCGGGCCGGCCGATCGAGGGCAGCATCCTGGAGCCGGGCTGGGAGAGCTTCGTCGGGGCCGGACCGCTGATCATGCGGCACGGGCTCACCCTAGGTGAGTTGGCGCGGTGGTTCGTGTCCAGACGCGGCGGGGATCTGGATCTGCGGGTGGTGTCGATGGACGGCTATCGACCGGATGCGGCACCGGGTTATGGCTGGCCGCTGGCGGAACTCGCCTGGGTTAACCCGAGCCCCAACGCCTCCAGCCTCAACATGGCGCGCTGCTTTCCGGGCACCGTGCTGTTGGAGGGGACCACGCTCTCGGAAGGGCGCGGCACCACGGTCGCGCTGGAGCTGGTCGGCGCCCCGGACATCGATTGCGAGCGCATCCTGGCGCGCATGGAGTCACTCTGCTGCGCCTGGACCGCGGGCGTGTTGATCCGGCCCTGCTGGTTCGAGCCCACCTTCCACAAGCATGTCGGCACCCTGTGCTCCGGGCTCCAGTTCCATACCGACACCGCCGCGTACCGGCACGATCAGTTTCGGCCCTACCGGCTGACCGCGCTGCTGCTGAAGTCGCTGCGCCTGGAGTACCCGGACTATCCGCTCTGGCGTGTCTTCCCTTACGAATACGAAACCGAACGCCTGGCCATCGACCTGCTGGCCGGCGGCCCCTTGCTGCGCGAGTGGGTGGATGACCCGCACGCCGCGCCGGGTGACCTGGAACAGCGTCTGGCGGAGGACGAGGCGCGCTGGCTGGACGAGACCCTGGGCCTGCGGCTCTATCCGTGAGTGCTTCGGTGCGGCCGCCGCATGGCGCGCGGCGACGCAGTCCGTAAGGGCTTGTGGGCGACTTGTAGGGGCGACTTCAGTCGCCCCTTCACGAAGCTAGGGCGAGGAGTGAGGGGAGAGGAGCGAGAGGCGTGAGCGGGGGAGCCATGCATTATCAGGAGACAACTGTCCGGCAGAAGGTTATGAGAGTCCGCGGGCAAGCCCAACGCCCGACTCAACTCCGGCGAGGCGCGCAAGCGTGCCTACATTCCGCAGGGACGGCTGCAAGAACGGCTGGAAGAGGTGAAGGGCCGCATCGAAGGCGCCCCGACCATCACCGTGACCCGCAACGAGATTCTGTACTCGCTCAACAAACCGGACGACTTCAAACTCGCCATCGTCGAGTTCCTGGACGACGACGCGCACCGGGTCCACTACCTGCGCCGCCCCTTCCAGCGGGAGCCGGATTTTGGCGTGACCAGCGTTAACTACAACTTTGCCGAACTGCCGGCACGCGCCGCAGCACCGGGATGACCCAGAGCAACGGCCCTGGCGTCCGATCCAGATCCCGTTGTATAAAGGCGCATAGACGTCTATGCGCTTAGGAGGCAACATGACCGAAGCAACCCGTTGGACAATCAAAGTGTCGCAAGACACTGATCGAGCGCTGCGCGGTTTCCTTGGTGCACAAGGCATGAAGAAGGGCGATCTCTCCAAGTTCGTCGAGGACGCGGTGCGTTGGCGGATACTTGATCGCACGGTTCAGGTCGTGAAGGATCGCAATCAGGACATCGCGCCGGAACTATTGGAGGCGATGATCGACGAAGCCACGCGTGAGGTCCGGGCGGAGATGCGTCGCCAGGGTCAGTAGCGTCGCCGTGCGTCTCGTTCTCGATACCAACATCTTATTGTCCGCCTTGATGGTTCGCGGTACGCCGCCGGACCGACTTTACGAAGAGTGGCGACATGGGCGCTTTCAGCTTGCCTCCGCCGAACAGCAACTTGACGAATTGAGGCGGGTCTCGCGCCGTCCGTTTTTCCA
The DNA here is from genome assembly GCF_903933125.1 of uncultured Lamprocystis sp. Lineage (GTDB taxonomy): Bacteria > Pseudomonadota > Gammaproteobacteria > Chromatiales > Chromatiaceae > Thiodictyon. Next base: position 2,682 of record NZ_CAIZIZ010000551.1, on the reverse strand, counting down.
GGAGCGGCTCACGGCGAGCGAGATTGGCCGCATGGTCAATGACATTCGCCGACTCGCCACGATGTGTTCTCCGTTGCCCGACGTGTCCGCCTCGCCGGACCCGAGCGATGATTTCTTGTTGGCCATCGCCCAGGCCGCCGACGCGTTCCGTCGTCATGTTCCCGGTGGCGGTGTTGATCAACAAGGCGATGATTGAGGTCCCTCCCCGATTTGCCGGCGGCCCGCCAGTGCATCCCGAGTGGTCCGCGTTCGGCAGATCTGCGCGGGCGGCACGTGCAGATGGACGTGGATAGTGCCAGACTGGTGCCCCACAAGAACAAGGATGCAACCAGTCAAGCCATGCAGCTCGAACAACTCCAGACCAACGCAGCCATCCGCGGCATCCTCCCCGATGCCCTGGTGACGGTCGTCAGCGTCCAGTGGTTCGGTTCCGAGGCGCTGGAGCTGACCTACAAGACCTCGGCCGGCAAGGTCGCCAACGAGTTGCTCTACCGCCACGACGAAGCCCGCCTGGAGTTGGTTGAACAGGGCCGCCCTTGGAGCTTCGATGGTGACGGCGCGCTCTTCCGCCTGGTTTCCGAGGCCCACCGCATCCGCCTCGCCCACCTATTCGATCCGGTGCTGGCGGTGCACACCTCCATGGTCGACCCGCTGCCGCACCAGATCACCGCGGTCTACGAGGCGATGCTGCCGCGTCAGCCGTTGCGCTTCCTGCTGGCCGATGACCCCGGCGCCGGCAAGACCATCATGGCGGGCCTGCTCATCAAGGAGTTGGTCGCTCGCGGCGACCTGCAACGTTGCCTGATCGTCTGCCCCGGGAGCCTGGCCGAGCAGTGGCAGGACGAGCTGTACCGGCGCTTCCACCTGCCCTTCGAGATCCTCACCAACGATAAGCTGGAGGCCGCACGCACCGGCAACTGGTTCCTGGAGACCAACCTCGCCATCGCGCGTCTCGATAAGCTCTCGCGCAATGAGGACGTGCAGCAGAAGCTTGAGATCCCGGACTGCCGCTGGGACCTGGTGGTCTGCGACGAGGCCCACAAGCTATCCGCCACGGTGTTCGGCGGCGAGGCAAGGTACACCAAGCGCTACAAGCTCGGGCAACTGCTCTCGACCCTGACCCGGCACTTCCTCCTGATGTCGGCCACGCCGCATAACGGCAAGGAAGCGGACTTCCAGCTCTTCATGGCCCTGCTCGATGGCGACCGCTTCGAGGGCCGTTTCCGCGACGGCGTGCATACCGCCGATTGCTCTGACCTGATGCGCCGGATGGTCAAGGAGCGCCTGCTCAAGTTCGACGGCACCCCGCTGTTCCCCGAGCGCATCGCCTACACCGTGCCCTACCAGCTCTCGGACCCCGAGGCCGCGCTCTACCAGGCAGTCACCGAGTACGTGCGTGAGGAGTTCAACCGCGCCGAGGCCCTGGAGAACGACAAGCGCGCCGGCACCGTCGGCTTTGCCCTGACCATCCTGCAACGGCGTCTCGCCTCCTCGCCCGAGGCCATCTACCAGTCCCTGCGCCGTCGCCGCGAGCGGCTGGAAAGTCGGTTGCGCGAGCTTGACGTGCTCCATCGGAGCGGGGGCGTCCCGCCCCCGACTGCGGCACTGGACGCCGACGACCTCGAAGATCTCGAAGACGCCCCCGAAGACGAGGTCGCGACAGCCGAAGAGGCCATCCTTGACCAGGCCACTGCCGCGCGCTCGATGGCCGAACTGCGCATCGAAATCGACACCCTCCGTCGGCTCGAAGCCCAGGCCCTGACCGTGCGCCGCAGCGGCAACGACACCAAGTGGATGGAGCTTTCGAGTCTGCTTGGCGAGGTCTTCACCCCGGCTGCGTTAGCCGACCGCATCGAAGAACCCAAGACACCTTACGGAGCGGGATCGATCCCGCCGCCCACGCCGTCGCCGCACCAGAAGCTGGTTATCTTCACCGAACACCGCGACACGCTGAACGACCTGGAGGGTCGCATCACCACCTTGCTCGGACGCAAGGACGCCGTGGTCATCATCCACGGCGGCATCGGTCGGGAGGCGCGCCTCAAGGTCCAGGAGTCCTTCAAACACGACCCCGAGGTCCAAGTCCTGCTGGCCACCGACGCCGCGGGCGAGGGCATCAACCTCCAACGCGCCCACCTGATGGTCAACTACGACCTGCCGTGGAACCCCAACCGGCTGGAGCAGCGCTTCGGGCGCATCCACCGCATCGGCCAAACCGAGGTCTGCCACCTGTGGAACCTGGTGGCTGACGACACCCGCGAGGGCGATGTTTACCGCAAACTCCTGGAGAAGCTCGAACAGGCGCGCCAGGCCCTGGGCGGGCAGGTCTTCGACGTGCTCGGTAAGCTCCAGTTTCAGGGCAAGTCACTGCGCGAGCTGCTGATCGAGGCGATCCGCCACGGCGAACGGCCCGAGGTCAAAGCCTTCCTCACCACGGTGCTCGACACCACGCTCGACCGGGGCCACCTGCAAGACCTGATCGAAGAGCGCGTCCTCGCCCACGACGCCATGGACGCCAGCCGGGTCCAGCGCATCCGCGAGGACATGGAGCGCGCCGACGCCCGCCGCCTGCAACCGCACTACATCGAGTCCTTCTTCCATGAGGCATTCAAGCGGCTCGGCGGCACCGCCAAACAGCGTGAGCCCCGCCGCTATGAGATCAGCCATGTCCCCGCCCCGGTG
>NZ_CAIZIZ010000550.1 GCF_903933125.1 uncultured Lamprocystis sp. | reverse complement strand
GGTGACGGCTGGTGTTTTGGTCGACTTCAGACGATACCGCCGGTCTCCCGCTGCCGCCACCTCCGCAGGAGCCGCCGGCCCTGGTCCAGCCCACCCGTGCACAGCGCCCGGCCTCAGGCAAAAATGGCCAAAGTCGAGTTGCTCTGACTTGTTACTAACGAAGGGCAATAATGTACGAAAATATCTCCGACCTGCTCAAACAAATCGCCTTGGGCGAAGACTCAGTTCTTGAACTCAAGACCGTGGAGTTCAGCGGTAACAGAGTTGTCGGCCCGCATAAGGATGGCATGGCAGACGAACTGGCGGCCATGGCGAATACGGCATCCGGTATCATTGTTCTGGGGGTTGATGACAAGACCAAAGAGATTCGAGGGATACCGTCGGAGAAACTGGACATCGTTGAAGGCTGGCTACGTTCTATTTGTAACGACTCGATTGATCCGCCCTTGGATTGTGTCATACGCAAACGCATTGTACCCGATCAACAAGGTGGTGAGAAATCGATCCTGCGCATCGACGTGCCCCGCAGCCTGTTTGTCCATAAGAGCCCCAATGGCTATTTCCGGCGCCTCGGGAGTTCCAAGCGCGAGATGAAACCGGATGTTTTGGCGCGGTTATTCCAGCAACGCAGTCAGGTACGACTCATTCGCTTCGACGAACAGACGGTTCCAGGCACATCTGTCAATGATCTGAACCCCAAGCGATGGAACCAATTCAGGACCGTTATCTCATCCAAAGCGGATCAGGAATTTCTCGAAAAGATGAAGCTCATCGCTAAAGATGACGACGGCACCATGCAAGCCACGGTCAGCGGCATTCTGATGGCCTCGGACGAACCCGAGTGCTTTATCTCCAGCGCTTTTATTCAGGCCGTTTGTTACCGAGGCACCGAGCGCAATGCCGCTTATCAACTGGACGCCAAGGATATTACTGGCCCGCTTGATGTTCAGGTTCGGGACGCCTGCAAGTTTGTGGAGAGAAACATGCGGGTTTTCGCCATCAAAGCGCCCAATCGGATTGAAACCCCGCAGTTTTCCATGAATGCGGTCTTCGAGGCGGTGGTCAACGCGGTCGCTCATCGGGATTATTCCATTTATGGCTCCAAGATCCGCCTGCACATCTTTTCGGATCGGCTGGAAATATTTTCCCCCGGTGCGATCCCCAACACCATGACTATTGAAAGTATTTCGGAACGGCAGTCGGCACGGAACGAATTAATCAGTTCCTTGCTGGCCCGTTGCCCGATGAATGTGGATGCGATTGGCAGCCAGCGAAACTTTCTTATGGATAAGCGTGGTGAGGGGGTTCCGATCATTATCACCGAAAGCGAGAAGCTGGCGGGTAAGAAGCCAGTGTACAGGCTTCTTGATGACTCCGAACTGATGCTGACGATTTTTGCCGCGCCATCACCGCATGGTGAGGACTGATCTTGAGAATGGAGCCGCGGACGGTCCGCACAGCGGACCCTACTGTAACACCGTGTGTATGGTCCGCTGTGCGGACCGACGACCGTGCAGATCGCGCAGTGGCCGGGTTTATGACCAAGGCCACTTTGGGCCTTGATCAAGATTCCGGCCACTTGGGCTCGCCGGGTGCGTAGTCAGGCCATCCTGGCCTGACCCCGTCAGGGCTGGAAGCCCTGACTACGCATGCCACTGGCCAGGATTACGATCAAGGCCGCACTTTGCCATCCGGACCTTACCTGGTCGCTTTCTTTTTCCCGCAATTGCTGCGCGCGGCCGAACTGATCAGCGCACCGCGCTCACTTTGCTCGATGAGTCCGAGGGTCACGAACCGCGCGATGGTCTTGGACACCGAAGAGACATAGTCGCCGTGGTTCTTCCAGTTCCCGTCGCAGGGCGCAAACTGGGCGACCGAACAACCGTCGGGGTCGACGATGGCGTCGAACAGGGTGTCAGGGCATTGGTCGAGGGCGTCGTCGATACCGTCCGCGTCCTGATCGCTTGACGGAATCCACTTATCCGGGATCGGCGTGACGCCGTCACACGCAACCAGTGACTGCGACTCGATCACGACGTCGCGCGCTCGTATCCAGCCGGTGTTCGGGATTCCACTCCCCAGGAAGAACACGAAGTTTCCCGCGGGATTGAAATAGTTTCCGAAGAACACCTCGTCGCCGGCGTCCTCCGAGACTCGCTCGGCATTCTTGTAGATTTGCAGGGTGTTTCCGGTCTTGACAAAAAGGAAATGAGCCGCGACGCCGTCGCCCAACGGGTAATAGGTGTCGGGCAGCGGCGCCGGAGAGCCGGCCCACAAGCCCCCAAAACCGTCGGTATAGACAATACTGCCACAGGGTCCGCCGCCACCGTCGGCAGTGACCTCAAAAATGGCGACCGTGTTGTTATTGCCGGCCTCTCCCGGATACGGGCTAGTCTCAAGGAAAAGCGAGACCCGAAAATCACCTGCCAAGGCCCACTTGGCCACCGGCGGTTCGTCCCATCTAAAACCGAGATAAGCGGCGTTGCCATCGAACGTCAAGCCGTCTTGCGAGATGAAATACGGCTCCGCGCCGCCGTCGCCCCAGGGTGCAACGCGCAGCTCCCAGAAGTCGTGATCGATTCCTGTCGCAAGGTCATCGCCCCGGAGTGGATCGATAATGATGTAGTCGCCCGCCGCCGTCGGCAGCGCCGCCGCACCGAGACAGATCGCGCCGCACAGCAAACTTACCAAAGCCGGTTTGTGGTCGCTCATGATCGTTGTTAACCTCTATCGCCGTGACAGTGAATACCCGCGGATTACACAACCTCAGTATACCGCATGGCGAGTGAGCTAAATCGCGATCCCTTTTTGTTATTCTTTATTGTGCTGAGCGTTGCACAGATGCGGATGCGCGCGACACCGGTTCTGTGAATTCGCTCACGTTCGCATTTGAAAACCAATGGGCGGTCGCACGGCATCCCCCACGGCACCCCGGTGGGCCTTGATCATTCATCCGGCCAGATTCAAGCCGACACGCGTCGCGGCAGCAATTCCAAATTTGGGCGGCATCGCGCGACCTCTGGTGGATGCGGCGCGCGCGACCGCCGTGACGGGTCCCTGACACCGAGCGGCGCGCCTTATCCACCCTACAATGGAGCCGGTTTTGTAGGGTAGATAAGCGCAGCGCATCCACCATCAGCCTCGCCGCCAACGCGCTGCCGGCGGCGGCCACCCAAATTTGGAACTGCCGGCGTCGCGGCCGGGGGC
>NZ_CAIZIZ010000549.1 GCF_903933125.1 uncultured Lamprocystis sp. | reverse complement strand
TGCAGCCGCAGCGTTCGCGGTCACCGCGGCACCGCATCGCGGCGGGACGCCGCTCCCATGGGGGACTTTCATCGTCCGGAGTGGCTTGATGTTCCTTCCATGGCCGTTAGCCGGACCAGGGCCGCGCAGACGCGATGTCGGCCGCGCCTCGGCTGGCCGGAAGCATGGCCAAGGGCGCCGGGGGTTTAGGTGATTTTCGGGGACGGATCTACGGATGTTGAGGGGGCGACGGAAGTCGCCCCTACAGTCGCCCCTACAGTCGTCCCCGACCGCCGGCACCGATGGTGGTGGATGGGATGCCCGGGAGGCGCGGGCACCAACGACGTGCCCACCCGACGCGGTTAGTGCAACACGGCCTCCGGGCTGTCGGCAGTGAGGATACGCTCGGACCAGTGCAACAGGGTATCGGCGTCGGCGGCGGCGATGCGTTGACGTACCGACTCGCTGGGGAGGCCGAATTTCTTTGTAATCTGGCGTAGGAGTACGTTGGCTGCGCCCTGTTCGATTCCTTGCTCGATGTAGCGGTCGATGAAGGTTTGCATGATGGGGTTGCCGGTTCGGGTCTGTTGCAGGAGCAGGCGGACGTCCTGCTCGTCCACCCGCTGGGTGCCTTGGACGTAGTAACGCAAGAGGGATTCCAGCATCTCCAGCGCCGTCGTCTGGTCTTCAATCTGTTCGATGACGGCGAACAACTCACGCAACCGCTCAATGGGTTGGTCACTGAAGATCCAGCGCATGGCCAATGGGACCAGGCGGGTCAGCAGAAGGATGCGCGCAGGTCTTGAGCGACGTAGCTGTCTTTGGCGATTTCCAGGGTCTCCAGATCGATCACCGCGAGCAGCGGTGCCGGCAGTTGGTGGCGCAGGAAGTCCGGGGCGATCTCACGCTGACCGAAGCTCTCGCGGAAGAGTACAGTGTCGTGGGGGTTGGCGATGGTGTCCATGGGATGAGAGGCTAGCCAGTTCCGCGGCGGCAGGCAAGACCCGCGCTCCGGGTCCTAACGCGCTGCGGTGGGATCAGCATCGGGTGCGCCGTGCGCACTGTCCCGGCGCGCCCGCGTGCCGGCCTCGATCGTCGTTCCGGCCGTAGATGCCGCGTGGCCGAAACCGTGGTCAAGGTCCCAGGACAAAATCGACCGCGACGCCGCAAACGCCGGGCGCGTGTGCGTCTTTTCGTCACTTCAAGGATTCCGGAATCTGCTAATAAAGCGAATTTATCAAAGCAAACCGAAATACTGTTTTGACAGTAACATGGACCTGTCACTACTCTGCCGCACTCGCGTGGTCCGGACTCCCTCGGCATCATCGTCGGAACCCATCGTCGGAATCTGTCGGACGCCAGGGGCAGAACGCGAGTCAGCCCGCCAGGCATCTTAGGCGCCGAGCCGCACTCGGCCGGGATGCGCGGTGCGGACCGGGTTGAACACCGCGGGCGTGCAGCGGCGCGGCGGTTTTCAGTGGAGCGTCTTCCCGTGCTGCCGGCGCCTCGCCCCGCGCCTTGACCCCCGATGGCGGCACATCACCGCAGTGAACTGTTTGGAGATTTATCGCGATGCCCACGTTTGTGCGTACCGACAAGTGCGACGGTTGCAAGGGACAGGACAAGACCGCCTGCATGTACATCTGCCCTCACGACCTGATGAAGCTGGACCAGGACGGCTCCGACACCGGCCACGCCATGAAGGCCTTCAACCAGGAGCCCGAGCAGTGCTGGGAATGCTATTCCTGCGTCAAGATCTGCCCGCAGCAGGCGATCGAGTGCCGTCATTACGCCGACGTCGTGCCCATGGGCGCCTCAGTGCAGCCCCTGCGCGGCACTGATTCCATTATGTGGACCATCAAGTTCCGCAACGGGACCATGAAGCGCTTCAAGTTCCCGATCCGTACCACCCCGGAGGGCTCGATCGACCCCTACGGCAACAAGCCCACCGCCGACATCGCCAACATCGAGAAGGCCGGCTTCTTCACCACCGGCACCGACGGTCTGCACGCGGCAGACGCAACCCAGCTCATCGCCAAGTAGCGCGAGTCCGGCAGCGTGCGGCCCCTACCTGATGCCCGTTTCCGGACCCGCTCAGGTCTCGCCGCGAACCCAGTTGAGAACGCAAAGGTAATTTGATATGGCAGGTGTATTCGGAAATCCCGAAGTCGTCGAAGAAGAGGTCGACATCCTCCTCATCGGCGGTGGTATGGGCGCGTGCGGTGCCGCTTTCGAGGCCGGTCCCTGGCTGGACCAGGCCAAGAAGGCCGGTTTCGACATCAAGATCAAGCTGGTCGACAAGGCCGCCATGGACCGCTCCGGCGCCGTGGCTCAGGGTCTCTCCGCCATCAACACCTATCTCGGCCCGAACGATCCGGCCGACTATGCCCGCATGGTCTCCAACGACCTGATGGGCATCACCCGCGACGATCTGGCCTATGACCTGGGCCGGCATGTCGACGACTCGGTGCATCTGTTCGAGGAGTGGGGTCTGCCGATCTGGAAGCAGCCGGGCGACGAGGGTAAGCCCCTGGTCGAGGGCGGCAAGCCGGTGCGCTCCGGCAAGTGGCAGATCATGATCAACGGCGAGTCCTATAAGTGGATCGTCGCCGAGGCCGCCAAGAAGGCGCTGGGCACCGAGCGCATCCAGGAGCGCGTCTTCATCGTCAAGCTGGTCAACGACAAGAACGACAGCAACCGCATCGCCGGTGCCGTCGGTTTCTCCACCCGCGACCACAAGCTGTTCGTCTACAAGTTCAAGGCCTGCCTGCTGGTGGCCGGCGGCTGCGTGAACATCTTCCGTCCCCGTTCGGTCGGCGAGGGCACGGGCCGCGCCTGGTATCCGGTGTGGAACGCGGGTTCCACCTACGCCATGGCCGCCGAGGCCGGCGCCGAACTGACGATGATGGAAAACCGCTTCGTCCCCGCCCGCTTCAAGGACGGTTACGGGCCGGTCGGCGCCTGGTTCCTGCTGTTCAAGTCCAAGGCCATCAATGCCTACGGCGAGGAGTACCTCTCCAAGCCCGAGTCCCAGGCGCTGCTGGAGCCCTACGGCCCCTACAACCGTGCCTACGTGACGCCCTCCTGTCTGCGCAACCACGTCATGCTCAACGAGATGCTGGAAGGCCGCGGGCCCATCTACATGGACACCGTGAGCGCCCTGGGCAAGCTCGCCGAGACCATGACGCCGAAAGAGATCAAGCATCTGGAGGCCGAGGCCTGGGAAGACTTCCTGGATATGTGCATCGGCCAGGCCGGCGTCTGGGCGGGTGAGAACATCGAGCCGGAGAAGAAGAACTCCGAGCTGATGCCGACCGAACCCTACCTGCTCGGCTCGCATTCGGGCTGCTGCGGCATCTGGGTGTCGGGTCCGACCGACTTGGGCGCGCCGACCAGCGAAGGCCATGCCGAGGCCGACAAGGTGCCGGGTCATCTGCCCTCCGGCTGGAACTGGGGCTACCGCTCCATGACCACCGTCAAGGGGTTGTTCACCGCCGCCGACGGCGTCGGTGCCTCCGGGCACAAGTTCTCCTCCGGCTCCCATGCCGAAGGCCGTCTGGCCATGAAGGCCATGATCAAGTTCGTCATGGACAACAAGGACCACAAGCCGGAGCTCGATACCTCAGTCGACCAATTGATGGAAGAGATCTACCGTCCGGTGCGTAACTTCCTGGAGAACAAGGACTACACCACCGCGATCGATGTGAATCCCAATTACATCACCCCGCGGATGCTGCAGTTCCGTCTGCAGAAGATCATGGACGAATACGTGGCCGGTGTCGCGACCTATTACCGCACCAATGCCAAGATGATGGAAGTGGCCGAGCACAAACTCGGCATGCTCAAGGAAGACGCGCTGAAGATGCGTGCCAAGGACCTGCACGAACTGCTGCGCGCCTGGGAGAACTACCATCGTATCCTGGCCGCCGAAGCCCACATGAAGCACATCCAGTTCCGCGAGGAGTCCCGTTATCCGGGCTTCTACTACCGGATGGACTTCAACACGGTGGACGACCAGAACTGGAAGTGCTTCGTCAACTCGGTCTATGACAAGTCCACCAAGTCCTGGACCGTGTTCAAGCGCAAGCACGTCGACCTGATCGATAAGGCCGTCTCCTACAAGTGATGCGCTGAGCGGTCTCGCGTGGAGACCGCGGAGGAAGGTCCGGGCGCCGTGATGCGCCCGGGCCTTTTTTATTGGGAGCGGTTGAGTCAACCCCGCGCGGCATGGATGGCCATCATGCTTGCCCCACCAGCGGCGTGTTGGCGATCTCAAAGCATGCCGAGATTCCGCGGGCTAGATGCGGGAAAGACACGCGCTAACGCCTCGCTCCCCAGACCATAGTGTTGGGCTAATAGACCGGCCAAGACGTCCCGGTATTCGTTCAGCACCGGCAGATCCCGGTCCTGGTGCAGATCGCCGGAGCCGAGCCCCCCCTGTTCACCGCGGATGGCCCCGCCTTGGATGCCGCCCCCCAGCACCCAGAGGGTGGTTCCGTGACCGTGGTCGGTGCCGCGGCTGCCGTTCTCGCGGAAGGTGCGGCCGAACTCCGACATCACGACGACCAGGGTCCGTTGCCATTCCGAGCCGAGTTCCCGGGCCAGCGCCTGGAGGCCCTCCGCGAGATCCCGCAGCCGACTGGAGAGCGCGCCGCGCGCGGCGCCCTGTCCGGCGTGAGTATCCCATCCGCCGACGTCCACGAAGCCCAGCAAATACTCGGGATGGTCGCACAGCAAGCGTCCCATGCGCGCCGACTCGAGCGCAAAGCTGCCGGCTGGCAGGGCGGCGCGGGAGGCCTCCTGCATTTCCTGCTGTAACTGAAGGGAGATCTCCCGCCGGAGTCCCAGGCCGTCTCTGACCAGATCCTCAAGGGCATGTTCGTCGTACATCGCGAGGATCAACTCCTCAAGGCCCGGATTGATCTTGCCGCGACGCGAGCCGCTCAGGGGCCAGTTCGCGACCGGTACGGGTCCATGGAAGCTCGGCGGCAAGGTGGGGGTGAAACTCACGCCCGTTGCGGACCCACGCGCACCATTCAGTTCAGTCAGCAGGCGATTGAGAAAACCGCTGCCGGACGCGGGACGCGCCTCCGGGGCCTGGCCAAGCTCGACCCAGTCCTGGGCCTGGAAGTGGCTGCGGGAGACGAAGCCCGTGCCCGTGAAGGGCACGAAGGCCAGTTGTTTGGCGTCCCAGAAGGGCTTCAGGGCGTCGCTCACGGATGGGTGCAGCGCCCAGCGGTGATCCAGCGGCACGGCGGCCTCCAGGTTGGCCGGGTCCGGCCGCGCGAGGGCAATGTTCGGACGGGCCTCGTAATAGAAGGGCTCGCCGTAGGGTACCAGGGCACTCAGTGCGTCGTAGCCGCCGCGCAGGAAGACGAAGAGGAACCTGGGCCCGGGGTGAACCGCCGGCGCCGCCCAGAGTCGCCAGGCCATGGGCATTGATCCGGCTCCCAGCGCCAGACGCAGAAACTGCCGCCGATCTATCCCGTATGCACGCATGATTCACCAGTACATAAATTCAGGGCTGGAGATCAACAGCGCCAGCCGCCCCGCGTCACCCTTCGCCCGCGTCAAGGCCTGCCTGGACTTGGGGCCGAGTGTGGCCTCCAGCGCGCCCACCGCCGGGCTGGCCCGAATCTGCTCCGGCGGCATCGCGGTTTCCGCCAGGCGGGGCAGCGTGTTGACGATCTGCGGTGCCAGTTCAAACCGCTGCGCCAATTGGCCGGCGCTGAGCCAGTCGCCCCCCCGTAGGCTATAGCCATCAGGTGTGCGGCAGCCGAACAAACCCTGCCCAAGCGCAGAGAGCCAGCCGAGCGGCAACTGGGCATTTTTGACGGGTACTGCGCCACTCAGCAGGGCCAGGGCGGAAGTGACCCAGCGCTGAGGCTCCTTGAAGGTCTTGGGGCCGGGGGCGTCCCGGCGGTTCGGGCGCTCCCGGATCAGACCCAGAACGGCGGCGAGATCGCCACTGGTTTCCCGGAAGGTTCGGGCAGCCTCCTCTACAAGGGCAGGAGGCGCCTCTTCGCCCACCAGAAAGAGGCAGAGTTTTCCCGCCAGATGGCGCGCGGTTGCCGGATGGCGGGACAGACGATCGGCCAAGGCTTCAAGCTCCCCAAAGCCCTTGCCGGGGATCGTTTGCCCGAGGAGGTCCTTGCGGCCGAAGTCGTGGCGCCTGGGATCGAACAGGAACTCCCCACGTTGAACCAGGTAGGGCACCTGCTTGGGCGCCCACTGGACAGGCTCCAAGGGCCGCAGGCCAGCGCCGGTGAGGATACGCGCTGTCTCGCGGACGTCCGCCTGGTTGTAGCCGCCGTTCACTCCCAGCGTATGGAGTTCCAAGATCTCCCGGGCGTAGTTCTCGTTCATCTTACCGGAACTGTTGCGAGTATTGTCCAGGTACACCAGCATGGCGGGATGCGTCATGGTGCCGAGCAGCAGATCGCGAAACCGCCCCTCTGCATTGGGCCGCAATACGTCGTCGATGTAGCTGGGGAGCGCGGCACCGACCAGGTCATTTTGCCAGAGCACGTTGAAGTGATTAAACCAGAACCAGACCAGGGCCTCGGCTCCATCGGCCGGCTGGCTGATCAGGCGGCGAAAAAAGGCGGCCGAATAGTCCATGACGAGCAGGCGGCGTGCCTCACGCAACTCGCTTTCCGCGAGCCGACGCTGGTCGGCGTCTTGGATGGCGGTGATTTCAGCGTTCCTCTGGCGATATTCGGAAATCGCCTGGGCAGCGGGCGTCGCCGTGAGCTTTATCATTTGCGTTTACCGCCCGATGACGCTGGCATTGTCATCGATATTGGACAGGGAACCCAGTCCGGGAGGGCTTCCCCTTATTGGTTACTGGATCTTGGTACCATCGCTCCCTGGCAACCGGAAGTGCAAGTTTTCCCGCGTCCGGCGCAAGATCGCGGTGCGCTGCGACGCTCAAGGGAGGGATTCGGGGATTCGGCTACGGCGTCCACATGATCGCCGACACCCAGTATAAGCCGGGTTTGGCTGTCCGCGAGAAGCGTTTTTGAGAAGCATTCCTATTTTGATGCTGCCGCGACCCGAAAGCCGGATGCGGCACCGCCGCCCGCTAAAGCGTCGGCCTCCAGTCGCGCTGGTCACGCGCGCCATTCCGGCCAGACCTCGATGTTGCTACAAAGCCCGCCGCAGCGCGGCGAGGTCAGCGACGCCGAGTCCGGTGATCGCGGCGATGGCCGCATCGCTCAGGTCGGTACCGTGGATCAGATTGATTGACATGTTCCGCAAGGCTTCGGCCCGACCTTCCTCCCGCGCATCCTTAAGCAGGCTGCGCTCGTCGCGCAGCGCCCGCTCGCGCACGAAGGCCAGGCGCCGGGCCTCGGCATCGGCGCTCAGGGTCTTGAGCCCGTAGGTTGGGGTGAGGAACGAACCCCAACATCCCGGCTGCTGGGCTCGCCCTGGGCGGCGAGCGTTGTCGCGGCCGACACTCCGGAGATGCAGCGGCTGGCTGCCGGCGGGGGTCACAGCCTGGCCATCAAGACCGACGGCAGCCTCTGGGCCTGGGGATTCAACGGGAACGGCCAGCTCGGCGACGGCAGCGCCACGAATCACCTGCGTCAGGTGCCGGTTGTCGGGTTCGGGGGACCGCCCGCCTCCGACGCCGACTTCGCCGTCACCAATGTCACCCTGACCTCAAGCGCCCCACTCGCAGGCGGCACCTTCACCGCCGCGATCACCGTCAAGAATCGGGGCACCCAGGCCGGGAGCCCAGGGACCCTGCGCGTCTGGACCAACCGCCATCGACCTGACGCCCGACCGCTCCACCGCCGGCGGGACCTTCAGCGCCGCCGTGACGGTGCGGAACCGCGGCACCGCCGCGGGTGATGCCGGCGCGCTCGCCCTCTGGATCGGTCAGCCGGGCGTCCTCGCCTGCGACGCCGCGGTTCCCGTCGGCACCCTGGCCGCCGGGGCCAGGCGGACCCTGACCTTCGGCGGCCTCCCCGCCGGAGCGGCCGCCGCCAAGTCATTGCGCGCCTTCATCGATCACACCTGCGTCAACGCGGAGGCCTACGAGGGCAACAACAACCAACGGGTGCAGCCTTACACAGTCGTGCCCTGAGCCGCCGTCTGGCGGTGACGCGCGCAGTCACCCGACATCCCGGCGCGGAACGTCGGGTGACGTTGCGCTAACCCGACCTACACGGACGGTAGGGGCGACTTCAGTCGCCCCGACACGTCGGTAGAACGCAGGTGCTTTTCTTCATCGGTGAACATCTGTGACATCTGTGGATAAATCCGGATCATCGCTGTGGCTGGCCTCATGACCGGTTGCCGCGAACCCGGATGCGGCACCGCCGCCCGCTAAAGCGTCGGCCTCCAGTCGCGTCGCCCGGGTCCCCGGAGGTTGAGCCCGCGTGGTACGACGTTCTTCGGAAATCGCCTTAGCCCCGCTGCGACTGCGAAAAGCGCCACAGTACAAGTGTTTCGAGATTGATAATCAGGAAAAACTCTGCTAATCCTGTCCTATTTTCAGCCGCCGGGCAAGGTCCGCGGGATCGGTTCCAGGTGCGGCGGCTGATTGGTCCAGGGCATCGTGACGCTGGAATAGGAGCAATCATGGCAGACAATGATTATCGTGCGGATCAGGGTACCATCAGTCCGACGTTTTTCCTCGGGGTCGGCGGGGTCGGCTCACGGATCGTCGACCGCATCGCGGCGCGGGCCGCCAGCTTGCCGAACTGGGAGAGTCAACTGCGGCCATTGACGGCGTTCATTTCAATCGATACCAATGACCTGGATCAGGATGCCCTGAAGCAGGTGCCGAAAGGGAACCGAATCAATATCGCCGCCTTCGATAAACAGAAGGTCGTCGCCCATCTGCGCCGCTCCAATGACCCGCAGACCGAGCAATGGCTGCCGTCGACCTATACCCCGCGGGAGGGTGTCAAGCCGGGCGCCGGGCAGATCCGTATCGAATCCCGGCTGGGCTTTTTCTTCCATTCCCCGGCGATCCGGCAGCGACTGACCGATCTGGTCAATCAGGCGCTGGCTCCCGGCGTGACCTGGCGTAAACAGGGCAAGGTCAATATCTATCTGTTCTGTACCCTGGCCGGCGGCACCGGCTCCGGCAGTTTTCTCTCGTTGGCCTATCTGATCGACGAGATTATCGATCGGACCGGGTGGCAGCCGCGCGTGATCGCAAATCTGTTATTGTCGACCCTGCTGACGGATAAGGTCGGCCCGGAACTGCACGCGAATATCCACGCCAATACCTATGCGGCGCTCAAGGAGCTGGAGAATCTCACCAAGCTCGATTACAGCCAGGTCCGGCAGGCCGGGCGGACCAGTGAGCCGTTCCAGTATTATCGCAATGAGAACGCGCACGAGACGCTCAGCGTCAGCGCCCGGCCGTTTTTTGTCTCCTTTCTTATGGACCGCCCGCCGCATGTCGGCACCCGCGATCCGGAAAAGGTCATCGCCGATACCGCATTCATGCAGATCTTCACTCCGGTCATCAATGAATTGGCCGGCGAATACGACAACTATGAGCAGCATCTGGAGGCGCTGACCCGCTTTCCCGGCGACTTGCGGGATGTGGGCGAGGGCTTCACCAAGAATTACGGCACCTGTGGTGCGGTCGCCATGGTCCTGCCGGGTCAGGATCTGCTCGAATACTGCGCACTGCGCTTCGCTGCCCAAGCGCTGCGTGCCCAGATCACTTTCGGCGTCGGCGAGAGCGATCCCGCGGACGAGCGCGCCCGTGCGCTGGCCAAGCTCGCGGTGGACTACAACAGCCCGCGCTTCGCCCAACTGTCGGACGAGGGCCGCGAGGAACTGATCAATGCCGCCTTTGTCGCCTCCGTGCGTGAACTGGCGCGTCAGGATGCCAATGCCGAGCTGTTCGACGGCTATTGGTACCGGCTGGTGGAATCGGTGGATACGGGCGCCCTGACCGGCACCAGTGACAAAGGCGAACCGGTCCATGCCGACACCCTGATTCAACAGGTGGCGCGGCAACTCGCGCAGCAGCGCGAGGTCCTGATCAATCGGATCACGATCAAGGACCGCACCATGTTCTTCCAGAAGGAGCAGGCCAATGCCTATATCGACATGGTCTCCAAGCTGGAGGAGGAGGTCCGCAAGGGTCACCAGTTGGTGGATAGTGATGCGCCGGGACTGGTCACCGCGGCCCGCGAGGGCGAAGCCATCACCGGCCTCAAACTCGATCCGATTCAGGAGCGTTATCTCGTGGTGCGCGTGCTGGAGGTCTGCGCCAAGACCTGGCTGACCGAGGCGCGCCAGGACGAACAGGCGGCAGAGGCGAAGGACATCATCAAGTCGCAGAAAAAGCGCACCGAGCTGCGTGACCTGACCTATGAGAATCTGCGCAAGGCCGCCGCCAGCCGGCGGCTGTTCAATCGCGATCAGGACTTCCTGCACGCCAAGGAAGAGGCGCAGGCCGTCTATACCCAGGCCAAGGGTGCGGCCTTGCGTTATCTGGATGCGCGGGTCAGGCTGATGCAGTTGCGCGGTCTCATGGACTTCCTGCAAGACCGCTCACGCCAATATGTCCGCCTGGCGACCCGGATGGACGGCCTGGTCAAGGAACTGGAGAAGGATGCCGCACGCCTGATGGCCGGCGAGACCGCGGTGGTCCCGCCTTACAGTCTGCGAGTCGAGGTTTTTGAGACCCTGGACGAGCCGCGCTACCGCATCTGGGATCGCGTCTACCGCCGGTTGTTCATTGATGACGGGCGCTTCGTCAGTACCTTCGATCGTCAGGCCCTGGCCCAGGCCATCGCCCAGGAACTCAAGCCCGTGGTCCAGGAAGGCGGGCGGGTCGTCACCAAGGGTGTGGATCAGACCGTGGCCGATTTGCGCCGGGCCATGACGCAACTCGGCCGCGAACGGCTGCGCGGGCGGATCTTCGGTCAGGCCCAGGGCGGTGACGGGCAGCCGGGACTCGATGTCATTTCCGGGTTGGATCTGGAGGCGCGCTTGACCTTGGAGCCGGCCCAGGCGCCGGGCGAGCCGGTGACTGACGACGCCATTGCCGCCTACCGTAAGCGCAAGCTGCTCGCCCTGGGGCAACTGGCCGGCGTCATGGCGCGGGTCAGCACGGCTGAATCCGCCGCGCTGGACGACGGCGTCGTCACCAACCGCACCCGGCTGGTCGTGCTCGGTGTCGATACCGATGCCGGCGGGCGCGGGGCTGCGGCGTTCAAGGAAAGTCTGATCGATGTCCTGAGTCACGGCGGTCGGCAGGTCAAGACCACCCAGTGGCATGACCCGCGCATCATCATTGTGCATGACGTGGTCATGCCAATCCCGCTCTATTACTTCGAGGCGGTCATCGACGAGATCGAGCCCTCGTATCTCAAACTTGCGGCCGATGAGCGCCGCGGTTTCCGCTTGCATACAGACCGCCACTGGGAAGACGCCCTGCCGAACCTCAACCCGCGCCAGGCCGAGGTGTCCACCGGCTGGGCGCTGAAGACCTTCGCCACCGGGCTGATCACGCGGGTGATCGGGGTCGACACGCTGGGCGACCTCGGTGACGCGATGGACCTGTTCGTCTGGCGCCGCGCCGGGGGTAAGCCATTCGAACTGGGAGCCGAATTCGCCCCGGCCCTGGCCAAGATCGGCATCATTCATGACGACGCGCACCTGAGCGCCTCGTTTACCGAGCAGATCAAGCAGCACTGGGGGGCAATGGCGGCCGGCGACCGTGAAGAACGGCGTCTGGAACTCATCGGTCAGCTCACCGATGACCTGGACCACATCAGCCTGAAGCGGGTCGAGGGCCGGGATGTCTCGGCCTACGATTATCTCAACGCGCCGATCATGCGGGCGCTGCTGCGAGAACTCAAAGCGACTGCCGCTGAGCCGGAAGGTGCAGAACCCATTCGGAGGGACAAAAAGCGCTACTGATCGGACGCCGAACTGAAGCGGCTGCTGCCATGAAAAGCGTTTCCCCCTGGGCCCCCTTCCGACAGCCCGCCTTCGCCGTCCTCTGGATCGCCACGGTGGTGTCCAATACCGGCACCGCCATGCACAGCCTGGGATCAGGCTGGCTGATGACTACCCTGACCCCAGACCCGTTGATGGTCGCGCTGGTGCAGGCGGCGACCATGGGTCCGCTGTTGCTGCTGGCGCTGCCCTCGGGCGCCTTGGCCGATATCCTGAACCGGCAACGGCTGCTGCTGACAGTCAATGGCCTGATGGCGTTGGCCGCCGCGACGCTGGCGGGGCTGGTCGCACTTGGATGGATGAGCGCGACGCTGCTCTTATTCTTTGTTTTTCTGCTGGGCACCGGGGCGGCCTTTATCGCGCCGGCCTGGCAGGCGATCGTCCCGCAACTGGTCCCGCGGGAGACCCTGGGTGCGGCCATTGCGCTCAACTCGACGGGGATCAACGTCAGCCGCGCCATCGGCCCGGCACTGGCCGGGGTGCTGATCGTCGGCGGCGGGCTGGCCGCGCCTTTTTTCGTCAATAGCCTGAGCTTCCTGGTGATCGTCGCGGCGCTACTATGGTGGCGGCCCGCCCCTCAGCCGGTCTCCGCGCTGCCCGTTGAGGGTCTCGGCGAGGCCATGGTCAACGGTCTGCGCTATGCCCTGCACAGCGCGCCCTTGCGCGCCACCCTGGTGCGGGGTGCCGCCTTCTTCCTCTTCGCCAGCGCCTACTGGGGGCTGCTGCCGCTCATCGCCCGGACGTCGCTCGGCGGCGGTGCCCGGCTTTACGGCGTGCTGCTGGGCTGCGTCGGGGTGGGTGCGGTGCTGGGTGCGGTGCTGCTGTCATGGGTCAAACCGCGGCTGGGAGCGGATCGCACCGTGGCCCTCGGCACCCTCGGGACGGCGTTGGTGCTGGTGGTTTTTTCGCTCATCGCCAATCCCTACGCGGGGGCGCTGGCCTCCCTGCTGGCGGGCGTCTCCTGGATCTTCGTGTTGTCCTCCCTGCAACTCTCGGCCCAGACCGCCCTGCCCAACTGGGTGCGTGCCCGCGGGCTATCGGTCTTCATGATGGTCTTCGCCGGCAGCATGGCGCTGGGCTCGGCGCTCTGGGGCCTGATCGCCGCCCAACTCGGCATCGACGCCGCCCTGCTGATCGCCGCGGGCAGCGCCCTGGTCGCCATCCCGCTCACCTGGCGGGCCAAGCTGGGTCAGGGCGAGGGGCTGGACCTGGCGCCGTCGATGCACTGGCCGGCGCCCCTGGTCCTGGCTGACCAGCCGCAGGAGCGGGGGCCGGTCATGACCATGATCGAATACCGAATCGACGCGGCGGATGCCCCGGTCTTCCTGGCCTTGATGGGGGAACAGGCCCAGGCCCGACGCCGCTCCGGGGCAGTGCAGTGGTGGATCATGGAGGACGCTGCCGCGCCCGGCCGCTATGTGGAAACCTTCGTCGAAGGCTCCTGGCTCGCCCATCTGCGCCATCATGAACGGGTCGCCGGTGCCGACCGGGTGATCCAGGAGCAGATCCGGGCGCTCCATCGCGGCAACGCGCCGCCCCTGGTTCGCCACCTGCTGGCGCCGCCGGTCGTCTGAGCCATCCATGGGGCACGCCTTCGCAGGGCCGAAATGGTCGCTTGTCAGATTGACATCTTAAAAAGACCCATCAGTCGTGTCGGACATCGGAGATATCAACCCTAAGCTGACGCATTTTCGGCTGCCTGCCTGACGCCCGGAGGGCACACCTGGGGCATTTCGAGGGGCCGGTGAAGGTGCGCAACCCCCTCAGAGCACGCCGAAGTGCCATCATTTTCGCCGCAGAACGTCTTCGTTCAGGCGTAATATCTGCGCATGACAATTGACATCGACCTCACCAACTGCGACCGCGAGCCGATCCAGTCCGCGGGCGCCATCCAGCCCCATGGCGCGCTGCTGGTCGTGGACGAGCCCGCGCTGCGCATTGTGCAGGTGAGCGCCAACAGCGAGGCGTACCTGGGGCTCGCGCCCGAGGCGCTGCTCGGACAGGCGCTCGGGGTATTGCTGGACGATGAAACCGACCCGCGCCCGACCGTCCTCATCCTCGACGACAGCCCCGAAGACACGGAGGCGTTCCAGCGTGCCCTGCGGGAGGACTTCCACGTCCTCACGGCCGCCACGGGCGCGCAGGGCCGCGCCCTGATCGCCGCCCAGCCGCCGGACTGCCTGCTCCTCGACTACATGCTGCCCGACTTGACGGGGTTGGAGTTCCTCACCGCGCGGGACCCCGCCCAGGTTGACGCCTATGCGGTGATCGTCCTCACCGGCCACGCCGAGGTTGCGCTCGCCGTCGACTGCATGAAGCACGGCGCCCACGACTTCCTGACCAAGGGCCGGTTTCGCGGGGACGAGCTGCGCCGCGCGGTGACCCAGGGGATCGAGAAAATCGCGCTCCGCCGTCAGGTGGCGACGCAGCAACGGGAGCTGGAACACGCCTTCACCGACCGCAAGGCCGCCGCGGAGGCCCTGCGGCAGAGTGAAGCGCGCTTCCGGTTGGTCATGGAGCACATGTCCGAGGCGGTGATGCTCTTCGATGCCCAGGGCGACCTGACCTACCAGAACCCGGCGTCCTTGCGGCTTCACGGGTTTGCGGCCGACGGCGACACGCCGATGGCGGGCCAACAGCTCAAGGCCACGTGGAAGGGCTGGGACGCGCAGGGCGAGCCTCTGCCCCCCGAGCAGTGGCCGATGGCGCGGGTCGTCCGCGGCGAGACCGTCGACAACCAGATCCTGCACGCGCAGGCGGTGGAGACGGGACGGGCATTCGACGCCAGCTACAACGGCCGCCAGATCTACGACGCCGCGGGCCAGTTCGCCCTGGGCTTCATCACGATCCGCGACATCACGGACGAACGGCGCGCCAACCAAGCCTTGCAAGAGAGCGAGGCCCGGCTCCGGCTGGCTCTCGATGCCGCCCGCATGGGGATCTTCGACTGGGAGATCACGACCAACCGGATCGCCTGGACGCGCCAACATGAAGTCCTGTTCGATTTCAAACCCGGCGAGTTCGGTGGCACCTATGCGGCGTTCGCCAGCCGGGTCCATCCCGAGGACCTGCCGGGAGTCGAGGCCGAGTTGGCGCGCTGTATCGCCGCGCGAGAGCCGATTGACTGCGAGTACCGGGTGGTCTGGCCCGATGGCAGCCTGCATTGGGTCGCGGCGCGCGGCGAGTTTGTCTTCGATACCACCGGCCAACCGCTACGCGTGCGCGGGGTGGTGATGGAGGTGACTGAACGCAAACAGGCCGCGTTGGAGCTATGCCGGTACCAGCAGGTCGTCGAGACCGCCGACGAGATGCTGATCTTTATCGACCGAGAATTGCGCTACGGGATGGTCAACCCGGCCTATGCGCGGCAGTTCCAGTGGCCCTGCCAGGAGTTTATTGGGCGTCGGATTGAGGAGATGTTGAAACCAGATGCCTATGCCGTGGTCGCCGCCCACTTGGAATTGGCCCTGGCCGGACAGCCTCAGCTATTCAGTCTGCAGAGTCCGCACCGAGATGGTCAGATGTGTGATCTGGAGATCACACAGCAACCGTTCCGGATGGATGGGGAAGTCCAAGGCGTCGTGGTGAGTCTCCACGATGTGACCGCCATGCGGGAAGTCCAGCGCGCACTGGAAGCCGAGCGCGCACGGCTGGAAGAACGCGTCACCGCCCGCACCGCCGTGCTGCAAGCCTCCGAGACCAAGCTGCGCTCTATCTATGACCTGCTGCCGGTGGGCCTCGCCATCACCAATCCCGCGGGTCAGATCATCGACTGCAACCGCGCCTCGGAGACGCTGCTGGGGCTCTCGCGGGAGGCACACTTTCAACGCACCTACGATGGTCCGGAGTGGACGATCGTCCGCCCGGATGGCACGCCCATGCCGCCCGAAGAATACGCGAGTGTGCGGGCGATGGCGGAGCAGCAGACCGTCCGCGACGTGGAGATGGGGATCGTCAAGCAGGAGGGTCTCACCTGGATTTCGGTCAGCGCCATGCCCGCAACCCATCCGGATCATGGGGTGGTCATCGCCTATGTGGATATCACCGCGCGCCGGCAGACGGAAGATGACTTGCGGCTGTTCAAGGCCGTGGCCGATGCCTCGGAGGAAGCCATCGCGATCAGCGATCTCACGGGGATGCTCGTCTACATCAATCCGGCGCACGCAAGACTCTTCGGGTATTCGCTGGAGGAGGCGCGTCGGCTGAATTATCGGGATTATTATCCACCCGAGTCCGTCGCGGTGCTGGAGCGCGAGGTCGTGCCCCAGGCGGCGCGGGGCGAAAGCTGGGAAGGCGAGTTGGACGTCTTTGATCGCGCGGGGCGACGCTTCCCGCTCTGGGAACGGGTGGGCGCGGTGCGCGATCATCAGGACCGGATACTGTACGGGTTTGGTTTCATGCACGACATCACCGAACGCAAGCAAACGGAAACGGCATTGCGGGTACTCACCGAGCGCCTGCAACTAGCCACCGAGGCCGGGGGTGTCGGCGTGTGGGAATGGGATGTCGTCGATGATCGGCTGATCTGGGATGAACAGATGTACGCCCTCTATGGGGCGCGGAAACAGGATTTCAGCGGTGCCTATGCGGCCTGGGTCCAGGGGCTGCATCCGGAGGATGCCGCGCAGGCCCAGGCCGACATCGAGTTTGCCTTACGTGGCGAGCAGACGTTCAGACCCGAGTTTCGAGTCCGATGGCCCGATGGGACGGTCCGTCATATCGCGGCCTTCGGCAAGGTGATACGGGATGCGACGGGTGTCCCGCAACGGATGGTTGGGGTCAACTGGGACATCACCGAGGCAAAGCAGGCGCGCGCCGCCGCCGAGCAAGCGGCGCGGGTCAAGTCCGAATTCCTGGCCCACATGAGCCACGAGATCCGTACTCCCATGAACGCCATCCTCGGCCTCTCCGAACTGGCCTTGCATCAGTCCCTGGACCCGACGAGCCGGGAGTACCTGGAGCACGTGCATCAATCCGCGGAGACCTTGCTCGGGATCCTCAACGATATCCTCGATCAGTCCAGGCTCGACACCGGGCGTCTGAGCCTGGACCTCGTCGCCTTCGACCTCCACGCGCTGCTGGAGCGTCTGCGCTCCCTATTCGCCCCCACTGCCGCGACGAAGGGGCTGGATCTGGTGATCAAGGTAGACCCCGACGTACCCCGCGTGCTCTTGGGCGACCCTCTGCGGTTGCAACAGATCCTGTCCAACCTGCTGAGCAATGCCCTCAAGTTCACCGAACAGGGTCAGGTTCGTCTGCGGGTCACCCGCCGGGAGGGCGAGGGCTCAGGGGCGCGACTGCGCTGGACGGTCACGGACACCGGGATCGGGATGGACGCGGGCACTCAAACGCAGTTATTTGAACCCTTCGTCCAGGGCGACCATTCGATCGCCCGGCGCTTTGGCGGCACCGGCCTGGGTCTAAGCATCAGCCGCCGCCTGGCGGAACTCATGGAGGGCACGCTGACGGTGGAGAGCCAGCTTGGCGTGGGGAGCGCTTTCATCTTAGACATCGATCTGGGGGTAGCAGCGGTAGTCCCTGGTATCGCAACCGTGGGGACTCTCCGGCCGGCGCCCACCCTAGTCGGGACACGGATCCTGGTCGCTGAGGATCAGCCCCTCAACCAGCGGGTGATCGGCGACATGCTGCGCCTACTGGGCGCCCAGGTCACCCTGGCCAACCATGGTGGCGAGGCCCTGGCGCGTCTGGCCGAGGCGTCTTTCGACGCGGTCCTGATGGACATCCAGATGCCCGAGTTGGATGGCCTGACGGCGACCCAACGGATTCGGGACAATCCGGCCTGGGCCGCGCTGCCGGTGATCGCCCTGACCGCTGGGGTCACGGAGCCGGAGCGGGAGCGGATGCGCGCCGCCGGCATGACGGACCTGCTGACCAAGCCGGTGACGCTCGATGCCTTGACGGCCACACTCGAACACTGGCTCCCGGCGGCGGGCCCGGTGGAGGGGATGCCCCGGTTTCCCCAGATGTCCCGTGAACCGGCGGGCGCGGGCGCACTTCCCGGTTTCGATCTGAGCCGACTCCGGCAGATCGCGGCAGGCGAGGATGACCTGTGCGCCCTCCTGCACCAATTCGCCGAGTCGGTCCGGGGCGACGCCGACGCCATCGCCGCGGCCCTGGAGTCCGGCGATCCGGCCGCCGCCGCACAGGCCGCCCATCGCCTCAAGGGGGTCGCCGGTACCGTGGGGGCGCGCGCGCTCCAGGATGCGGCCGCACGCCTCGAGGCGGCGTTGCACGCGGACGGCCCCCAGCGGATCGAGGCGCTGGCGCGCCTGCGTGAGTGCCATGCGCAAGCCTTGGCGCAGATCGCCCACCTGCCGCTGCCCGGCGCGGCGGAGCCCGCGAATGCCGTGGGGAATCCCGACGAGGTGGGGCGTCTGCTGGGCAAGCTTCGCCCCTTGGTGGCGCAACGGCGGTTCGTCTCTCCCGCCATGCTCACGGCACTGCGGGCCGCCCTCCCGGCGTCTGCGCAGTCCACCTGCCAGGCCCTGCGCGCGGCGCTCGACCAGATCGATTACCCGGCGGCCGAGCGGCTCCTCGCCGTGCTCGGTGCCGCCGATCCGGCGCCCGGAGAACCGCATGCCTGAGGCCCGCCCGCTCGTCTTGATCGTGGATGATCAGCCGGTCAACCTGAAGGTGTTGGCCACCGCGCTCGACCTCAACTTCGCCGTCGAAATGGCCACCAACGGATCGGATGCCCTCGCCCTGGCGCGCCGCGTCCCCGCGCCGGACCTGATCCTGCTCGATGTCATGATGCCGGGGATGGACGGCTATGCGGTGTGCGCGGCGCTCAAGGCTGACCCCCTCACGGCGGACATCCCGGTCATCTTCATCACGGCGCGCATCGATGCCCAGACTGAAACCCAGGCGCTGGCGCATGAGGCGGTGGATTTCATTCACAAACCGCTCGATCCGACGGTGGTCGCGCTGCGGGTCGGGCTGCATGTGCAGTTGCGCCAACGCGAACAGGCCCTGCGGGCAAGCAAGCAGCAGTTGGAAATCGCTCTGGAGGCCGGCGCGATGGGCCTGTGGGATTGCGACCTCGCGACCGGGGCGGTGGCCTGGTCGGAGCGGCACGCCGCCTTGCTGGGGCTTCCCCCCACCCAGCGGAGCGTGATGCTCCGCGCGGTACGCGACGTAGTTCATCCCCAGGATTGGCACGGCTGCCTCACCAGCCTGGGGCGCACGGTGCGCAAGGGGGTGGCCTTCGACAAGGTCTACCGGGTGGTCTGGCCCGACGGGTCCTTGCATTGGCTCCATTCGCTCGGTCAGGTGATGCGGAACCCGAGCGGCACCCCGCGCCGCCTGATTGGCACCACTCGGGATGTCTCGGCCCTCAAAACGTACCAGCATCAACTCGAGCACCTGGTGCATCACGATGTCCTGACCGGGTTGCCGAACCGGCTCCTGCTGAGCGACCGCCTGGGTCAGGCCATGGCACGCGCCCGGCGCACCGGCCAACGGCTCGCGGTCGTGTATCTCGACCTCGACGGGTTCAAGGCCATCAATGACGCGCACGGCCACGCCGTGGGCGACCAATTGTTACAGGCCGTGGCGCACCGGATGCAGCAGAGTCTGCGTGCGGTCGATACGCTGGCGCGCCTGGGGGGCGACGAGTTCGTCGCCTTGCTGGTCGATCTGACCGAGGCCGACTGCTGCTCGGCGGTGAGCACGCGCCTGCTCGCCACTGCCCTGGCGCCGGTACGGGTGGGCGCCCTGCGACTGCAGGTCACCGCCAGCTTGGGGATCACGCTCTATCCGCAGGCCAATGAGGTGGATGGCGATCAGTTGCTGCGCCAGGCCGATCAAGCCATGTATCAGGCGAAGCAGACGGGCAAGAACCGGTGTCACCTCTATCAGGATCCCGTGGGGGAGACACCCCATGTCTGATGTCCGCCCGCTCGTGCCAAGCTGGAGAGCACAGTCCGTCACTTGGGCATCGAGGTCGGCGAGCGACTCCCGGCACGCTCAGGGCGAGCAGTCCCCAGTGGATGGACTGACGCCGCGGATCGGATTTCAGATGAGCAAGCACCCGCATAACAGCGCCTTGAAGACCAGGCCCTGATGCCACCGCGCCTGGTTCGCCTTCGACGCTCACTTTCGTCAGTTCGGCTCGGTCGCGGTGGTGCCGACCGGGCAATGATTGCGGCAATTCTCCCGCACGGGCGGAGCAGGTTGGAGCCATGAGCGAGCTATAGACTCTCAAGGACGCCGCTTTTGAACTGATCAGTGACACCTATCCGCCCCTTGCGCGCACCTCAACCACCGGAGTGCCCCAACGATGCGCACTTTTGCCTGTCAGTCCTGCGGCCAGGCCGTCTATTTCGAGAACTGGCGCTGCAATCACTGCGGTGCCGCCTTGGGCTTCCTGCCCGATGCGCTGCAGTTGGTCGCGGTGGAGAAGGATGCCGCAGGTTTCTGGACCCCGATCACCCCCTGCGACAAGGCGCAGCATTCCCGGTATTTGCGTTCTGCGCCCCCGCGAAAGACGTCTTGCAGTTCGCGGCGATCCAGCGCATTGGGCGGCGAACGGATGGTACACTGCACGGCTTTCAACGTCCTCAGGTTGCTGCCCACATCAAAGAAATCAGGGCTTACCTCGCGGGCGACGACGCAGTGTTACCCAACAGCATCGTGGTTGCTTTCACGGGAAATGTGCGGGTACAGTCGGATAGTGGATGCGGGACCGTTCACATCGATTGTGCTGATGGCCCCCCTGGGGTTGTCGTGGATGGACAACAGCGCTTGTGTGCATTGGAAGGGCTGCAGGACCGCCATTTCGAGGTGTTCGTGTCGGCTATCCTGTGTAATGGTGAGGATGAGCTGCGCAAACAGTTCATCCTGATCAACAACACCAGGCCCCTGCCGAAATCTTTGATCTACGAACTGCTGCCAACCGTCGAAGGATTGCCTGGCCGACTCTCGTCCCGAGCAAGCGCAGCACGCTTTACCGAGCGTCTTAACTTTGATGAACAGTCCTCTTTGTACGGGCAGATCAGACAACACACCAATCCCGCGGGCATCATTCAAGACACCGTGATGCAGAAACTCATCATGGCCTCCCTGCGCGACGGCGCACTACGGCGAGTGGCGGAGCAGCAAAGCGGCGAAGACGCTGCGTTTGAACTGATCAGCGAGTTCTTTCGGGCCGTGCAACTCGCTTTCAACGAGGCCTGGAGGAGTCATACGCCGAGAACGTCTCGATTGGTTCATGGCGTCGGGATCATCTCCATGGGGTACGTCATGGAGTATCTACACGGCGCTTACGGCATCAGCAAAGCCATCGATTTTGTAGATGCCCTGTCGCCACTGCGTGACGAGACTGCGTGGACTACCGGAGTGTGGAGTTTCGGCGAGGGCAACTGCCGGCCGTGGAATAGTTTGCAGTTCGTGCCACGGGATTACATGGAACTAAGCCATTTCCTGCTTGGCATACTAAAGCGTCGGCTCGTGGGTGGCAGGTTACGCGCTCTTGCGTGAGCGAAGGCACACGATAAGACACCCACATCAGAACAGAGATCTGAGGAACATCGGTGAGCGATCGTAATTGCATGACGCGCCCGATCCATCAGCGCCTTAGATCTGCAGTTGCTCAAGACGCGGCGTGAAGCTCAGTCCACGCGACCTCCGACTACTTTACGACGAGTACCGGAAGCGTCCGCTATGAGGAGGCGTTGCGGGCGCTGTCGCCGAGGTCGAAATGGTCGAAAAACGGCGAAATCCGGGGTCGAATAGTCGAACACGGGTAGCGCTGTACCCGATAGGACCACGGGTGAGGAACTTGGATTGATAGCCGGCATTCATCGCGGCGCCCATCGCGGCCGGAGGCCGCTTCCACGAGGAACCGGTTTTCAGGCGTCGGCGGGGCGGTCGCGATCGTGCAGCAGCGCTTTGAGCCGCTCGATCTCGGCGAGGGCGGCTTCCTTGGCTTGACGCTCGACCTCGCGCGCTTGCAGGGCGGCCTGCTGGGCTTGCAGGGCGGCTTCCTTGGCTTGGCGCTCGGCCTCTTGCGCTTGCAAGGCGGCTTCTTTTGCTTGCCGCTCGGCCGCGCGTGCCGCCCGTTCGTCGTCGAGTTCGCGTTGGATCGAGCGCTGTTGGCGCAGGAAGTCCTGCCGGGCCTGATAGACATGATAGGCGCGTTCTTTGTCGGAGAAGGCTTTCAAGGTCGTCATGGCTTGCCTCATTTCCGGAGTTGGATTTCGGCCTGATAGAGACGG
>NZ_CAIZIZ010000548.1 GCF_903933125.1 uncultured Lamprocystis sp. | reverse complement strand
TTCCTCGACGACAAGCTCACCGTGGTCGACGTCAAGGCCCGCGACGCGACCGGACAGTTGTATCAGGTCGAGGTCCAACTGGACGCGGACGCCCTGCCGGCCTGGATGCAGACCCAAGAAACGAGGCGAGCCATGAACACCCTGAAGGCCTTCTCCGAGAAAGAGCACGCCTACCATGCCTACCAGGCGCGGCAGGACTCTCTGCGCGAACAGCAGAGCATCCAACTTGAATTCGACGACCTGCGCGCGGAGGTCGAGCAGGCGCGGGCGGAGGCAGGGCAGGAGCGGGCCGCCAAGGAGGAAGCCTTGGCTGAGAACGAGCGGTTGTGCGCATGCTCGCCGACAAGCCGGAACCGTCCGACCGCGAGACGCGAGAACTGACCCCGCCGCCCTCGAAATCTCCCTTGGTGGCGGCAATTGCTCGGTTTGGGTATCTCGCCCCAGCACTGTCGCGCTGTCAGCGCCGGGCGTCGGCGGATTGGCGCGAACGCCGGCGTGCGGCGGTACTGCCGGTGATCGATCACCATCTGGTCTTTACCCTGCCGGACACCCTCAACGGCTGGGTCGAGGTCCACCCGGAGGTGATCGATGACTTGCTGTTCGAGATGGTGTGGGCGACCTTATGTATGGGGGAGAACGGCCTCGCGCTCCCAGACCCCGCCGCGATGGACCAACACCTCGCCGCGGTCGGGGTGCCAGTCGGCGAGTACGGTGCGGCGCGCCGGCTGACCATTGACGGTCAGTTCATGGTCGGCCGGGCGATGGGTGTGTCCGTGAATCAGGTGAGTCGCACGATAGCGGCTCAGGTACGCGCGAACGGCAGCGGGGTTGGCGTCCATGATCGCCACGGTTTTGGCGGCCATGGCCGCAGCACTGAGGCGCCGCGTGTCGTTCGCAACGGCCCGCCGTTTGCTCAGGCTTCGCCAGAGAAACAAGCGCTGCACCAGGGGGTTGCGGACCCGACGGCGGAACCGCAGGTAGTCGATATCATCGGTGCACAGAAGATCGCCGTGCATTAAAAGGACTCTAGCCCCGTCGATCTCGACCAGGGCTGGATCGCCCAGCAGGGTGCAGCCGGTGTCGCGGCAGAAGGCGCGGCCGAGCAGGAAGTCCCGGTTGCCGCGCAGCAGGGCACAGGCTGTCCCGCCGGCGGTGAGTCGGCGCAGGGCCGCCCGGATCTCCGGGAACGGCGGGGTGTCGTCGTCGTCGCCGATCCAGGCGTCGAACAGGTCGCCCAGCAGGTAGATCCGTGCGGCCTGGCGTGCGCGCCCGGCCAGGAAACTCAGGAACAGGCGGATGGTCTCCGGGCGTTCCGGCGCCAGATGCAGGTCGGCGAAGAACAGCGTCTCGGCGCCCTCCGGCAGCGACTGCCGGTCGGCTGTTCGCGGCGGCGGCCGGAACGCGGCGTTGCTCATGACGGCGCGTCGATGACCTCGGCGCGCGTGATCGCGATGTCCTCCGCGGGGACGTCCTGATGACCATGACGACTGCCGGTCTTGACACCTTTGATCGCGTTGACCACCTCCATGCCGTCGACTACCCGGCCGAACACGCAGTAGCCCCAACCGTCCTGGCCCGGATAGTCCAGAAAGGCGTTGTCCGCGACGTTGATGAAGAACTGGGAACTGGCCGAATGGGGGTCCATGGTGCGGGCCATGGCAATGGTGCCGATCAGATTCTTGAGCCCGTTGTTGGCCTCGTTTAGGATCGGGGGGCGGGTCGGCTTCGGTGTGAAGTCGGCCTGGACGCCGCCGCCCTGAATCATGAACCCATCGATCACCCGATGGAACAGGGTGCCGTCGTACTGTCCGTCGCGGACATAACGTTCGAAGTTGGCGCAGGTGGCGGGAGCCTTTGCGTCATCCAGTTCGATCAGGATGTCGCCGCGGCTGGTCGTCAGTTTGATCATGCGGTCTCCAGTAGCGCCCCGAGGGCGGTGTGTGTTGGCGCGGCAGCGACTGCGGCCGCGATCTTGCGCAGCATGTTAAGTGCTTTGCGCGGGGCGGAAAAGCCCGATCGTCGCGCGTCCCCCGCGGCCGGCGTCGGTGGATTCTCCCGAATCGGACCGATCCGGCTTTGTTACCATGTGGCGCAAACTACCGCCCATCCTTGATCGGCTTTGTCGGATACTTCTGAAATGCTTGAGATTTACAATAGCCTGACGCGTGCGAAAGCCCCTTTCATCCCGCTTGATCCCGGTCGGGTGGGCATGTACGTGTGCGGCATGACGGTGTATGACCTCTGCCACCTGGGCCATGCCCGGGTCATGGTGGTCTTCGATGTGGTGTACCGCTACCTGCGTGCCCTGGGTTATCCGGTCACCTATGTCCGCAACATCACGGATATCGACGACAAGATCATCCGTCGCGCCGAGGAGCGCGGTGAGCCCTTCGATGCGCTCACGGCGCGCTTTATCGCGGCGATGCACGAGGACGCGGCGGCCCTGGGTTGCCTGTCGCCGGACGCGGAGCCACGCGCCACCGCGCACATCCCCGAGATCCTCGACATGATCGCGACCCTGATCGCGCGCGGACTCGCGTACACCGCGGCCAATGGGGACGTGTACTTTGCGGTCGGCGCCTTTCCCGGCTACGGCCGACTGTCCGGCAAGGATCCGGCCGATCTGCGGGCCGGGGCGCGGGTGGAAGTCGAAGAGGCAAAGCGCGACCCACTCGACTTCGCCCTGTGGAAGGCGGCCAAGCCCGGCGAGCCCGCCTGGGACGCACCCTGGGGAGCGGGCCGCCCCGGCTGGCATATCGAGTGCTCGGCCATGTCGACCTGCTGCCTGGGCAATCACTTCGACATCCATGGCGGCGGGGCCGATCTGCAGTTTCCCCATCACGAGAACGAGATCGCCCAGTCCGAGGGGGCGACCGGCGAGCCCTTCGTCGAGGTGTGGATGCACAATGGTTTCGTGCGGGTGAACGAGGAGAAGATGTCCAAGTCGCTGGGCAACTTCTTCACCGTGCGAGAGATTCTGGCGCGTTATCGGCCGGAAGAGGTGCGCTATTTCATTCTCACCAGCCATTACCGCAGCCCGCTCAACTATGACGAGGAGCACCTGACCAATGCCCGGGCGGCCCTGACCCGCTTCTACACCGCCCTGCGCGGCCTGCCGTCCGCCGCGCCGGCGGGCGGCGAGGCCTTCCGGACTCGCTTCAGCGCCGCCATGGACGACGACTTCAATACGCCGGTGGCCCTGGCCGTGCTGTTCGATCTGGTGCGCGAGATCAATCGGGTGCGACCCCAGGATGAAGCGGCGGCCGCGGGTTTGGGGGCGGAACTGCGTTCAATGGGGGCGGTGCTTGGGCTGGTTCAGGGGGATGCGCAGGGGTATCTGCGCGGCGCCGGTGGCTCAGCGCAGGAGGGCGAGGGGAGCGACGCGTTCGTCGAGGCACAGATCGCCGCGCGCATTGAAGCCCGCCAGGCTAGGAACTGGGCCGAGGCCGACCGCATCCGCGACGCGCTGGCCGCCGCCGGGATCGTGCTGGAAGACGGCCCGGCTGGGACCACCTGGCGGCGGGCCTGAAGGTCATGCGCTTTGGCCTTGAATATCATTCCGGCCACCGAGTCTCAATGTAGGGTGCGGTGAGGTTGCGAACCGCACCAGCTATCTATTCGCGGTGCGGTGCGTTCCCGACACTGGTGTTTAATTCGCTAACCCATGGAAGTAACGCGCCTTCCGATTTTGCTTTCAATCGCTACCATGGTTTACCTCGTAATCATAGGGAGGCAGGCTTATGCGGCGGTTTGATCAAGCTTTCCGCTGGAATACCCAGATCCCGGTGCAAGCGCCAGATCATTTTCAACGTCAGGGGGCGCTTGCGGTTCAGGATTTCGTAGACCCGATTGGAGCGTCCGATCATGGGCTCCAGGTCTTTCGGCGTGAGCCCCTTCTGTTCCATTTCAAAGCGGATGGCCTCCACCGGGTCCGGCAGGTCCATGGGGTAGTGGTGCCGCTCATAGGCTTCAACCAAGGTGACAAGCAGGTCCAGCCGCTCGCCCTCCGGGCTGTCGAGGGTCGCCCCCATCAGCGTTTCGATTTCGGTCAGGGCCGCCCGATAGTCGGCATCGGTCTTGATAAGCTTGATATCCATGGCGTTACGGATCAGATTGTTTGCGCATTGATGGCGTCGTACTGTGCATGGGTGCCGATGAATCGGATGTATACCACGCGATACGGGTAGTTGATCCAGACGACTAGGCGGTACTTGTTGCCGGCGAGATTGAACACCACGCGTCCGTCCTTGAGGATGCTGGCATTGCGGAAGGCCGCCTTGACATCGACCGGAGTCGACCAATTGGCACGGCACGCTGATCGGTACCAGGCAAGACCGGGTTCTCGCGCATCCAGGTAGGCGGGTGAGCCGTCCCAGAATGCCTTGAGGGTGGATAGGGCAATGATGCGCATTGGAGATGCAGCATAGTCCCAGCTCGGGACCGTGGCAAGCCTAAGCGGCTACGCGCCGAACCCGTCGCGGCGGGACGCCGCTCCCACCGGGTCGCTACGCGAGTTTCACCGTAAAGTCTCGACCTCCGGTTTACTTGCGGCCGGAGCGACTGAGCGACGGGCTCACTCCGATTCCCCGCGTGTTCCGGATAAGCGATCGATCAATCCCTGCAATTCGGCGAGGCCGACGGGCTTGACGAGATGTAGATCAAAGCCGGCCGCGGCGGTGGCCTGGTGGTGCCGGTCCTGACCCCAGCCGGTCAGAGCCACGATGACCGCGCCGGCGCCGGCCGGATCGGTGCGCAGGCGCCGACAGGCGTCATAGCCATTCAATCGCGGCATGCCCAGGTCCATCAGGATCAACTCGGGTTTGAACTGCGCCGCGATCTCAAGCGCTTCCATGCCGTCCCTGGCGGTTCGCACCTCATGCCCGAGGATGTCGAGCAACAGCGTCAGGCTGTCTGCGACATCGACATCGTCATCCGCGACCAGAATCCGACGGCGTACCGGGCGCGTGGTCGGTGCGCTCTGACCAGGTGCCGACACCGGACTCGGCACGCTGACGCGCGGTAAACGGATGATGAACTCGGCGCCCGCGCCCTCACCCGCGCTCTGCACGGCGATGGTACCCCCATGCAAGGCGATGAGTTGTTTGACGATATTCAGTCCGATACCGAGTCCACCGGGGGACTGTTCCCGCGACCGGTTGACTTGGGCGAACATGTCGAAGACGCGATCGAGCATGGTCGGCGGGATGCCGATGCCCGTGTCCCTGACCCGGAGCACGATGGTGTCGTCCTCCTGTTGAACGCTGAGATCGATGCGCCCGCCGGGTTCGGTGTACTTGGCGGCATTGTTGAGCAGATTCGAAATCACCTGAGCCAACCGGATCAAATCGCCCTTCACGCCCAGCGGCTCCGCGGGGAGGTGCAGGAACAGCTCGTGTCGGCGTGCCGCGATCAGCGGCCGGCTGGTCTCCGCTGCCCGTTGGACGATGTCCGCAACGGCGAGCGATTCCTGATGGAGTTGAATCTTGCCGCTGCTGATTCGGGCGATGTCGAACAGATCGTCGACCAGTCGGGTCAGATGTTGGACCTGGCGCTCAATCAGTTCGCTACACCAGGTCACCGCGGCGCCATCGTCGGCCGAGCATGCGAGAATGTCGGTCGCGCTTTGAATCGGTGCGAGCGGATTGCGCAGTTCATGCGCCAGGACGGCGAGGAACTCATCCTTGCGGCGGTCGGCATCGCGCAGTGCCTCGTCGATCTGTTTGCGCTCGGTGATGTCCTGGGAGGTGCCGAAGCCGCCCAGGAGTTTTCCGCCGTCGCTGAACTCCAGCTCCGCTTTCTCCTGAACCCATTTGATCTGACCGTCCACGATGACCCGATGCTCGATGTCGTAGGGCTCCCCTTGAAGCGCCGCCAGCCAGGCTTGGTTGACCGCCGTCTGATCCTCTGGATGGACGGTGCTCAGAAAGGTTTCATAGGTCAGCGGCGTGCCGACTGGAATGCCGAAGATGCGATGAGCTTCCACCGACCAGGTGAGCACGTTACGCTGAACGTCCAGCCGCCAACTCCCGATCTTGGCCACGGCTTGCGCCCGTTGCAGGTCCTCCTGGCTGATGCGCAGTGCAGCCTCGACCGCTTTTTGTCGGGTGATGTCGAGCGCCATCACCAGAATGCGCAGCACCCGACCTGAGGCGTCCTTCAGCGGCACTTTGTCGGTGCGGATCCAGCGTTGCTCGCCGGACGGCAGTCGGTGGGGTTCTTCGATCCCGAGACGCGGTGTGCCGGTCTGGATGACAATGAGGTCGTCCTGATAGTAGCGATCAGCCTCCGCCGGATACAGCTCGGCTGAATTGCGGCCCGCGATCTGCGCCTTCGGCAGCCCAAGTGAGTCGGCAACCGCTTGATTGGCGAGCAGGATGCGATTGGTCGTGTCCTTGTACCAGATCAGTGCCGGCAGGGTATCCAGAATGAGTTCCTGCTCCTGCTGCAGTTGCTGCAGGGCTGCCTGCGCCTGCAGTCGATCCGAGAGATCGCGGCAAATGGTCGTGATGAACTCAATATCGCCAGTCTCATCGCTGCGGTGCACCATGACGAGTTGCGATACCGGAACCTCTATCCCATCGTAGCGCAGCAGCGCGGTATCGCCGAGCCATTGGCCGCATCTCCTGGCCGTGGTGAGGCCTTCGGAAATGACCCGTTGGTAGGCCCAGCTTGGGAAGCAGTCTTCGATACGCATCTGCCCCAGATCGTCGAGTGCACCAATTCCCAGGAGGGCACGTCCGGCTTGATTGAGATAGTCGATCTGACCGGTCAGGGTGCCGCTCGCAATCAGGTCGGTGCTGGCCTCGATGATGGTGGCCAACCGCCGATTCAGATCTCCGGTGTGCTTGCGCGCATCGATATCCATGAAGGTGCCGATCGCCCGCACCGGTGCGCCCAGCGCATCGCGCGCGACCACCTTGCCACGCCAAAGCATCCAGCGATGACCCGCGTCGCCGACGCGCTGTCGACATTCCACTTCGCAACGACCGGTGTCCCGCAACTGGCGTTCGGCCACGTCCACCGCGGTATCCGCATCATCGGCGTGCAGCAGATCCTGCCACCTCGGCAACACGCTCGGAGCCGGTTCGCCGGGATCGTCATCCAGCAATGCGTGGATGGAATCCAGATCGACCTCACCGGTTTGCAGGTTCCAATCCCATAGTCCGATGTTGGATGCCGCCATGGCCTCGTGGAGTTGGTCCTCGCGCTCACGCAATTTGCGGGTATGCGCATCCAACTCGGCGCGCTGTCGGACAAGGCGTTCCCAGCGTTCGCGATTGAGCTGCTGATTCTCGCGTTCAGCGCGTTTTTGCTCGGTGATATCGCACAGGGTGCCGGCGGTACGCAGCGGTGTGCCAGCGGTATCACGTTCGATGACGCGGCCGCGGCCACGCAGCCAACGCCATTCGCCGTCTTGATGCTGGACGCGGAATTGCGCCTCGATCACCGGCGCGTCAGTCACCAACGCGGCCTCCATCCAGCCCCGCAACTGCGACCGATCCTCCGGATGGACTAAGTCGAACCAGCCGTCACTGGGACGCGCCGTGTCACATCGACCGAGTATCGCCGCCACCCGCGCGCACCAGCGCGGCTCGCCGTCGCGGTGGTGATACTCCCACAGGCCAATGGCGCCGGCATCCAGCACCTTCATGACAGATTGTGGATCACACAGCAACAGATCCAACGCGGGTTCTTGTGACATGTGCGTACTTCCGAGGCTCGGATCAGTGATGAATTGTCTTCGGATCAGGACTCGCGCAGCGCCGCGGTGACGGCCAGGGTTGCGGCCCGCAGCGCCGGGAAGAGCCCGCCGATAAAGCCAATGCCCAGCGCCCACAGCAGGCCGTGGAGCATGAGTGCCGGAGTGACCTGAAATTCAAACACGACTTGACTAAAATTCGACCCGAGGGTGGAGACCGCGTAGCCGTTGAACAAGGTCCAGGCGATGCCGGCGCCCAAGACCCCGCCGGCCAGCGCCAGCATCATGGTTTCCAGCATCACCGCGACCACCACCGGGACCGCCGTGAATCCCAGGGCACGCAATGTCGCAATCTCGCGCGCCCGCGCGGCGACGGCCGCATACATGGTGTTGAGTGCGCCGAAGACGGCACCCAGCGCCATGATGACCGCCACCCCGGTGCCGATGCCGCGGATGATCCGGGTGAGGCGTTCCGACTGTTTGCTCTAGTAGGCGCGCGTAGTCTCCACGTCGACCCGCAACCGTGGGTCGGCTGCCAGTGCCGCGCGCAGATGCTCAATGGCCGCCGGTGTCGTCAAGCGCGCCGTGACCGACTGAAACCCATTGCGTCGATAGGCTGCCATCAGCGACTCGGCATCGCCCCACACCTCCGACTCATGGGTGTCGCCCGAGGCGAAGACGCCGACGATCAATTCCCGTCGACCGGGGGTGAAGCGCCGGCCGCTCGCAATCCGGACCTGCGGGCGCAGTCCCCAGACGTCCGGGCCGACACCGCGAATCTCAAGATTCGCATCGGTCCCGGTGGTGCGCTTGGCGACATTGGCCACCACGACGATTTCGGCCGAGGCGATGAGAACATCGCGGGCATCGCGGGCGATTCCCGGCGCCTGCATGATGAGCGTGACCGCCGGCCGATCGAGTGCCGAGGACAACTCGGCATTGGCCCCGGCCCGCAACACCAGGACGGTGTCGTCGCGCCTGGCCGCCTCCAGCGTGGCCGCGAACCCCGCCGCCATCGCCTGCAAGGCGACCAGCACACCCACCACCCCGGCGATGCCCACCACCACCGAGGTGGCGCCCAGCCGCTCGGGGACCGTGGCGAGGCCGATCCAGGTGATCGCGAGCGACTGACGCCCGCTCCGGGTCAGGAGCAGCCAGCCGGGCAGCACAACCCCGAGTGCGGCCAGCAGCAGGGGGAGGGTGATCCCTAGGGCGGCCATGGCCGGGCTGATGCTTACTCGGCGCCGGGTGCCCGCACCGTCGCAATCCGCGCGCGCACGGGAATGTTGTTGGCATGCAGGCCCGGTGTCTGGCCGTGCAGATCGAACTCCAGATCGACCTGCGGCCGGAAGATCAGCGTATGGGTCGAGCCGCCGAAATGGAACATGCCGAGTTGATCGCCCTTCGTGACATGCTGGCCTTCATAAACGGTGATCTCATTGGACGAGACCTCCGCCATGCCGACGAACATCACGGCCATCAGGCCGATGTCGGGATTGTCGGCCTGGATGAAGATCAGGGCGCGTGATGCCACCTGCGTAATGTACCCCTGCGATTCGTTGGGACTGGCGGGATCGAAGCCGGCCGCTTGGGCCGCGGCATAATAGGATCCGTCGATGACGCGGGTCTTGATGATCCGCCCGCTGACCGGCGCGTGCCACCGGTGGTAACTCAATGCGCTCAGAAAGCCCTGATAGACGGTGCCACCCGCGAACTGGGCGGCGAGCGGATCACCCGCCAGCATCAGCGCGAGCGAATAGGGCTGGTCTTTGATCCAGAACCGGTCGCGTAACTGCACCTTGGTTGCCAACCGGTAGGGTGCCGACTCGCAGGCATTGGCGATCACGCGATTATCCTCGGGATGCGCTACGGGGCGGCGACCCTCACGAAAGACGCGGGTGAAAAAGTCGTCCCATGACGCGAAGCCATGGTAGGGCAGTTTCGGGTGCGAGACGAAATCCTCGGCAAAGGTCGGCATGGCCTTGCGCGCATCGCGTCCGAACCAGCCCGTCTCGGGATCATCGTTCAGCACCGCCCGCGAATCCGGTGAGCGCAGGAACACCGCCCACTGATCCAGGATTTTCTTGAGTTGATGGTTGACCTTCGGGTTTAGGAAGGCCGTCGCGCCGGCCGGCGTGCCCATGGCCCAGTTGACAATGGCGTTGAGCGGAAAACCGACCAGTCCGGTCTTGTTGAATTCCGGGGCCTGGGTCAGGATACGGTTCATCAGTTGCAGCATCTCGCGGACATCGCGCACCGTCGGCTGACCCGTGGGATCGGTCAGGTAGGGCGGTTCACGCGGTATCTGCTCGAACATTTGCGTAAACAGCATGGTGAGTTCCGGGTCGTTTTCGATCAATGCCTGGAACTCGGCGATCACCGGCAGCAATGGCAGCAATGGCAGCAATGGCAAGGTGTCGTTTCCACCAGCGGCCGGTTCACCCAATCGCCGGTGCGCGTCCCGCAGGGCGTCTTGGTCAGCGCTGAGCCAGGCGCCGGTCTGATCCGGCGGCGCGGCGTCGGCCGGGAGCGGCGCTTTCGCCCAAGCCGTCGGCGTTGCCAGGACGATCGCCAGAGCGCCTGACAGGACCCATGTCGTCTTCATCTTCATTCTGATGCCCTGCTGTGGTTGATGCCGTGGAACAAGTGTAGCTACCGGACGTGATAACCGAACGGAGGGGCGGGTTTCAAACCCGCCCCTACATCAAGGGATTGTCTGGATATCAGGTACGAAGGCTTTAACCAGCGGCGGCTCAACCGCCAGCAATTCCAAATTTGGGCGGCACCGCGCGACCTCTGGTGGATGCGGCGCGCGCGACCGCCGTGCCGAGTCCCTGAGACCGAGCGGCGCGCCTTATCCACCCTACAACGGAGCTGGTTTTGTAGGGTGGATAAGCGCAGC
>NZ_CAIZIZ010000547.1 GCF_903933125.1 uncultured Lamprocystis sp. | reverse complement strand
TCGTCCATTAACTCGATGACGGAAAAAATGAGCATATCAGTCCAAAAAGATAATTATGTGCTGTGCGGTATTTCATTATCGTCTATTATTCCAAATTAATAAAGCCTCACACACTTGGCCTCATGAGCCAAGATTTTTTGAGAAACTGCCGGTTTCGGGATTTTCGCACGCGAACCCGATTTTTCATATCTCCAACAGCGGGGCTACTGAAATGGATCAGAGAAGGTACATTGCAAATAATTCTGCGAACGTAAGTCAGGGCGATAATCAGCAAAACCTGATTGAAGGACGGAATGTCACAATCGGCTCTACATTCTCCGAGAAGTCGCGACAGATTGAGAAACTAGACGCATTGCTCGGATGCCTTGAGGCGAGCAAAGACAGCGATACATACAAAGATGTAATCCGACAGATCAAGAACATTAAGGAAGAACTATCGGACGAAGAGAAACCAAACGAAGATTTGATTGAAAAATGGCTCAACAAGGCAAAGCAATTGGTTTCTTTCACCGAAATTGGCTCTGATATCTTTAATAAGGCGAAGGCCGTATATGAGTCGTTTGGTATGGGGCTATAGATGCTCTAACAAGCGGGCCAGCGG
This sequence comes from uncultured Lamprocystis sp., assembly GCF_903933125.1. Lineage (GTDB taxonomy): Bacteria > Pseudomonadota > Gammaproteobacteria > Chromatiales > Chromatiaceae > Thiodictyon. Next base: position 17,509 of record NZ_CAIZIZ010000547.1, on the reverse strand, counting down.
GACCGCCCGGTTACCGTCGCGAGTTCTATAATAGAAATCCGAGGGCAAAAGGGGCTCAATTATGAAACCCAAGAGCTAACCTTAGGCTCAAAGCCGAGCGCGCGCCACGGGCGTTATGCTAATTCGCAGGCTCCGTGCGGGCGCGGCAATGGATAAGGGGCCAGGCTCAATTATGAAACAAATGAAAGCCTAACCTTCGCCTAAACTTGAGCGCGCGCCATCGGGGTTCGTGCAGTTTGCAGGCGCCGTGAGGGCGCGCGCCGCTTTAGGCTGCACGTTAGCCGCAAACATGGATACATCGGTTCGTGAACATACGTTTTTTCATTGATCCGAAAACCGATGTCCCGCACATCTATGAGCATCGGGTCAGTGAAGATGAAGTCGAAGAAGTGTTGATCCATGCGGCAGAAGATCGGCCGGGTAAAGACGGTTCAAGGGTGGCCCTGGGGCGAACATTGTCCGGAAGATTTCTGCGGGTCATATACATACCCGACCCAGTCCCAGAAAGCGTCTTTGTTATCACAGCTTATGAACTGAAGGGTAAACCGTTGGCAGCATTCCGGAGACGACACCGGAGAAAACCGAAATGAAAGAAAACATTTTTCCTCCAGGTTGGGATACTAAACGCGTGACCAGCGTGCTAGCGCATTACGAGAATCAAACGGAAGAAGAATCTCTCGCTGAAGATGAAGCAGCATTTTTGGCGACTGGTCAAACTTTTATCGAAATTCCCACAGAATTAGTGCCGGCCGTTCGAGAACTTGTTGCTCGGCATATGAATCAAGGCGGCTAACGAACGGCCAAAGCGCGAGCGCGCGCTATCAGGGTCGGAGTTCGGGGGCCTTGATCATAATCCCGGCCAGCGGTGTGCGTCGTCAGGGCTTCCAGCCCTGACGGTGTCAGGCCAGGATGGCCTGACGACGCACCCGGCGAGCCGGAATCTTGATCTGTTACGGCGCGCTGGCCGAGCGCCTGGATGGGCTGGAGGCAGGGCTTGGGGTTGGTGCCCTTGGCCGGGGCCGAGCTCGGGATGGCGTCGGCGGCCGGTGGGGCAGCGGCGGGCTTGCCCTCTGGTTTGCCTTGAGGCTTAACGCAGCACGTTGCGGTCCTCCATAGCGCGGGCGATGGTGTAGTCGTGCAGGGGCTTCTCGACGAGATCTTTGGTCGTCTTGAAGGTGCCGCCGGTACCGTCGATCCGCGGGTCGGAATGGTCAGCCGCGTCAGACGGTCAAGTCGATCTGCTGCACCGTACCAACCGTGCCGGTCTCGCGCAGGAAGATGCCCGAGGCGCGGACCTGACCGAGCGTCTCGTTGGCCGTCGTCTTGAGGTCGAACGGGGTCTCGACATGGGCCAGCGCGATGGCCCCAACGCCGAGATCGTCCAGAGTCTGTAGCCGGTCCGTTCCTTGCCCATCACGGGTCCACACGCGGAGTTCGTCGAACCCGGCATCGCCCTCATCGATCCAGCCGTTTGCGTCGTCGTCGAGCGCCGCGAGCTCCGTGAAGCCGTTGCCGGTGGCGGCACCGAACAACTCGGCGCCGTTGGTCGCGCGGCCGTTGCCGTCGCGATCGATCATCAGGTAGCCACTACCCGCGGCGACGGAGGCGATGCGCTCGGTGCTCCCGTCGCCGTCGATGTCGAAGGAGAAGCGGGTGTCCGTCAATGTCGCCGCCGTGCCGGCGTAGTTCAGTACCAGCGGGTCCTTGCGCTGCGCCGCCGTCTCCAAGACCATGCTGACACTGCTCTCCTCATGGTAGGACCGCGCCATCGTCAGCGACAGGTCGAAGGCGATCTCGCGCCCGTCGGCCGTCCGGACGCTGCCCTTGGCGGTGAACGCGGTCCGCTCGGTCTCGCTGTATGAGGTGTGCTGCTCGTAACGAACACTGAGCGCAGCGGGCCCGTCCTGGTTGGTCGCAGCGCCCGCGCCGCCGGGCGCTGCGGATGACTCCGCATTGGGCTGCGCCGCCGCGAGCTGTCCCGCGTCGAAGATCTTCACCTGTCGGCCGGTAAAGAATTCGACCAAGGAGCGGATCAGCGCAAGCTTCGGATCGGCATCGGCGGCTTCCTCGGCGTCAGCCACGGCGCTCGTCTCGGCCAGTTGCGCCGCCTTACCCGCCTCGGAGATGCTGACCTCGGGACGGGCGGGGCGCTCTGGACGCGTCTCCTCATCGCGGACCCCCGGCGCCTCCCGATTGGACCAGACGCCAAGCGACTCGCGGGTCTCGCGCCGCTGCATAGCGGTGTGCCGAGAGTCCATTTGTACGTTGTCAGCAATGATCTGCATGGCGACCTCCGGTGTGAGTGATACCTTGTTATCGGTACCTCCGACCGTAAACTTGAGCCAAGTCGTACCAAATCTGCTCTGCCTCATCGTTCCAGGCGGGTCGTGCGCTCCTGTCCGATCGGCGGTGGCTCGGCAGGCTCATCAATGTCGGAGTCACCGATGAGATGGTCCGTCAGCGGGTGCCAAGCGGTGGTGTGCCCGTCCTTATCGCGCTCCAGCTTTCCGAACGCCGCAGGGAGAGTCTTGCGCATGAGTCCTCTGTTCACGACTTGGCGCGCTCGCCGGTCCACCGCTCACCCCAAGTGGCCGATGCGTGCGACAGCGGATGGGGCAGAGGGTGTAGATAATAGGTATCGGCTTGATACGCTTGCGCGATTGTACAAGAATGAGGCGCGCAAGGATGTTGAAAGGGCGGCCGAAACGATCGCGCACCCGGCGTGTTGGATGGCACTTATTTCATGCCGGAAGTGGATACTGGAGCTGGGGTACTATCTTTGCGAGAGGTCGCGCGCGATGTTCTACGAAATCCGAGTCGAGTGGGATGCCGAGGCTTGCGTCTGGTATGTCGAGGACAGCAATGTTCCCGGACTGGTCGGCGAGGCGGCGACGCTGGAGGCGATGATGGCACTCTTGCAGGTGCGGGTGCCGGAAATGCTGGAGGAGAACGGTTGCCCGAGAGAGGATGATATTCCGCTGCGGTTGCTGACGACAGCGCATCTGGGACAGATGCGCCACGCCGCCTGATGGGTCAGAACTTCACACCCGACCTGATCCGGCAGCTCAAGGCGGCCGGATGTTGGATGGTCAGGCATGGCAAAGGCGACCATGACATTTGGGAGAGCCCGATCACCGGTCGTCGCTTTCCCGTCGATACGAAGATCGTCTCTCGCCACATGGCAAATACCGTTCTCAAACAGGCAGGTCTGCCACGCTCATTCTGATGCGCGCGGCCCCGGACGAGCGTTGATCCCGGCACGACCCCGCGGGTCCTGACCATGCGCCCAGCCCGCGCGCATTGACCGCCCTGCCCTCACCCGCGCAACGACAGAATATCCCAACCACGCGCCAGTGCCGCCTCGCGCAAGACCGCGTCCGGGTCGACCGCCACCGGCCGATCCACCCGCTCCAACAACGGCAAATCGTTGTGCGAATCGCTGTAGAAACTGCTGCCCGCCAGGGACTCGCCCTGGGCCGCGAGCCAGACCTCCAGCCGGGTGACCTTGCCGGCCTGGAAGGACGGAATGCCGGACACCGCACCGGTGAAGCGGCCCTCGCGCACTTCCGGATCGGTCGCGATCAGGTGCGGCACGCCGAAGAGCGCCGCGGTCGGCGCGGTGATGAAGGTGTTGCTGGCGGTGATGATCAGCAGGGTGTCCCCGGCCGCCCGATGGCGGTCGACCAGTGCCCGGGCGGCGGGCAGCATCAGCGGCTTGATGCATTCGCGCACAAAACGGGCACGCAGAGATTCCAGGAGTTCCGGCGGATGATCGCGTAACGGGCGCAGGGAGAAACGCAGGAAGGCGTCGATATCCAGGTTCCCTTGCTGGTAGTCGCGATAGAAGGCATCGTTGGTGCGCGCGAACTCGGTGCCGTCTTCCAGCCCCTGGGCGACCAGGAATTGGCCCCACAGGTGATCGGAGTCCCCGGCGAGCAGGGTGTTGTCGAGGTCGAAGATCGCTAAAGCCATACGGTAGTTCCTGTTCCGGTTCGTGCCCGGACACCGGCACGACGCGTCGTTGGCCGCATTGTGCCTGATCTGCCCGAGGGTTCAACCCGAGAAACAAGGTCATCCGCGAGCAGCGCCGATGAACAACGAACGGACAGGGTGGTACCAGGTGTTCACATGGCGCGGGCGGGCCGCCAGGCCAGCCCGCCCCTGAGATCGAAACAAGGTTTGATTCTATTAGTTATTCCAGTTTTTTTCCAGGGCTGGGCCGCGGCCCCGGAGCCAGGGACTGGACGGGGAAAGCGGGCGGTGCGCACGTGCAACCTGAGGCGGACGACGCCGCCCGCGCCCGAGCGGACCCGAAGAACGCAGCGCGACCCGTGGAAAGCCGTGCAACGGCAATCGCTTATGCAAATCTCTTGCTTGCCCGCCCTAATCCGAATGTGGAAGAATGAAAGCCACAACAAGGCGGGGTACGGTTCCTTGATCGACCGCGACGGTTTCCGCCCCAATGTGGGCATTATTCTAACGAACCAGGAACGCCGCCTCTTTTGGGGCCGGCGAGTGGGTCAGAATGCCTGGCAGTTTCCCCAGGGGGGCATCAACTGCGACGAAACCCCGGCGCAGGCCATGTTTCGGGAGTTGGAGGAGGAGGTCGGCCTGCAGTCCCAGCATGTCACGATCCTCGGTTGCACTCAGGGCTGGCTGCGCTATCACCTGCCCAAGCGTTACATCCGCCGCCATTGCGGCCCGACCTGCATCGGCCAGAAGCAGATTTGGTTCATGCTGCGGGTCGACTGCGGCGAGGATGCGTTCTGTCTCGACAAGACCGAGAAGCCGGAGTTCGACGCCTGGCGCTGGGTGCGTTATTGGCAACCGCTGCACGAGGTGGTCTACTTCAAACGCCGGGTCTACGAGCTGGCGCTCGAGGAACTGGCGCCCCTGCTCTACCCGGACGGGGTGCCGGACCGCAACGAACTGCCGCCCCGTGCCACTGGTTTCCTGCGTCAGCGACGCCGCTGATATTGAACTGGAACTGTATTCTTTCGGTTAGCTTTTTCTCGGTTTAAGGAAGGTCCGCCCGGCCATGATCCGCATGCTCGAATCCCTGCGTCGCATCGTCCAAGAGGTCGATAACGCCCCCGACTTGGAGCAGGCGTTGGCGATCATCGTCCGCCGCGTCAAGGAGGCCGTGGGCGCCGACGTCTGCTCCGTCTATCTCAATGACTACGACAACCGCCGCCACATCCTCCAGGCCACCGACGGCCTGCGCCAGGCGGCGGTGGGGCGGGTCCGCATCGAAATGGGGCGCGGCCTGGTCGGCCTGGTGAGCGAGCGCGCGGAGCCCCTCAACCTGGACGACGCCGCCGCCCACCCGCGCTATCTGTGCATCACCGACACCGGCGAACAGCGTTTTCACGGCTTCCTGGGAGCGCCCATCATCCAGAACCGCAAGGTTCTGGGCGTGCTGGTGCTGCGCCAACTGGAGAAACGGCACTACCAGGAAGAAGAGGTGACCTTCGTCGTCACCCTGGCCTCGCAACTCGCGGGCGCCATCACCTACGCCCGCATCAATGGCGAACTGGCGCGCCTTCAGGACGAGGGTATCCCGCAGCGTTTCCTGCCCGGCCTGCCCGCCGCGCCCGGCATCGGCATCGGCACCGCGGTAGTGGTCTACCCGCCGGCCGACCTGGATGCCATTCCCGACCGCCGCATCGAGAATCCCGAGGTCGAGGAGGAGAGTTTCCGCAACGCGGTGCAGGACGTGGCCGAGGACCTGGACCGCATGGCCCTGCGGACCCAGAGCAACCTCAGCGCCGAGGATATGGCCCTGTTCGACGCCTGGCGCCTGATGCTGGAGAGCGACACTCTGATCGACGGAACCCTGACGCGCATCCGTGCCGGCAACTGGGCGCCGGGGGCGCTGCGGGCGACCATCGCCGAACACGCCAGGGTTTTCGATGCGATGGAGGATGCCTATCTGCGCGAGCGCGGCACGGACGTGCGCGACTTGGGCCGCTGCATCCTCACCCGGCTGCAGAACCTCACCGCGGCGCCCATTCAGTATCCGCCCAAGACCATCCTGGTGGGTGAGGAGATCTCGGCGATGCAGATCGCCGACGTGCCGCGCGAGCGCTTCGTCGGCATGGTCTCCACCGGCGGTTCCGGATCGTCGCACGTCGCCATCCTGGCGCGGGGGATGGGCGTACCCGCGGCCATGGGGGTGGCGGACCTGCCGGTGGGTCGCGTCGAGGGCCGCGACATGGTGGTGGACGGCTACCGCGGCCGGGTCTATGTCGCCCCGGGGCCCGCGGTACGCGCCGAGTATCAGCGCATGGCCGAGGACGACCGGGCCATGACCCATGAACTCCAGTCCCTGCGCCACCTGCCGGCCGAGACCACCGACGGCTATGTGCTGCCGCTGTACCTGAACACCGGGCTGGTCTCGGAGAGCCGCCCGCTGGGGATCGAGGAATCCGCCGGCGTGGGACTCTACCGCACCGAACTGCCGTTCATCGTGCGCGACAGCTTCCCCAGCGAGGCGGCCCAGATGTCCAACTACCGGCGGGTGCTGGAACTCTTCGCGCCGCGGCCGGTGACCATCCGCACCCTGGACATCGGCGGCGACAAACCCCTGCCCTATTTCCCGATGCATGAGGCCAACCCCTTCCTGGGCTGGCGGGGCATCCGCATCACCCTCGACCATCCGGAGATCTTCCTCACCCAGATTCGCGCCATCCTGCGTGCCGCCATCGGGCTCGACAATCTGCAACTGCTGTTCCCGATGATCAGCACCGTGGGTGAGATCGACGAATCCCTGACCCTGGTGCAGCGCGCCCACGATGAACTGCTGGAAGAAGGCTATCAGGTCAAAATGCCGCCGATCGGCGCCATGATCGAGGTTCCCGCGGCGGTCTACCAGTCCGAGGCCATCGCCCGGCGGGTGGACTTCCTCTCGGTGGGCACCAACGATCTGACCCAGTATCTGCTCGCCGTCGACCGCAACAATCCGCATGTTGCCAAGCTGTTCGACGATCTCCACCCGGCCGTGCTGCGCGCCCTGATGCAGGTGCTGGTGGGCGCCCGGGTGCATGGCCGCGAGGTGAGCATCTGCGGCGAGATGGCCGGCGACCCGATGGCCTCGATCTTGTTGCTCGGCATGGGCGTGAACAGCCTCAGCATGGGTGCGAGCAGCCTGCTGCGGGTCAAGCGGGTCATCCGCAGCATCAGCCGCGGGCGCGCGCGTGAAGTCCTCAAAGCCGCGCTCCAATGCGAAGACGCCGCCTCCGTACGCCGGCTGCTGTTCAATACCCTGGATACTTTGGGGCTGGCGGGCTTGGTGCGGCCGGGGCGGTGATGCGGGGGCTCTGGCTCGAGGACCGGCAACTCACCCTGCGCGGCGACCTCCCCGAACCTGTGCCCGGCCCCGGCGAGTGCCTGATCAGGCCGATCCTGCGCGGCATCTGCAGCACCGACCACCAACTCGTGCAGGGGCTCTATCCATACACCGGCATTCCCGGTCATGAATTCGTCGGCGTGGTCGCGTCCGGTCCGACCGACCTGCTCGGCCGCACCGTCGTCGCCGAGATCAACCTGGCGTGCGGACACTGCGCGCGCTGCCTGGCCGGGCTCACCAAACACTGCGCCAACCGGCGGGTCATCGGCATCCGTGATCGCCCCGGCGCCTTCGCCGAACGGCTGGCCGTCCCCATCGCCAACCTGCATCTGGTCCCGGACAGCGTCTCCCCCGCACAAGCGGTCTTCACCGAACCGCTGGCCGCCGCCCTGGACATCCAGGAGCAGATGTACATCGGGCCGGACGATCGGGTCCTGGTGGTCGGCGACGGCAAACTCGGCCAACTCATCGCCCAGTCATTGCGGCCCACCGGTTGCCGACTGACCGTACTCGGCCGCCACCCGCCCAAACTCGCCCATCTGGAACGGCTCGGCATCGCCACCCGCTGCCAACCGGACCCACCGCCAACCGACTGCGACAGCGTCATCGAATGCACCGGCTCCACTGCCGGTTTTGCCCTCGCCCGCCAGGCGGTGCGCCCGCGCGGCACGCTCGTCCTCAAGAGCACCTACCAGGGCACCGCGGCGATCGATCTCAGCGCCATCGTGGTCGACGAGATCCGCATTTTGGGCTCGCGCTGCGGCCCCTTCCCCGCGGCCCTGGCGCTGCTCGCCTCCGGCCGCATCGACCTGGATTATCTGATCGACTCTGTCTACCCGCTTGCGGCGGGGCTCACCGCCTTTGCGCGCAGCCGCGAGCGAGGGGTGCTCAAGGTTTTGATCGGGGAGCGCGACACTTGGGGCTAATCAGCGCGCCCAAGAAAACGTCTTCACTGCCTGCCCGCCCGCCCTGTAGTCCAGGCGCTCGTTGTCGCATACAGCGGGGATGATGGGCTTTGCTACGCTCTATCCAGGTCGCAAGATCACGATCTCCCGTGGGAGCGGCCTCCGGCCGCGATGAGGCCACGGGGGATAGGGACCATCGGCGTTAGCCGCGGCACCCCATCGCGGCCGGAGGCCGCTCCCACGGGGCCGCTGCGTAACGTGCTGAACTTACGCGGCTGGCAACTGACTGCTCTTTTCAGGATCACCCATCCCGGAGCAACCCCCATGATCGGATTCGGCATCCTCGGCTGCGGCGCCCACGGCGAACGCTACCTCCGACACCTGGCGGCGGGCGATGTGCCCGGCGCGCGGCCCGCGGCACTCTGGCGGCAGAATCAGACCGCGGCGGCGGCGCTGGCCGGACGCTATGGCGTACGCGCCCATCGCGACTGGTCCGCGCTGATCGAGGACCCGGCGGTCGACGCGGTCATTGTCGCCACCCCGCCGGGCGCCCACGCCGCGCCGATTCTGGCGGCGGCGCGGGCGGGCAAGCCGGTGCTCACCGAGAAGCCGCTGACGGCGAACCTGGCGGACGCCTTGACCTTGGCCGCCGCGCTGCCGACGGACGCGCGCGTGATGGTCGCCCACACCCTGCGTTACGCTCCGGCGCTGCTGGCCGCCCGTGCACGGCTGCCGGACCTGGGCGAACTCTACCGCATCCGCATCGCGCAGCGGCTGGAGCCGAATGCCATTGCCTGGCAGCGGGACCGGACGCTGGCCGGCGGCGGTTCGGTGATCCTGACCGGGGTCCACGGGTTCGATCTGGTCCGCTGGTTCACCGGGGCGACGCCGGGCCGGGTCAGTGCCTGCACCCGCGCGCTGCTCGGGCACCCGTTCGAGGACTTGTTCGAGGCCCGCTTCGAGTACGCCGACCGGCCGCTCATCGCCACCTGCGAGGTCGCCAAGTTCTCAGACAGCCGCAGCGCCCTGTTGGAACTGGTCGGAACCCGGGGTCAATGTTGGGTGGATTACCTGGGCGGCCGGGTGGAGTGGATCGCGGGGCGGGGGCGGCGGGTCATTGCCGAGCCCGGCGATCAGCCGACCCTGCCGCCGACCCTGACCGCGTTCTGCCGCTGGCTTGATGAGGGCGGCGACTGCCCGGTGCCGCTCGCGGATGGAATTACCGCGCTCAGGATGGCGGATGCCTGCTACCGGTCCGCCGCGACGGGGAATCCGGCCAGTCTCAATGAGCCTTGATCGAGCGCGGTGATCGTTGAAGCACCGTCCGCTTCAGTTGCTCAGCCTGTTTCGCCGCGATCCCGTGGGAGCGGCCTCCGGCCGCGATGGGGCCTCGCGGGATTGCGACCATCGGGTTGCGCACGTCACCTCATCGCGGCCGGAGGCCGCTCCCACAGAACTGAAGCGCTGCGTTGATTTAAAAGGGGATATCGTCGTCGAAAGGCATACCGCCGCCTTGCTCGGGGGCAGCGGGAGCAGACGCGGGCGCCGGGCGGGCGCCGCCCGCTGCCGGCTGGGCACGGGGGACATCGTCGTAGGGAACTGACGAGCCGCCGCCGGGGCGACCGTCAAGCATCTGCATGGTGCCGCCGACGCCGACAATGACCTCGGTCGTATAGCGATCATGCCCCTCCTTATCCTGCCACTTCTTGGTGCGCAATTGGCCCTCGACATAGATCTTGGAGCCCTTGTGGAGATACTGCTTGACGATCTCGGCGAGCTTGCCGAAGAACACGACCCGATGCCACTCGGTGCGCTCCTGCGTCTCGCCGGTGTTCTTGTCCTTCCAGGACTCGCTGGTGGCAATGCTGACATTGGCGACCGCGTCGCCACTCTGCATGTAGCGCACGTCCGGCTCGTTGCCGAGATTACCGATCAGAATGACTTTGTTGACGCCTCTGGACATGATTTCCTCGCACCCGCCCAGGCGGGCAAAAAAATTGCCGATCGATTAGCCGCGGCCCTCAGGCCACGGCAAAGGCTTGTAATCTTGCCGAATCCAGTGCGCGGCTGTCCACTTTGAGATAGGCAACCCCCTCCTCCGGCACCACCACGGCATCGCGCACCCCAGGCACGGCCAGCAATTGCTGCTCCAGGGCCAGTATCCCGTCCGTGTCGATCGACCCCAGACGGATCAGCTGATTGCTCAAGCGCTCCGGCGCGGCCATGGTCGCGGCCACCAGCACCCAGGCCAGGGCTGAGACCGCGGCGAACAGGAAGACCGCCGGCGTGCCGAAGGTCTGATGGACCAGCCCCCCGGTCATGCCGCCCAAAAAGGCGCCGATGAACTGGGAGGTGGAATAGACCCCCATGGCGGTGCCCTTGGCCCCGGCGCGGGCGATCTTGGAGATGATGGACGGCAGCAGGGCTTCGAGTACGTTCACGGCCGTAAAGAACAGCGCCAGCAGAATCAAGAGCGGCACCAGGCTGGTCGCCCAGAACGAGAAACCGAGCGCGGCCAGCCCGACCGCTGCGATGGCGCCGAGAAAGACCTGCTTCACCCGTCCCTGCCCTTCCGCGATGATGATGAAAGGCACCATCCCGCCCAGACCGACCAGCAGCACCGGCAGATAGACCTCCCAATGATCAGCGGCGGCCACCCCGGCCGCGACGATGGACGGGGGGATCACGAGGAACATGGCGGTCATCATCAGGTGCAGCGAGAAAATGCCGAAGTTCAGTCGCAGCAACTGGCCGTCGCGCAGCACCCCGCCGAGTTGGCTCGCGACCGGCTCCGCATCACGGTGAACCGAACGACGCCGCGGATTGGGCACCACCAGCCACAGGACCAGGATGCCGCCGAAGGCCAGCACCGCGGTTGCCCAGAAGACCCCGGCGAGCCCCCAGATCTGGGCGATGGCAGGCCCCAGAATGAAGGCGAGCCCGAAGGCGATGCCGATGCTCGCCCCGACCCCGGCCATGGCGCGCGTGCGCACCTCATCGCGGGTCAGGTCCGCGGCCAGCGCGGTCACCGCCGCCGAAACCGCCCCGGCCCCCTGAATCACCCGCCCGATAATGATGCCTTCGATGGTCGTGGACAGGGCGGCGATGACGCTCCCCAGGACGAAAATCGCCAGCCCGCCGAAGATCACCGGCTTGCGCCCGATGCGGTCGGACAGCATCCCGAAGGGGATCTGCAGGAGCGCCTGCGTCAGTCCATAGGCCCCGATGGCCAGCCCGATCAGCAAGGGCGTCGCCCCGCTGACCCCTCCCGCATAGAGCGCGAAAACCGGCAGAATCAGGAACAGGCCCAACATGCGCAAGCCGTAGATGCCGGCCAGGCCGACCGAGGCACGGCGCTCGTCTGGAGTCAGGGGAAGGATCTCGGGTTCAGCAGGCTTCACAGGCAACGCAACAGTGCGTGGAGATGACAGTGCCTTGCATGATACCAGTTTCACCCGGCGGGAAGCAGAACACGGCCTGGAGATCCCGTGGGAGCGGCCTCCGGCCGCGATAGGCCTCACGAGATCGCGACCATCGACATTCACCGCGGTACCCCATCGCGGCCGGAGGCCGCTCCCACGGGAGACCTTTATCTGGCAGGGTAGGTCCTCGCCGTCGCATGACCGTCAGCGCAGTTTTGCGTCGGCCGGCCGCCGCTCCGCATAATAGGAATCCCGCCCTCAGACCAGCCGACCGAGCCCCGTCATGGACAGTATCCGCATCCGCGGCGCCCGCACCCACAATCTCAAGAACCTGGACCTGGACCTGCCGCGCGGCAAACTGATCGTGCTGACCGGGCTCTCAGGCTCGGGCAAGTCCTCGCTCGCCTTCGACACCATCTACGCCGAGGGCCAACGCCGCTATGTGGAGTCGCTCTCGGCCTACGCCCGCCAGTTCCTGTCGGTGATGGAGAAACCCGATGTGGACCACATCGAGGGCCTCTCCCCCGCCATCTCCATCGAGCAGAAGACCACCTCACACAACCCGCGTTCCACCGTCGGCACCATCACCGAGGTCTACGACTACCTGCGCCTGCTGTTCGCGCGGGTGGGCATCCCGCGCTGCCCGCAGCACGGCGAGCCACTCCAGGCGCAGACGGTCTCACAGATGGTCGACCAGGTGCTCGCCCTCCCGGAGGGTGAGAAACTGATGCTCCTGGCCCCGGTGGTGTCGGCGCGCAAGGGTGAATACCAGCGCCTGATCGCCGAACTGCACGCCCAGGGGTTCGTGCGGGCACGCATCGACGGCGCCCTGTATGAACTGGACAGCCCGCCGGACCTGGATCTGAAGAAGAAGCACGACATCGAGGTCGTCATCGACCGCTTCCGGGTGCGCGCCGACCTGCAACTGCGCCTGGCCGAGTCCTTTGAGACCGCGCTCGCCCTCTCCGGCGGCACCGCGCGGGTGGCGGCCATGGACGCCGACGGCACCGCGCCGGAAATCACCTTCTCCGCCAACTATGCCTGCCCGGTCTGCGGCTACAGCATCGCCGAACTGGAACCGCGCACCTTCTCGTTCAACAACCCGGCGGGGGCCTGCCCGAGCTGCGACGGACTCGGAGTCGAACAGTTCTTCGATCCGGCCAAAGTGGTTGCCCAACCCGCTCAGAGCCTGACCGACGGCGCGGTGCGCGGCTGGGACAAGCGCAACGGCTACTATTTCCAGATGATCCGCGCCGTCGCCGAACACTATGGGTTCGACCTGGAGGCGGCCTGGGTCGACCTGCCGGAACAGGCCCGCCAGGTGGTGCTCTTCGGTTCCGGCACCGACAAGCTCAAACTCAAGCTGCCCCATGAGCACGGCAGCGGCAAGCTGCGTCCCTTCGAGGGGATCATCCCCAACCTGGAGCGACGCTATCGCGAGACCGACTCCAGCGCGGTACGCGAGGAATTGGCCCGCTACATCTCGCACCAGCCCTGTCCGGCCTGCGGCGGCGCGCGGCTGAATGAGTCGGCGCGCCATGTCTTTGTCGCCGACCGTAACCTTCCAAGCCTCTCGGCGCTGCCGCTCGGCGACGCCCTGACCTGGTTCGAGACCCTGGCCCTGCCCGGCAGCCGCGGTGAGATCGGCGCCCGCATCACCCGCGAGATCGCCACCCGCCTGCGCTTCCTCACCGACGTGGGCCTGGACTATCTGACCCTGGAGCGCAGCGCCGAGACGCTTTCCGGCGGCGAGGCCCAACGCATCCGGCTCGCCAGCCAGATCGGCGCCGGCCTGGTCGGCGTCATGTATATCCTGGACGAGCCCTCCATCGGCCTGCACCAGCGCGACAACGCGCGACTGCTCAAGACACTCACCCACCTGCGCGATATCGGCAACACCGTGATCGTCGTCGAACATGACGAGGAAGCGATCCGCGCCGCCGATCTGGTGGTGGATCTGGGGCCGGGCGCCGGGGTCCATGGCGGCGCGGTAGTCGCCCAGGGCACGGCCGCGCAGATCGCCGCCAACCCCCAATCACTGACCGGACGCTACCTGTCCGGGGACCTGCGCATCGTCATTCCGTCACAGCGGACGCCGCCGGACCCCCAGCGCCAGTTACGCATCCTGGGCGCCGGCGGCAACAACCTGAAGTGCGTGGACGCGGCCATCCCGGTCGGCACCTTCTGCTGTGTCACCGGCGTCTCGGGCTCCGGCAAATCCACCCTGATCAACGATACCCTGTTCCCGGCCGCCGCCCGGCTGTTCAACGGCGCGAGCGCGAGCCCCGCGCCCCATCGGGCGATCGAGGGCCTGGACCACTTCGACAAGATCGTCGACATCGACCAGAGCCCCATCGGCCGTACCCCGCGCTCCAACCCGGCGACCTACACGGGGCTCTTCGGCATGGTCCGGGACCTCTTCACCGCGGTTCCGGAGTCGCGTTCGCGCGGCTACGGCCCCGGCCGTTTCAGCTTCAACGTCAAGGGCGGACGCTGCGAAGCCTGCAAGGGCGACGGGCTGATCCGGGTCGAAATGCACTTCCTGCCGGACATCTATGTCCAGTGCGACACCTGCAAGGGCCGCCGCTACAACCGCGAAACCCTGGAAATCCGCTACAAGGGCAAGACCATCGACGAGGTGCTGAACCTCACCATCGAAGACGCCCTCGCCTTCTTCGCCCCGGTACCGCTCATCCACCGCAAGCTCCAGACCCTGGTCGACGTGGGCCTGTCCTATGTCACCCTGGGCCAGAGCGCCACCACCCTCTCCGGCGGCGAGGCGCAGCGGGTCAAACTCAGCCGTGAACTCAGCAAGCGCGATACCGGCCGGACGCTCTACATCCTGGACGAGCCCACCACCGGCCTGCACTTCCACGACGTCAAGCAACTGCTCGACGTCCTGCACCGCCTGCGCGACCACGGCAACACCGTCATCGTCATCGAGCACAACCTGGACGTCATCAAGACCGCCGACTGGATCATCGACCTGGGACCGGAAGGCGGAGACAAGGGCGGGGAAGTCATCGCGGTCGGTACGCCGGAGCAGATTGCCGCCGATTCGGGATCACATACGGGGCGGTTCTTGAAGCCGTTGCTGGAGCGGGGGTGGTGAGACTCCGGTCGCCGAAGAATACTGAGGACTCGCGATGACTATCAAAGTATCGATATACTACTGACCATGAAGCCACTTCGTTTCGTTGGATCGAGCCTGGATGATCTGCAGAATTTTCCTGCGGACGCACGGCGGGACGCGGGTTTTGAACTGGATGCCGTGCAACGTGGCCTGATGCCATCGGACTTTAAGCCCATGCTCAACGTCGGCCAGGGCGCCTATGAGATCCGCATCCATGCCCAAGGAGAGTGGCGCGTCATCTACGTGGCGAAAGTTGAGTCGGCGGTTTACGTCCTCCATGCCTTCCACAAGACGACCACCAAGACCAGCAAATCCGACATCGCCCTCGCGGCAAGCCGGTACCGACAGATTGCGAGTTAGAGACCATGACATCGGAACCCATCGTCGAATCCAGCGGCAACGTCTTTGCGGACTTGGGCTTTCCACCGGACGAGGCCGCCATCCTCGCCCTACGCGCCGAGTTGATGGCGCGGTTGCGCGAGATCCTCCTTGAACGAGGCTGGACCCAAACCGAAGCGGCCGAGCAACTGGGAATCGGCCAATCACGAGTGTCCGACCTGGTCCGAGGCAAGTACGACAAGTTCAGCCTGGACATGCTCGTACGGCTGACCGCGAGGACCGGCGGCCGGGTCGAGCTTGCCGTACGTTGACGAGTGGCCGGGATCTTGCGCTGATGGGCGCCTGCCTGCCCAACAACAGGGTCAACCCGGTCACCGAGGTGGGCACGCTGCCGGAGGCCCAGCGGGAAACCTCCTGTCAGTTATAACTTGCAAAGTGACGCCTTTCGTCCAAGACTGTAAGCTATGACTGACACGATACGCCTGCCTGACGAACTTGGCGTGCAGATACGCGCACGGCGTCAAGCGCTCGGCCTGTCAAAAACAGATCTCGCGCAACGTGCCGGCAAGGTGCGTGAAGTGATCTATCGCCTTGAGAGCGGGGAAGACATCACCCTCTCCTCGCTGATGGCGGTGCTTGCGGCGCTGGGTCTCGCCATGCGGCTGGAAAAAGCCGGTCTCCCGACCATGCAGGAGGTTGCTGACCGGTTCAGGCTGGACGAGGACGAGGATGCTGCCTGACAAGATCCCGCTGCTGGAGGTTGCCATCGGCGACAATCGCAGTGCCGGCCAGTTGCTGAAGCGCTCCCTCTACGAATTCCGGTATCTCTCGCCCGCGGTGCATCAGCCCGCCGTCGCCCTGCTGATGCCCGCCGACACGCGGCTCACCTGGCAGGATGGCGACTTGTTCCCGAGCATGGATCAGAACCTGCCTGAAGGCGACCTGCTTGAGCACCGCCAAGAAAGCCGGCATCAAGACGCCAAACCTCGCACTTTCCGACGATGGTCAACTGCTGGTACTCGATCGATTCGACCAACGAAGCGCTCATGACGTTCGGACGGCGCGTTTGCGGCGTTGCCAAACCAGAGGCCATCGTTCAGAGCATCGCCCAAGCCATGAGTGAAACATTGCAGCAAGCCAAAAACGATGACCGCATCGCATCAACGCTGCGTGCGAAGATCAGCGCCGCGTGGGAAACCGGCTTGGCGTACGCCAGAGTGGGCACGCGGCCATCAGCCTGATTCAGACCATACCGACCCTCTGTTTACGCTCAGTTTTTATCCATGCACTTACGCATCATCAGCGCCAGCCGCCGCACCGACATTCCGGCGTTCTACGGCCAGTGGTTCATGCGCCGGGTACGCGCCGGGTGGTGCGCCATGCCCAATCCATTCAACAGCAAACAGGTGTCGCGGGTCGAGTTGCGTCCGGACATTACCCTACTGGTCTTCTGGACGCGCTGGGCCGCTCCTTTCCTGAAGGCGGTCGCTGAATTGAAGGGGCGCGGCTTTCGCTTCTATTTTCAGTACACCCTGGTCAACTATCCCGCGGCCATTGATCCCTATTCGCCCCCGCTGGACAGGGCGGTCGCGGCTTTTCGCCGCCTTACCGAGGCCATCGGCCCTGAGCGGGTGGTCTGGCGTTATGATCCGATCCTGTTGTCCGACGCAACGGATCACGCCTTTCATCTGGAGAACTTCGCGCGCATTGCGAAGGCGCTGGACGGCGCGACCCGCGGTGTCGTGATCAGTATTCTCGATCCCTATGCCAAGGCGGCCCGGCGACTGGACCGCTTGGGAAAAGAACAGCCTGAATTCAAGTACCGTGTTTACGATGCCGAACGAGACGGAGCACTGATGCAGCAACTGGCCCGGATTGCGCAAGCACACTCACTCCGCATTCAGAGCTGCGCCGAAACCATGGATCTGACCGCGGCCGGTATTGCGCCCGGCAAGTGTATTGACGATCAGTTGATCCGAGAAGTATTCGGAATCGATGTCAGCCGCAAAAAGGACAAGGGACAACGCACAGCCTGCGGTTGTATCGAAAGCCGTGATATCGGGATGTACGACTCCTGCCTCTTCGGCTGCGTCTATTGTTATGCCACGCGCAGCTTCAAGGCTGCCGGGGCGAATCACGCGGCGCGGGATCCGGAATCGGCATCGATGATTGGTCAACATCGGGCCTTGCCGTTACCAGAAAGGAGACGCACTCGTGAGTGGTCGATCTGATCAACTGCCGCCATCCGGACTCTGCCGTGAAAGTCGCGCAGCGACCCTGTGAGAGCGGCGTCCCGCCGCGATGAGGCCGGGCGCGTCACCGCAGCCTTCGCGGTCACCGCGGCACCGCATCGCGGCGGGAC
>NZ_CAIZIZ010000546.1 GCF_903933125.1 uncultured Lamprocystis sp. | reverse complement strand
TTCCGGCCACTTGGGCTCGCCGGGTGCGTAGTCAGGCCATCCTGGCCTGACACCGTCAGGGCTGGAAGCCCTGACTACGCATGCCGCTGGCCGGGATTACGATCAAGGCCCACGGTCTCGATCAGGTCGAGAGTCGACTCGCGCTGCCCGGCCGCGGTCTGTTCATCGATCAAGGCACGCGCCTCGGTGAGCAGTGGCTCCCGGTCCATGACCACCAGACGGGCGAGCCGCGCCCCCAGCCCGAGCCCGGAACGGCCGAGCAGATCCTTGAGGTAGACCCGATGAAGGCTGCCGCAACGGATCAGGGCATCGTAGGGCGTGGTATCGCCAACATCGTACGACCGTTCGGGAAACACCACCACTGCCCGCCAGGGGCCGATCACCTGGTACCGAAATAGACATGCTGCTCGCGGACCCGAAAACTTTGTTTACCAGAACAACGTTCAAGGTAACGACCCTGTCGGTACGCACCCAACCCGTCGCGGGCAGCACGCCGTGACTGATGTCCTGATCACCGATGGCGATGGCGTTTCTGTGGTGTGGGCGCGAGGTCACGGCGACCGCAAGAAAGTCACCGTAGCCATCCGGGTCGGCCAACACCAAGACTGGCCGTCGCTTTGCGGACGACAGGTCGGTGAACGGAAACGGCACCAGGGCCAAGTCGCCGCGCCTATAGATCATTCCATACCTCATCTTCCGGATTATCCCAGACGACGGCGAGCGAACCCGCTTGAGCAACCATCAGATCCTCCCATTCCGCTCGCTCGCTCTTTTCCTTCAGGTAACCGATGAAATCCAGTACCTCCCGAGCCTGGGTCTCGGGGAGTGTCTTGATCTGTTCGTAGGCCAACTCTGCAACAGTCATGATTGACTCTCCCGGACTGATCCACTCGGCGTCAATGATGCGCTGCCTTCGCTGTCAGGCTCGGCTGCACTGGTGGAGTCGAGCCCGTCGTGGAGCAAGGTGGCGGGCGGACGGACCACGAACCGCGTGCCGGTTTGCTCGGCCAGGCGACGCGCCCTCTCGGAGGCCCGCATCAGCGCCACCGGTGCGGCCTGCATGTCGGGGTCATTGAGTCGGGAAACTGGGGTCTTCATGGGCGGCCTCCTTCGGCAATCAGGGCAGGGGGTTCGCTGGCATTGTCGTAAAGCTGCCACATATCCACCAGCCATCTATAAGGATGGGAAAAATTCCTCAAGCCCGAAGCAAAGCGACGGCGAATCGTCAACTCTGGGACGGCATGTCCGCCCTGAGCTACCCGCTCCGCAACGCGAGCTATAGCCGTCTCCGGGTCCGGTAAGGACAGAAAGATCAGTTTGACTACAAAGCCCTGTACTCGCCATTTCGGGATGGTCCGAGCGTAGCCAAGACCGGCCAGTGTCGTCTCGAAGGCGAAGCTCTCGCCCTTTCGCACATGGTCGGCGATGGCCTCCAGCATCAGCCGCCCCGCCTTGATTGCGGCGAGTTCGGGCGCGAAAGGCGACAGCCCGGCGGCGATCAGGTCGGCATTGACGAAAATCGGGCAACCGGCCTCGTTCGGCAGGAACTCGCGAGCGAAGGTGGTCTTGCCCGCGCCGTTGGGGCCGGCGATGATCACGATGCGTTTGTTCATCTTCACGGTTTAGTGATTTCCAACTGGGAGCGGTCAATGACCGCGCCAACCGCGGTTAGAAAGCTCATCCCCACAATACCGGCAATCTCAAATCCGTAATCCATCTATCGCGAGGTCGCTCACCGCGAGGTCATCCAGCGCGAGGCGATCGACCTTCTTCGTGAACACGAATTCCGCTTCGCCAACACCGCGAATGCGCTGTACAAGATCAAACGGCTCGTAGTGCAGCCCGATAGCCGACAATTGGTCCGCGTCGAAAATGCATCCGGCCGAGCCCGTATCCAGTAAGACATTTTCGATCTTGACCTGTCGTCCGCGGTACTCAATCTCTGCGCTGATAAAGGGTAGGCCATGACGCAGCTCGATATTCATCATGCGCTCCGGATGCCGAGCCACTGCCGCTCCAGGATGTCCAGCGTATCCCGGCTGGTGTGGAAGACGTAAAGCTCCCGTTGCGGAACTTCGCGATGCGTTCGTGCGTAGGCGCTCATGGCCGTCGCCGAATCGGGGAAGGCGTCAAGCACCGCCAATTGGTCGAGAATACGGTGGTCGTCTTCGGAATGGGCCTTAACCGCCTCCAGCAGAAGCCACTGTTGGGGATAATAGTCGCGGATTTCTTGCCATTGCATCGCTGCGCTCCTGAGTGACTCAAATACCAGAGCGGGGGCCTGGGCGCTTGGTGTACTGATAAGAATTGCTCGGCTGCATCGTGCTCCGCAACCGAAATGCTCTTATCGTCAGCTTAAACAAATGGCCTTAGCCGCTTTGTCTTGCTCATCTAGCTATAGATTACGGAGCCTTCTCGGGTGGCTCCGCTGCGTAGCCTAGATACGAATGCCCAGAGCAGAGAGTCGATAACTTTCTCGTCAGTGAAATAGACTGGAAGGAATGCTGCCCGGAAGGCAGTTATTGATGCTGCCAGCAAATCGTTCGCCAGGATCCTTGCGTATTCGGAGCGTAGGAACCCATGAAAACTTTCGAGCTGGCTGATCCGATTCCCAAGGGAGAGAGTGCGGGCGGGCTCCCGAAAGAAATAAAACGCGGCAATCTGGCTGTCGTAAATCGGCAACCGGCGATTCTTCATATGGATTAGCTTCGTGGCAAACGAAAACTGAAGACTCTGGCGTTCGTTCCGGTGAGTTGGTAACTTATAGAGATCTCCGGCAAGGTTTCCCAGCGTTGGCATGCTGTCTGTAGCCGCAGCGAGGCGGCCGAAATACTCTTGGTAGTAGCTCGGGCCGAGGCGGGCCGCATTCATAGCCCAATATGCTCGATATTTCGATTGATATTCCGACTCACCAGCGCGATCGATATTCTCGACGAGCCAGTCGTAATCCCGAACGTGGGCCGCTGGGATAGAGCCGACGATGCTCCGAATGTGGGTTTCGATCAGACGGAACACGTTAGGCAGATCTTAGGGATTGTCGTACTTTCGCTCCGGCGAGGCAAGTTCCTTCTGGAGCAGGCAGCAATTCTAAATTCGGGCGGCATCGCGCGATCCCTGGTGGATGCGGCGCGCGCGACCGAGGTGCCGGATCCCTGACACCGAGCGGCGCGCCTTATCCACCCTACAGCGGAGCCGGTTTTGTAGGGTGGATAAGCGCAGC
>NZ_CAIZIZ010000545.1 GCF_903933125.1 uncultured Lamprocystis sp. | reverse complement strand
GCGCACCACCAAGCCCCACCCGGTCACCGGCGAACCGGTCCCGGATGAAACCGCCCGCGTCGCGCTGGAACGCTCTATCAATCCGCGCCAGGCGGAGTGGCCCGCAGCGGATTTCGTGGTCGGCAATCCGCCGTTCATCGGCGCGTCCACCCTGCGCCGCGCGCTCGGCGACGGCTACGTGGAAGCGCTGCGCGCCGCCTGGCCCGAGGTTCCCGAGTCCGCCGACTATGTGATGTACTGGTGGGAGCGCGCCGCCGCACTGACCCGCGCCGGCCACCTGCGCCGCTTCGGGTTCATCACCACCAACAGCCTGCGCCAGACCTTCAACCGGCGTGTGCTGGAGCGTCATCTCAGCGCCGCCGAGCCGTTGTCGCTGTGCTACGCGGTGCCGGATCACCCCTGGGTGGACGCCGCCGACGGGGCCGCGGTGCGTATCGGCATGACCGTCGGCCAGGCGGGGAGCTTTCCCGGTGTGCTGGAGCGGGTGACGGCCGAGCGCCCCGGTCAGGGCGAGGGGCTGGAGGTCGATCTGGAGCGGACCGAGGGACCCATCCATACCGACCTGCGGATCGGGGCGGATGTTGCCGCGGCGGTCCCGCTGCTGGCGAACCTGGGCCTCTCCTCGCCCGGCGTCAAGCTGCACGGGGCCGGCTTCATCGTCACGCCCGACGAAGCGGCGGCCTTGGGGCTCGGCCGACTGCCGGATCTGGAGCAGCATCTGCGGTGCTAC
Organism: uncultured Lamprocystis sp.; assembly: GCF_903933125.1. Taxonomy (GTDB): domain Bacteria; phylum Pseudomonadota; class Gammaproteobacteria; order Chromatiales; family Chromatiaceae; genus Thiodictyon. The sequence continues at coordinate 1,580 of NZ_CAIZIZ010000545.1, read as the reverse complement.
CGCAACGGCCGCGACCTGACGCAGACCCCGCGCGGGGTCCTGGTCATCGATCTGTTCGGACTCACCGCCGCTGAGGTCAGAGGGCGCTACCCGGAGATCTATCAGTGGGTGCTCGAGCGGGTGAAGCCGGAGCGGGACGCCAGGGGCCACACCAGGGACGGGGCCGGCTACGCGGCCTTATGGTGGCTGCACGGGAAACCCAGGCCGGAGTTACGCCGCTATCTGGCCGGACTGCCGCGCTACATCGCCACCGTCGAGACCGCCAAGCACCGGACCTTCGTCTTTTTGGATCAGTCCGTACTGCCCGACAACATGCTGATCGCCATCGCCCTGGATGACGCCTGGGCGCTGGGCGTCCTCTCCAGTCGCGTCCACGTCGATTGGGCTTTGGCAACCGGTGCCCGCCTCGGTGTCGGCAACGACCCCCGCTACACCAAGACCCGCTGCTTCGAAACCTTCCCATTCCCGGCTCCGGACGCGCCGCACCAGGCCCGCATCCGCCAACTGGCCGAGGATCTGGACGCGCACCGCAAACAGCGCCAGGCGCTGCATCCGGGCCTGACCATGACCGGGATGTACAACGTCCTGGAGCACCTGCGCACTGGTGCGCCACTGAGCCCCAAAGACCGGGTGATCCATGAGCAAGGGCTGGTCGCGATCCTGCGCCAGATCCATGACGAACTGGACGCCGCCGTGCTGGCCGCCTATGGCTGGGACGACCTGACCGCGGCCCTGTCGGCCCCGCGCCCGGCGGTCGGATGCGGTGACGCGGGCTCCGCATCAGGAGCGACCGCGTCCGCCACCCCGCCCGCCGACGTTGAGGAACTCATCCTGCAACGCCTGGTCGCACTCAACGCCGAGCGCGCCGCCGAGGAACGCCGCGGCCTCATCCGCTGGCTACGCCCGGAGTTTCAGCACCCCGCGGGCGCCGGCGCGGTCGCCGCGGAATCGGCACCGGACGCCGCCGCCGCGGTCGGCACCGGACCCAAGCCGGACTGGCCCAAGACCCTGCCCGATCAATTCCAAGCGCTGCGCGCGGCACTCGCCGCCCGTGCCGCACCGGTCACCGCCGCCGACCTGGCCCAGGGCTTCACCCGCGCGCCCCGCGCCAAAGTCGCCGAACTCCTGGCCACCCTGGCCAGCCTCGGCCACGCCCGTCGGCTGGACGACGGGCGCTACCTGGCTGGTTAGGCCGGGTCGGAGGGGCGCGCCGGGTACTTTATCCTAAGGTAATTTCCGGAACACCGGAGACCAACCACCATCGGCTCGGATGTCGATGCGACTTCAGCCGTAGGTTGGGGTGACGAAGGAACCCCAACGATTGGCGGCCGGGGATGTTGGGGTTCGTTCCTCACCCCAACCTACCGCGCTTGAAGGCGCCCGCGGGCGGGACTATGCTAGAGGGGTAACGGTTGGTCGACGAGTCGTCATCGGCCTCAGCAGTAGGCCAACCGGGGGAGGCGCGGGATGACCCGCGCCTTTCACGTTTCTGGCCGCAGGGCCGTAGGTTGGGGTGACGAAGGAACCCCAACGATTGGCGGCCGGGGATGTTGGGGTTCGTTCCTCACCCCAACCTACCG
>NZ_CAIZIZ010000544.1 GCF_903933125.1 uncultured Lamprocystis sp. | reverse complement strand
TTTCCCGGAAATCGCCTTAAGGTGATTTCCGCGAAAAATCCAACTCGTAGGAGCCCGCTTGCGGGCGACGGGTGGGGGCACAATGACGCGATTCCGGCAGGTCACGTCGCCCGCAAGCGGGCTCCTACGGAGCTTGATTCTTGATAGCGTCTTATTCGGAAATCGCCTAAAGTCCGACAGCCTGCTAGGTTCCGTTATCACGTCCGATGGCTATAGATAATCCGCGCTGACCGGGGCGTGCCGGTCGGTTCAGCGGTCTGCTGCTTCGACTCCTGCTCGGGGCCGCAGCCACGCCAGGCAAAGTAGGGTGCCCGCGCCCCACAGCGCTGCTGCCAACGGCAGGGTGACCTGTCCGGAGAAGGGGATGCCGGCCAGGGTCAGGCCGACGCGGGCGGCCGCCCCCAGCGCCAGGATGGCAAAGAGTGCCCCCACGAACAGGCCCTCGCGGCCGTGACGGCCGACACTGCCGGCCAGTCCGAGTCCGGCCAGTAAGATCCCGCCCCAGGCAGTGCCCGCCACGATCTGCAAGGCGATCAGCACCGGCAGATTGGGCGCAGCCAGGCACGCGGTGCAGGCGGCCGTGCCAAGCAGTGCCGCCAAGGCGAAACTTCGCCGCGCCCCGACGCGCGCCACGACCGGCTCGCCGATACCGACCGCCAGACTGAAGCCGATCCAGAATACCGGCAGCAGTCAGGGCAGCAGGGCCGGGTCCGCCAGGCCCTTATAGAGCGGCGCGGCGTTGACGAAAACATGCACCTGAAGTCCCGCCCCCAGCAGCAGCATCGCCGCGAGCAAGCGTCCGACGCTGGTGAAGGCCGGCCGGGGGACGCTGTCCGCCACGTGGTCGGCCGGCCGCTGGCGCGACTCCCAGGCCGCGAAACCCACGGTGGCCAGGGCCAGGCTGACCCCGGACAGGGTGAACGGCAGCAGCGGATCGATCCCCTTGAGCGCCGTCCCCAGGTACGGCGCCAGGGCGGCGGCCAGACCCATGCCCAGCAGGGCGACCGCGGTTGCCCGCCCCGGCGCCTGACCGCGCCGCGCGATCAGCGCATAGAGCGGCGCACGCAGGACCGAGGAGGTCACGACCCAGAGTGCGACCAATCCGACGAACAAGGCGGCATCGCCGACGCGCAGATGGGGCAGCGCGACGAAGGCCAGGCAGGCGATCAGGTTCAAACCCAGTACCACCGGGGCGAGACTCCGGAACAGCCGCATGGCCCGGTCCGCATAGAGTCCCAGGACTACATCGGCGCAGGCGAATAGCAACTGGTCCAGGCCCTTTTCTCATTACCAAGGCAACAGCGCTCGCAGCGGTGCGAGCGCCAATCCGGCCAACAGTGCCAGCACGCAGCAGACCAGAATCAGGCGCAGCGCGCGGCGCAGGTGGTTGCCATCCAGATCGGCCGGCCAGTGGGGGTCGCCGATCCAGTCGCGTTCAACCCATTCACCGTGATAGCGCGCCGGTCCGACCAGGCGCACCCGCAGGGCGCCGGCACAGGCGGCCTCGCTCCAGCCGGAGTTGGGGCTCGGCAAGCGGGCGTGATCGCGCCAGGCGGTCTGCACGGCCAGCCGCGGGTGCAGCCGGAGCAGGGCGGCGGCCAGCGCGATCAAGGGGACCGAGAGGCGCGCCGGCAGCCAGTGCACCAGATCGTCTGAGCGCGCTCCGGCCCAGCCGAAGCGGGCATAGCGGGCGTTCTTGTAGCCGACCATCGAATCCAGCGTCGACACCGCCTTGACCACAATCAGCCCCGGCAGGCCAAACAGACAGAGCGCCCACAGCGGAGTCAGGACCCCGTCGGTCAGATTCTCCGCCAGACTCTCGATGGTGGCGCGCACCACGCCGTCGCGCTGGAGTTGATCCGTCTCACGGCCAACCAGCATCCCGAGCCGCCGGCGCGCGGTCGGCAGGTCGTCCAGCGCTTCCAGAACCCGCTGTCCATGAACCAGCAGGTCACGCATGCACAGCAGGCTGTAGGCGATGAAGCAGTCCCAGGCCAGGGCCAGCCAGGGATGCCGCCACGTAAGCCCCAGGTGGACCCCCCACCAAACCAAGAGCGCCCCGCCGACCACCAGAACCCAGTGCAGCAGGCCCCCAAGTCGACCATTGAGACCGACGGCAAAGAGCAGACGCTCTCCGGCAAGGCTCAAGGCACCCAGCAGCCGCACGGGATGAAGCCGATAGACCGGATCGCCAAACAGGGCGTCGAGCAGGCAGGCGGTGAGGATGATTTCAAGGTGAGTGGCTACGTTCATCGGTGGATCCTAGCGCGAGCGCGGCGGTTGCGGCACCATGATGACTCCGTGTCGCCGTCTTGGCTGGAGGTAACCGGTGGAAGCGCTGAAACTCAAGACACTCGATGACCTGCTGCTGTCACCCGAGGAGCGGGTGGAGCTGATCGGCGGCGAGATCGTGCGTCGGCCGATGACGCGGTTCGCACATGCGTATACGCAAAGCCAGACATCGCGGGAACTCGCTGCGTTCAGCCGTCGGGGCGGCCCAGGCGGCGGTTGGTGGTTCGCGACCGAGGTCAGCGTCGCCTACGAGGCCCACGAGTGCCCGTCACACGACCTGGCGGGCTGGCGCCGCGAACGTCTGCCGCAACCGCCCGCCGGGGTCATCGACCTGCCGCCGGACTGGGTCTGCGAGATCGTCTCTCCCGGCCACGAGCGCAAGGACACCCGCTACCTACCGCAGTTGCTCAAACGCCACGGGGTGCCCTTCTATTGGCTGATCTGGCCCGAGGACCGGGCGCTGGTCGCCCATGCCCTGGACGGCGGGGACTGGCGCGTGATCGCGACCCTGAAGGATCAGGGCCGTGGCCGCATCCCCCCGTTCGATGCCATCGAACTCGACCTGGCCGACCTGCTGGCGGACGGTTAGCCGCTGCGGTTCAGCCTCTTAGGTGATTTCCGAAAAATTTAGTACCACGCGGGCTCAACCTCCGGTGACCGGGGCGGCGCGACCGGAGGTCGACGCTTTAGCGGGCGGCGGCGCCGCGTTCAGCTGAAAAATCGAGCTCCTGTCTGTTGTGCGGGTGCAGCAAGGCCCGCAGGGGGTCGGGGCGACTAAAGTCGCCCCTACACGTCGGTAGATCCTTTCCTGAAAATTACCTAATGCCGCGCGGGCATTCGCCCCGCCTGGAGTGTTTTCCGGGGCGCTCCGGCGCGCCTTCACAAGGCCGCGGCATTCGCCATTGCTCCGGGAATCCAGAGCGAATCGGACGCGCGACCTACCGCAACCGGCCGGGGAAGCCCGGCGTCAGGGATCGCAGCGGGTGATGGTGACGGTGAGGTCCCAGCGTTCGCCGTCCTGCACGCCCTGGCGCGGCAGCCGCTGGCCGGCGACCTCCCAGGGGGTCCGCCCGCCGCAGGTGCCGTTCAGAAAAAAGGCGCCGTCACGCAGAACCTGATAGGCGCGGCTACTGACCCGCCGCCGCAGGACCGCACCAGGGGCCAGGGTATCGCCGTTGAGGACGAAGGTGCCGTCCGCATCCGGGCGGCTCCGGATGGCGTCGATGGTCAGGGAAACGCCGGTTTCGTTGACGATGACGAGGGTGGCTGGGAAACGGATGTCTTCCTGGTACCGGGCGTCGAACTTGCAGCCTGAGGCCAGAACCAGGAAAAGCAGGGCGGACAGCAACGACGCGACCATGGGTCCGCGGGCCGGTGTGGTCATGATTGCATCAATCATCGAATTCGACGCGCGCAAGCCAGATCAGCGACTTCACGTCTTGCATGCTGGCTACGTTGCGGGCAAAGAAATCGTACGGCCTGACCCCATTGTAATACTTCATCAGGTCGATCTCGCCGGCGGCTGGATAGGTGACGCCGCCCGCGGCCGGGTTCAGGGTGGACTGGGTGATGACCGTGGAGCTCCCGCGGTGCCCGTAGGAATAGTCCTCGCCGCCATAGGCCGAGAGGATCTCATGGCCGATCTCGTGCGCGCTGGTGTGGCTGAAGTCTTGATCCTCGTCGGCCAGATTCTGATAGACCCAGCCCCCGTCGTACTTGATCCAACCGGCATTGTAGATGGTCCGCTCGGGGATGAAAATGTTGGCGATGAAGGAAAAGAAGCCGCGCACCGAACCCGGGTTGGACGACCGCCCCCAGTCGCCGTTGGTGTTGTACTCGAGTCCTACGTCGTCCATGGACTGCTCGGTCGTCACCCGTGGACGGGTGGCCACCTGAAAGTCGCCGTGGTCGGTCGAGATAATGAGACCGTTGCCGGCATCGCGGCTCCAGTAGCGGGCGAGTCCGGCGACGGCGAGGTTCTTGAGGTCATCGAAGCTGCGCTGGCGCACATGGGCTTGGCGCCGCGGGTCGTTCGCCGGGATGACGCTGTAGTTGGGGGTGGCGCCGGTGGCGAAGATCTCCGCCGGTGGAACCTCCCCGACCCCGTGCGCGCCCCCATCGCGCAGATCGACGCGCAGTTCCACCTGCACCGTCCCGGCGCCCCGGTCGATCACCACATCCACCCAATCCTGCTCCTTCGCCTCGTTGTCGAAGCGGATGGTCTGCTCCTGGCGCACGCCGCAGCGGGTACCCTGGAGGCGCAGTTCCAGTGTCGGGTCCTTGAGAACCTTGGTATCCAGGACGTTGCCGTTGCTGTAGCCATCCCATCGCCACTCGTGGGTGCCGACGGCGAGGGCATCATCGTGCAGGTCCTCCTGGTAAACCACCCGGTGATCCGCCCCGACGGTGATCGCCACACTGAGTGTCTCGGCCGAATTGTCGGAGATCTCGATCTCGAACGACACATAGGCGTGATGCCTGGTCGTGTCGTCGGTCTCACCGTAGGCGGGGATGCGCAGCGGGGTCAGGATGGTGCCGTCACCGTGGTCGGCCAGAGAGATATCGAGGGCGAAGCGGCAACGTGCCTCCTCGAGTGGACAACGCTCGGTGGCGGAGTCGCAGTCGCAATCGTCGCCGGGACAGGAGGCCGGGTCCGTGGGGTCGCCCTTGCTTATGATGGCGTCTCCAGATTGACCAAGACCCGCTCCAGCCAGGTCAGTGCCCGCTGCTCAAGCCGGGCCGCCCTGGCCGCGGGGTCAGTGAAGCGCTCATCACGCAGGGTCCGGGTGATCCAGGGATAGAAAGGGTCGGTGCCGCAGCCGTGGCCGAAGGCGAGCATCAGGACCACCACCAGTGCCATGGCACGCGGGCTGGTGAACCGCTGATTACGAGCCCCCTGACCGCCCTTGCGGATCAGTGCGGTGAGTGCCTCGTGCCCGACATAGGCGGCCTTCTCCGGGTAGATCGCCGTGCAGACATCGAGCATGGTGGGGACCAGTCGGTCCGGGGCGAAATCGATCGGGCCGGCGGCCCAGGCGCGGATGTTGCGCAAGGCGCGCAGCGTCCAACCGTCCCCCGGGCCGGCGACGGCTTGACGGTACTTCAACACGTGCCGATGGAGGGTCCTGGCTCGGCGCATCTGGCTGGCCGCATCCTGGTCGGCGAGAATCGCCGCCGCCCAGGGGTATTGCGGGTCGGTCGCAAAGCGGCTACCAAACAGAACCATCAATTCCAGGTAGAGGCGGACCGGACCGCGCTGCCGGAAGCCGTAACCCGCCGCCTGCTCCATCCCCCAACGCACCGCCTCGCGGGTGGCATCCGGCCCGAGTGTCTTGTAGAGGGGTGGGGTGAAATCGGCCAGGTGCGCGACCATGGCGTCCACGAAGGACTCCCGGGCGGCCGCACGGAATACCTCAAGTTGGTTGGGTCGGATTACCAGCATGGGCGAACCCGCCGGCTGCCGTCTTCACCGGGCGGAACCGAATACCCGATCAGGCGGACCGTCCCGGTGCCCACCACCGGCCGTGCAACAGGATCGACGCGTGCGGCCCGCGGGATGCCGGAGGCATGGGACTGCGGACGATGGGAGTCACCAGTCACCCGGATCGCGACGCTGGCGGGGGTCATGGGAGTCATCATGGGATCGGTCAGGCTGGCTCTTGTCTTACCCTCATCATAGCGCATGATCGTAGGAGACTGAATGGTCGACGGGGATGGGGCCTGAGAGGAATGATAGACCGGATCGCCGAACAGGGCGTCGAGCAGGCCGGCGGTGAGGATGATTCCGAGGTGAGTGGCTACGTTCATCGGTGTAACCTAGCGCGAGCGCGGCGGTTGCGGCACCATGATGACTCCATGTCGCCGTCTTGGCTGGAGGTACCCGGTGGAAGCGCTGAAACTCAAGACACTCGATGACCTGCTGCTGTCATCCGAGGAGCGGGTGGAACTGATCGGCGGGGACATCGTGCGCCGGCCGATGACGCGGTTCGCCCATGGACGGGCACAAATGCGCACCGCGCGTCAGCTCGGACCCTTCGATCGTGCCGGCGGCCCAGGCGGCGGTTGGTGGTTCGCAACCGAAATCAGCGTCGCCTACGAGGCCCACGAGTGCCCGTCACACGACCTGGCCGGCTGGCGCCGGGAACGTCTGCCGCAACCGCCCGCCGGGGTCATCGACCTGCCGCCGGACTGGGTCTGCGAGATCGTCTCCCCCGGCCACGAGCGCAAGGACACCCGCCACCTGCCGCAATTGCTCAAACGCCACCGGGTGCCCTTCTATTGGCTGATCTGGCCCGAGGACCGGACGCTGGTCGCCTATGCCCTGGACGGCGGGGACTGGCGCGAAATCGCGACCCTGAAGGATCAGGGCCGTGGCCGCATCCCGCCGTTCGATGCCATCGAGCTCGACTTGGCCGATCTGCTGGCGGACGGTTAGCCGCTGCGGTCCAGCCCCTCAATGCCGGGTGGCCATTCTCTGCGACTTGCGGCCAGATCAGGTCTAGGAAGCACTCTTCGCGACGCTCGTAGAATCGCTGTAGATACTTCAGTGGCCTGGCGGATCTGCGGCAAACGTCTGCCGCATCGCCTGAACAAAGGCCGTGGCTTGGGCAACCGCCCACGCGGCATGTTTCTGGTCCACCGTCTCGCCTTTATAATCGGCAACGAGACGAATCTCCTCTGCGCGGTTGAGGGCGCGTCCGAGTTCCAGGGAGACTCGCCCGGATTTTACCAAGTGCAGGCTGAAGGCGGAAATCACGCCACCGTGGGTCCGGGGGATCTCGCCAACCATCTGAACGCCGTCGGCGAGTAGAGCGGACCTGGCCGCATCGAACATGGCGTAATAGGCACGGTTACAGGCGCCATCCAGGTCGCCGACATCGAGCAGCAGCGCCGCTGACTCCGCCGCCCGCGTCGCCTTGGCCATCATCTCGGCGGCGTTCACAGGCGTATCCCCTCACGGCGGATGTTCCCGAGCAATCTCGGATTGGAGTAGGTCTCCGGGTGAGCCCACTCCAGATCCCAGACCGGCAGCGGCTGGATGCGGATTCCCGTCTCCAGCAGGACGTCATACGCGACATCCGCCAAGTCCAGTTTGGTGTCGAGAAAATCGCCTGGCTGGCCGCGCAGCAGGATCGCGACATCGGCGTCACTGTCCACCCGAAAATTGCCCCTGGCGCGGCTGCCAAACAGGTAGGCGCCGCTGACCGCGTAGCGTGTTGCAACGTGCGCCAGAAAAAGACGCAGGGCCAGCGTCGTATCCGGGTCGAGGGTGCGCGGCGATTCTGTGTTCACGATTCCAGCTTACCGCAATTTGCCAAACTCTACTCGCTGACCGCGACACCTGCTACCCTCCCCGCACCGTACGCGACTGACTGGACGTGAATGAACCTCGACGAACTCCTGAGCACCCTCGAATCGCCCATCGTGGTGCGCCCGACGCGCCGGATGACCCAGGGCGAGCTTGAATCCTATCTCGACAAGGCCGCGGACATTCTGCGCGGCAACGCCGACCACTCCGAATTTCGCGGCTACGTCTTCGCGCTGCTCTTCTACAAACGCATCAATGACTGCTTCGATGAGGAGGTCCTCACCCAGGTCGCGACCCTGACCGGCGCCGGGGTCCCGCGGGAACAGGCGTTGCTACTGGCGCGCGACCCGCAGAACCACCACTTCATCGTGCCCGAGTCGGCGGCCTGGAACAAGGTGGCGCGCTCAGTCAAGGGCCTGCTCGGGCTCGCGCTCAACAACGCCATGCTCGCCATCGAACGCGCCAATGCCCACCGGGAGAACAACTTCGATGGCATCCTGACCGGCAAGATCGACTTCAACCGGCACGACGAACTACCGCGCGACAAGCTGGTCAACCTGATCAACCACTTCGGCAGCCAGACCTTCGACCGCGCCCATGTCTCCGACGACCTGTTCGGCAACGCCTACGAGTACCTGATCCGCAACTTCGCCAGCCGCGCCGGCAAGTCCAGCGGCGAGTTCTACACCCCGGCCGAGGTCGGTTTTCTCATGGCCGAGGTGCTGCAACCCAAGGCCGGCATGTCCATCTGCGATTGGGCCAGCGGCTCCGGCGGCCTGCTCTTGCAGTGCATCCGCCACGTCAAGAAACATGGCGGCGACCTGCGCCAACTGCGTCTGCACGGCCAGGAATCCAACGGCACCACCTACAACATCTCCCGCATCAACATGATCCTGCACGGCATCCCGGTGTGGGAGCACAAGCAGGGCGACAGCCTGCGCGACCCGCGCCACCTGACCGCGGATCACCGCGTCAAACAGTTCGACCGTGTCATCATGAATCCGCCCTTCTCGCTGGAGGATTGGGGCTACGACACCGTCGCCGCCGGCGACAAGTTCGGACGGCTGTCGTTCGGCATGCCGCCCGCGAGCAACGGCGACTGGGCCTGGTTGCAACAGATCGTCAAGTCGCTCAAGGACGCCGACCCGGACACCGGCGAGGGCGGTCAGGGCATGGTGGTCATGTCCCAGGGCGTGCTCTTCCGCGGCCAGCCCGAGCAAACCGAGGCCGAGGACGGCCAGAACCAGAAGGCCGACGCCGAATATCTGATCCGCCGCGGCTTCATCGAGGCCGACCTGATCGAGGCGATCGTTGTCCTCCCGAGCAAGCTCTTCTACGGCAACGGCGTGCCGGGCAGCCTGATCCTGCTCAACAAGGCCAAGCCCGCGGCGCGCCAGGGCAAGGTCCTGATGATCTGGGCCTCGCGCCACTTCCAGAAGGGCAACCCGCAGAACCTGCTGCGGCCCTCCGACCTGATGCGCATCCTGGTGCCCTGGCGCGCCTTCGGCGACCTGGAGCAGGCGCAACTTCTGATCGACGCGCAGGAGGCCCAACTGATCCTGGAGGAGGAGGCAAAGCGCGACGCCCGCCTCACCGACATCGAGGATGCCTTCGGCCCGGTGCTGGAACCGCTCCCCCGGCTGACGGCCGAACTGGCGACACTGGATGCACTGGACCTGAAGCTTCAGGCAGTCAAGGAGGCCATCACCCCCGAGCACCCCTGGTTCGGCCCCCTGGCCCCGCTCAAGGCGGAAGTCGAGCGCATCGAAGGCCAGATCGACGCCGCCGGTCGGGGTGACAAGGCCACACTCAAGGCGCGGCTGGCCATGCCCAAGGTCCGATTCGATGGCGCCCGCAAGCGCCTTATCACGGCGATCAAGGCACGGCACAAACAGGTCGCCCGGGCGGTCAAGGAGATCGGCAAGCTCCAAGAGGAGCGCGATACCCGCGAGCAGGAGGTCCGGCTCGCCGCCGAGCGAGAGATTACGCATCTGCACGAGACCGCCGCGGACCTGAGGCGCATTTGTGCCAATGCGGAAGAGGCGCAGCGTTAGTAACTTCTCAATAACCCGCGGCAAACAGCCGATGCGGCTCCGCAAGTCTATGTTTCTCCAAGGGTAGCCCGTGGGCTTGCCGTGACTTATTGAGAAGTTACCAGCGTTACTTCGCGGTGGTTGAGCGGGCTGAAATCGAAGAGAACGAATTCAATCTCAATTTGCCGAGGTATGTCGATACCTTTGAGCCCGAGTTGGTTCTGCCACTGACAGAAGCACGATTGAACCTGGCGAAGGCCCAAGCAGGCGCGTTGACTGCGGCGCAAGACCTCAACAACCTGTTGGCAGTGATCGATCATGAAAGTTGATTGCTTTCCTGATGCCACGCCAGATTGGCCGAGATGCTCGATTGCCGAGTTAGCGACGATCGATCCGCCGTATGAGCTTGAACTCGGAAAGGTGTACCCATTCCTGGAAATGGCCTCGGTCCGCGAAGGCTTCGCAGGAATCGCCAAGTACGATGAGCGAGTGTGGGATGCGTCAGGGCTTTGCCGCTTCGCCGAGAATGATGTCATTCTCGGGAAGATTACCCCATGCGCCGAGAACGGAAAGACCGCACTCGTTCGTGATCTGCCCGATAATTTTGGGATCGGCTCAACAGAGTTTTTCGTTCTATCCCCACATGAGCACGTCGTTCCTGAGTTCCTCTTTGCCGTACTGACCGCAGGTCCCTTTCACCGACGCTTGGTTTCGCGCATGGAGGGGTCGACTGGGCGCCTGCGAATCACACGAGATACGCTGAAGAAATGGCTTGCCGTGCCAGTGCCGCCCATTGAGGAGCAACGCCGGATTGCCATCGCCCTCAAGCTAGCAGATGACTCCGTCGTCAAGGCCCAAGCGGAACTGAATGCGGCGCAAGACTTGAAGCGTTCCCTTGAGGCGGGATTGCTCACCGGCAGGATAGACAAGAGGGCACGAAGCACGACCAAGACCAAAATCGGCACATTCCCTAACGACTGGAAAGTCCTGCTGCTGATGGAACTTGCCAGCATCGGTTCTGGCGTCACCTTGAACCAGGACCGCGCGCCAAAGAAGTATCCTTGTCGTTACCTGACTGTGGCCCATGTTCAGCGTGGTTCTATCTCGAACGAAGACCGCCGATTTCTGGAAATGACGCCCGAGGAAAGAAAATGCCGGCTTCTGGAAGAAGGCGATGTATTGGTGATCGAAGGGCACGCGAGCCCAATGGAGATCGGACGCGCGGCCATGTTTAAGGACCAGGGTGAACCCACAACCTTCCAGAACCACCTTTTCCGAGTTCGCGCAGACATTAATCAGATACTCCCGACCTTTCTGCTTTACGTACTTAATTCCGAGCGTGTCCAGCGTCACTGGAACGCCATCTGCAACACGAGCAGCGGTTTGAACACAATCAATCGCCGGAATCTCAGGAAATTACTCATTCAGTGTCCACGTATCGACGAGCAGCGGGAGATTATCGAAACGCTGGATGCCGCCGAGGTAAGCATTCTCGCCTCCAGCAACAAGGTTTCCGCACTGGATGAGGTTAAGCGATCCCTCCTACACAACCTACTCACCGGCAAGATTCGCATCCCCGCCGATGCACCAGTACCCGATCGAGGTGCCGCATGAACGCCTATAAGACCTATGTCCAGAACGCAGATTCAGCGCCGACCCTAGAGTTTCGATATCTGTGATCCGGAGCCATCCATGCCTGATTTGAGGGACGCATCGGGCACCTATACGGTGCACACCCTGTTCAACGAGGAGACCACTGTCGAACGGGAGATCATCGAACATCTGAAATCCGCTAAACTCGGCTGGACCTGGCACTCGCGCGAGGAACTGCGTCAGTACCGCCCCGACGAGCGCGAGGTCCTGTTACTGCCGGTGCTGCGCGAGAAGCTCAAGGAACTCAATCCGACGATCCTGACCGACGATGACCGGGTCGAGGCCATTATCACCCGGCTTCGCGCCTGCCGGGACAACCAGCAATGGTTGACCTGGCTGAAACAGGGCGTCAATTATCAGTTCGACCCGGCGGAGAAGGCCCAGGATGTGCGGCTCATCGACTACGACGACCTGGAGGCCAACGACTGGTGGGTGACCAACCAGTTCCCGGTCGTGGGCCATTCGGCGCGCCGCCCCGACATCGTGCTCATCGTCAACGGCATCCCCATCGTGGTGATCGAGGCCAAGACCGCGAGCCGCGCCAAGCCGGATTGGCGGGAGGGCGCCAAGCAACTGGGCATGTATGCGGAAGAGATCGACCAACTTTTCTACACCAACGCCTACAGCGTGGGCGTCAATGAAACGCGGATGATGTACGGCGTGCCCGGCCGGCGGCTCCAGTTCTGGCTGCAATGGCGCGACCCCTGGCCGCATGAGATCGACGAATACGACGAGATGCGGGTCTCGCTTTACGGACTCTTCGATCGCAACAATCTGCTGGACTTCATCCGCCATTTTATCGTCTTCGCGACCCGCGACGGCAAGACCGAGAAGGTCGTGGTGCGCTACCAGCAATATTTGGCGGTGAAGGATATCCTCAACCGCGCCACGGACCTGACCCTGCCGCCCGAGAAGCGGCGCGGACTGATCTGGCAGACTCAGGGCTCGGGCAAGACCCTGACCATGATCTTCGCCGCCCGCAGCCTGTGGGAAGAGCCTGATCTGGAGCAGCCGACCGTCATCCTGCTGGTGGACCGCGAGCAGTTGGGCGATCAGATGGACCGGGAACTGAAGTCGGTCGGCACCGAGAATGTCCATGTGGCCGCCAATAAGCGCGACCTGGAGGAGATGCTCAGCGGCGATTATCGCGGCGTCATCCTGACCACGGTGCATCTGTTCGAGGGCATGCCCAAACAGGTGACCAAGCGCCGCGCCAATGTCATCGTCATGGCCGATGAGGCGCACCGCACCCAGGAGCGCGAACTCGGGACCTATATGCGCTCCGCCCTGGAAGGCGCGTCGCTGTTCGGCTTCACCGGCACGCCGATCGAAAACAACGACCACAACACCCCCAAGGCGTGGGGCTATGTGAAGGACGACGGGCTGATCGAGCGCTACATGGGACGTCCCTACACGGTCACCGATGCACTGCGTGACGGGGTGGTCAGGCCCATCCATTGGCAGCCGCGTGTGAGCGACTGGCAATTGCACGGCACCAAACTCGACCTGGCTTTCAAGCGCGAATTCGGCCGCCTGCCCGCGGAGGAACAGAACCGGCTGACCACGGACGGCGCGCGGCTCGACGCGTTGTTGTTGCACTCCCAGCGCATCGCTCAGATTACCGGGGATGTCGCCAACCACTTGACCGAGCATGTCCGCCCCAACGGATTCAAGGGCATGCTGGTCTGCAAGGACAAGCAGGCCGTGCTGCTGTATACCCAGGCCTTGCGTACCCTGCTCGGCGATGCGGTCGTTACCGCGGTGATCTCGCAGGCACCGAAGGATGACTCCGCTGAGGTCCAGACGCTTTATCTCAGCGAGGCCAAACGCAAGAAGCTGCTTAATGAATTCCTGCTTCCGGCACAGTCCGAGCTGGCCGACCATCAGGACAAGCCCTACCGCAAGGTCGAGTTGCTGGTGGTGTGCGACATGCTCCTTACCGGTTTCGATGCGCCCATTCTTCAAGCACTTTATCTCGACAAGAAACTGCTGAACCACAGCCTGTTGCAAACCATCGCACGCGTCAACCGCCCCTATAATGAACTCAAGGGACATGGGCTGATCCTGGACTATTACGGCATCTTCGACCATCTGAACGAGGCACTGAACTATCGGCCGGACGAAATGGGTGATATCGCCTTTCCGTTCGACACGATCCGCGAGCACTTCCGCAAGACCTTGCAACAGGTCTGGGACCTGTTCCCAACGGAGACCGTGCCACGCGACGCGTCGCATGATGCGTTCATCGCGGCGATGAAGATCCTGCGCGATCAGGAGGGGGCGGAGAAGCAGTTCGATACCGGGTATCGCAACTTGCGCGTACTCTACGAGGCGTTACAGCCGGATGAGCAACTGCGCGACTTCGTCCGACCATACGCTTGGCTGACCAAACTGTACCTGCTGTATCGCAAGAAATTCTATCCGGACGCGAGCAAGAGCATCGAGGCCACCGCCGAGGATGCGGCCCGCACCCGCGAACTGATCCGCGAGCATATCGATGTCGATGCGCTGGAGATCGCGTTTCCCACCTATGTGCTGGACGAGCATTTCCTGACCAAGCTCAAGGACAAGAAGCCCGACGCCAAGGCACTTGAGATCGAGGCCATGCTCTCGGCCGAGTTGCGCATCCGGCTCGATCAGGACGAGACATTCCGGTCGCTGTCCGAGCGGCTGCAACGCTTGATCGATGAGAAACGGGCGGGCACGCTGGCCGGTATTGCGCTGATCGAGGAACTGGAGCGGGTGAGCGAGGCGGTCCGCGCGGCGGTGAGTGAAGGCAACCGACCCATTGCCGAGCAAATTGCGCTCAAGGTCAAGGCGCGCAATCCCGCCATCGCCGATGTCCAGGCCGCCGCCATCGCCGCCGCGACCTTGGATGAGGCCGACAAGCTGTGCTTCCCCGGGTGGTGGAACAGCAGCGCGGTGGACCCCGATCTGTCGCGTGCCTTGCTGTTCATGATCGCCACGCGCTTTCCCGCGTCCGGGCTCCTGGCCGATGACGCGATGGGCTTCATCGCGACCCTGGTGCAACTGCTTAGGCGCCGGCATTACCAGCCGCTGCAAGAGGGCTAGAGCGGTGGCAGGAAGGTCCCATGATGATCGGCAACTCGCCCATCTCGATCTGCCGGATGGGCGAGGGATCGACTTCGCGATCCGCTCATCGGACAAAGCGCGGTCGCTCCGGCTGAAGATCAGTGCCCGCGATGGCTTGACGGTGACGGCACCCGGCGGGATGGATCGCGCTCGCGTGATGCAACTGGTGGCAAGCAAGGCGCAATGGATCGCGGATCGCCTGGCTCAGTTCGACGCCGTGCGCCAGTTGATCGGCGATGCCGTGCCGGCCCGTCCCCAGGCATTCGATCTGCCGGCCTTGGCCGAGTCGTGGCGCGTGGAGTATCGCGAGACCCGCGCCGGGACGGTCGGTGCGCGCACCGACCAACCCGGGCGGGTCGTCGTGATGGGTGCGGTCGAGGACCTGGGGGCCTGTCACGCGGCACTGCGACGTTGGCTTGCGCGACGGGCCAAAGAGACGCTCGGCCCATGGCTGGCCATGGTCGCGCAACAGACCGGACTTCGCTACACCGACTGGGGCGTGAAGAATCAGCGCACCCGCTGGGGCAGTTGCACGCGCCAGGGGTGCGTGAGCCTGAACTGCAAGCTTCTGTTCTTAAATCGGGATCAAGTTCGCTACGTGATGGTCCATGAGCTTTGCCACACGCTGGAACTCAACCACTCCATTCGCTACTGGGCACTGCTTCGCCAATTTGAGCCTAAGGCGGATGCACTGCATGGCAGTATGCGGGACGCCTGGGCCCTGGTCCCCGCTTGGGCGCAACGGGGATCGGCAATGGTTCTTTAGCTCAGGTTGACTGGGTAGGACCAAGGTAGGCCAACAACAACCTGGCCGCCGTCGACCTCCGCACCCTGGCTCATCCGCAGACGGTGGTGCAAGTCCACCCGAACGCCCATGCCGAGGCGCGCCAATCGGTGCGGGTCGAAATCCGTTCAAGTCCAAGACCGCAGCCGGAGGCGGCTCGGGTCCTTAACGCGGCGTCTCGGCCTCGACGAGCTCAATGCCTTCGTCCTGCGCCCACTCGCGCAGGGCCTCCAGTGTCTTGCTGCGCTCGTAGTCATGCCACGCTTCGAGCAGGTCCTGGTGCTCCAGGAATTCCTTGAACCGGCGATAGGCACCGCGGTGCCGGAACATGTCCCGCACCCGGTCGTAGTCGTCCGGTAGCCGCGTCGCCGCGAAGTTGTAGACCAGCGCAGTGCCGAGATCGAGGTCGCGTTTGCCGGGGACGCGCAGATACCGGTCCGACAGGTCGAAATCCTCCGGTTCGGCGTCCGGATCATCCAGGCCGGACCACTCGTCACCGATATAGCGGAAGGCCCCGGTCTCCCGGTCCAGATAGGCTCCGCCGCCCAATTCCCTGGCGGCATTCGCAAACATATGGGCTTCTTCCAGGTCGCTCAGGCTGCATTTCATGGGGCTCTCCCCCGGGTCGGTTGCCTGTCGGCGCATGCCATAGCGGGCATTTTCCTTCGGGATATCGACTGGTGTTTGTAATCCGACTGGGCGGCACCCGCAAGCCGAAAATTCCGGTCAGATGAGTCGTCAAGCCGCTGCGGCTTGGGTCTGGCCGGATGAATGATCAAGGCCCCCGCCGGCCTTGATCGTAATCCCGGCCAACGGCGTGCGTAGTCAGGGCTTCCAGCCCTGACGGTGTCAGGCCAGGATGGCCTGACTACGCACCCGGCGAACCCAAGTGGCCGGAATCTTGATCGAGGCCAGCTCATCTGGTTTTCCGCTCAATCGCTCCGCGGGCACGGTGTTGACATCGTGCCCGTGCCTTTGCAACGGGGCGACCAGCCGGGCCGGCAGATTTTCGTCGAGCTTGATCTTCATGCCGGGACGGGGGTAGCCGGCAGCGGAAAATCTTCTTCGGCGGATACGGCGGCAAAGGCAATAACGGCGCGCACGGCATCACGGCTCAGTGTTGGAAAGTCTGCCAACAGGTCCTCGGAGTCCATTCCTTCGGCCAGGCTTGCCAATACCGTTCTTACCGTGATGCGGGTGCCCGTGATGACGGGATCGCCCCCGCAGATCCTCGGATCACGCGTAATGTAAGGCTTGAAATTCATCGTCATACAGGTCTCCGTTCAGCTTGCGATGGGCTCTGCGAGGCCCAACGGCCCCGCCCGCTCGCCTACGCGCTCCCGATCGCACCCCACGGACTTGGGAGTGCGGGGATGGGTGATGCGGTTCGAGTACTCACCGCATCCTACGCGGTTGGCCAGTGCGCGGCGCACGGGCACTGGCCGGAAGCATGATCAAGGTCGCACAGACTGCACCTCATGGGGTTCTCCCCCAAGTCGCTTGCGTGTTGGCGCGTGCAATAGCAGGCATTTTCCTTCGGGATATCGACTGGCGTTTGTGATCGACCGCAGTTTCAAGGTTGAGGCATTGGACCCCTGGTTTCAACCCAGTTGCCGCAGCAGCAGGCGCTCAAGGGCAACCGTATCCAGATGTGCCTCCACCATGTCAGCCAGGCGCTCGATGGCGGCCTCGCGCAGTGCTGCATAGTCGCGGGTCCGGGGTTGGTCCAGGCCGGCCCAGGCGAGTAGGGCGTCGCAGGCGGCGGGGGACTCGAAAAGCCCGTGCAGATAGGTGCCCAGCACCTGGCCGTCGGCGCTGATCGCCCCGTCCGGACCCTCATCCAGCCAGGCTGCTGGCCGCTCCAGGGCGGGTCCGGTGCTGATGCCGGCATGGATCTCATAGCCGGTGACCGGCGCGTCATTGAGGACGAGCCGGCCGCTGACGTTGGTTAGCCGCTTGTGCGCATCCAGGGTCGTCTCGAAGTCCAGCAACCCGAGACCGGCGGTGCGCCCGGGCACGCCCTCCAGGCCCAGTGGGTCATGAATGGCCTGACCGAGCATCTGGAAGCCGCCGCAGATGCCGATCAGCTTGCCGCCGTAGCGCAGGTGGCGGTCGATGGCTGCGACCCAGCCGCGAGCACGCAGCCAGTCGAGATCCGCTGCCACTGACTTGGAGCCGGGCAGCAGGATCAGGTCCGCCGCCGGGATGGGGTCGCCCGGTCCGATCAGCCGCAGGTCCACCCCCGGATGCAGGCGCAGCGGGTCGAGATCGGTATGGTTGCTGATGCGCGGGAGCACCGGCACCACCACCCGCAGGCCGGCCCCGGCTTTGTCGTCCTGGTCACGGGCCACCGCGTCCTCGGCCTCCAGGTGCAGCCCTTTGAGGTAAGGCAGCACCCCGAGCACCGGCTTGCCGGTGTGCTCGGTCAGCCAGTCGAGACCCGATTGCAGCAGGGCGAGATCGCCGCGAAAGCGGTTGATGACGAAGCCTTGAACGCGCGCCTGTTCGCTCGCGGAGAGCAGCGCCAGGGTGCCGACCAGATGGGCGAAGACCCCGCCGCGGTCGATGTCGGCGATCAGGATCACCGGGCAGTCCACGCCCTCGGCAAAGCCCATGTTGGCGATGTCCTGGGCGCGCAGATTGATCTCGGCCGGCGAGCCGGCGCCCTCAACGAGGATGGCGTCGTACTGGTCGGCCAGCCGCTCATAGGAGTCCAGCACGGCGGTCCAGGCGATGCGTTTGTACTCCTGATAGCTGACGGCGTTCATGTTGCCGACGGCCTGACCCTGGATGATGACTTGGGCGCCGATGTCGGTATTGGGCTTGAGCAGCACCGGGTTCATGTCGGTGTGGGGCGGCAGGCCGGCGGCCTGGGCCTGCACCGCCTGGGCGCGGCCGATCTCGCCGCCGTCGCTGGTCACGGCGCTGTTCAGGGCCATGTTCTGCGGCTTGAAAGGCGCCACCCGCAGCCCGCGGCGCGTCGCCCAGCGGCACAGGGCGGTGACCAGCAGGCTCTTGCCGGCATCGGAGGTGGTGCCTTGCACCATGAGGGTGGGGGTCTTCATCCTGGTTAGGCGATTTCCGACAATTTGGATATCCGTCAATGTAGGTGCGACTTCAGTCGCACCTGCGTCCGAATCGGTGCGACTGAAGTCGCATCGACATCCGAGCCGGTGGTGGGTGGTATCCGGTGTTCCGGAAATCACCTTACGGCTCAGGGTTCGCGGATAGGCGCTTGCCGCGCCGACAGGGTCGGACGGTCGCAGAAAGGCCCGGGCAGGGTCAAGCCATTGCGTTCAGCGCCTCTTCCAGGCGCGCCCATTCGGTCTCTGGTCCCGGCAGTCCAAAGCGCACGGCGGGCGGGTTGTCGAACAGGCGGGTTAGGATGCCGACCCGGGCCAGTGACTCATGGATCTCGATTGCCCGGTCGGTGGGCACCCACTGGAACAGTGCGCAGCCGCCCTGCGGCGGCAGACCATGAGCGCGCAGCAGGTCAGCAAGGCGTGCACCGGCCGCGATGAGCCGGGCCTGGGCCGCCAGTTGCCAGGGGGTGTCGGCGAGTGCCTGGGCGGCGATCCAACGGGATGGTGCAGCGATGGTCCAGGGGCCCAGCAGGGCCGCCAGCGGTTGAGTCACCGCCGCATCGGCAAGCACGAACCCGACCCGCGCCCCCGCCAGACCGAAGAACTTGCCGAGTGAGCGCAGCAGGATCAGGCCGGGCCGCGGGCACACGGCGGCGAGGCTTTTCCCCGGTGTGGTGTCCATGAAGGCCTCGTCCACCAGCAGCCAGCCGCCGCGCTCGGCGAGTAAGCCATGCCAGCGCAACAGGTCGGCCCGCAGGAAGCGGGCGCCGGTCGGGTTGTTGGGATGGATCAGCACCAGCACATCAAGGCTCGGCAGCGCGGTCTCGATCGCCTCCACCGCCAGCGGGGTGACCCGGTGTCCCGCCAGCGCCCAGGCGCGGGCGTGTTCGCCGTAGCCGGGAGCGATGACGCCGACCCGGCCGGGTGCACGCAAGCGCGGCAGCGCCTGGATCGCGGCTTGGGATCCGGCTACCGGGAGCAGATGTTTGGTGCCGTAGTAACTTGCGGCGGCCTGTTCCAGCCCGTCGTCATCCTCGGGCAGGCGCGACCACAGGCCCGGTTCGGTCGCTCCGGACCAGGACAGTGCCCAGCCTTGCGGATTGATACCGGTGGAAAGGTCGAGCCAGTCCGCCAGCGGAACCCGGTAGCGGGCGGCGGCCTGGCGTAGCCGGCCGCCGTGGGGCAGCAATGCGTCCAGGTCGACCGCGGTGATCTCGGGTTCAGCGAATCGGTTCATGGCAGAAACAGTCGGATGGCAGCGCCGGGGTTGGATGGAAAATACAGGTGCAGATACGAGGCAGTGAGCCGGCCCAGGCGGTAGACCGCCTCGGGGGTGCCCTGATCGCGTAACGGCGCGGTGCGGGCCAGCGGCTCCAGGTCGATCGCCGCGCTGGAATGGTGAAAGGTATGGCCTCGGAGGTCGCCCTCGGGAAGTCTTACCGCGTGCAGCCCCAGGTTGGTAAGCCGCGCTTGCATGCGCGCCCGGCCCGGCAGCAAACCGACCATGGGGATTGGATCAGTGTCCGGGTTGGCCAATGAATCGAGCAGATACAGC
Organism: uncultured Lamprocystis sp.; assembly: GCF_903933125.1. Taxonomy (GTDB): domain Bacteria; phylum Pseudomonadota; class Gammaproteobacteria; order Chromatiales; family Chromatiaceae; genus Thiodictyon. Next base: position 13,186 of record NZ_CAIZIZ010000544.1, on the reverse strand, counting down.
AAGCCGCCGCACTCGGCCAGGAGCGGGCGCCCCGCGGCCTGATGGGCACGGATGGCGTATTTCATGGCGGTGTTGGCGGCGAGCGCATCCAGATGCAGTTCCGGGTAGCCGCCGGGCAGATAGAGCGCATCGCAGGGAGGGAGCACCGCGTCCGCGAGAGGAGAGAAGAAGTGCAGCTCGGCGCCCGCTTCGCGCAGTGTGTCCAGGTTCGCCTGATAGAGAAAGGAAAAGGCCAGATCCCGCGCCACGCCGATCCGCACCCCGGTCAGCAGCGGTTCGGTCGTCGGCCGGGGCGCGGCCGGGCGGAAGGCGACCGGGGGCGGCAGGTGCGCGAGCCCGGTCTGGGCCAGGGCATCGGCGCCGCAGTCCAGCCGCGCATCCAGGCCGGCAATCTCCTCCGCCTGCCAGAGCCCCAGGTGGCGATGCGGCAACTCCATCTCGGCGTCGCGGGCCAGCGCGCCCAGGAAGGGCAGGTCGGCCGGCAGGTGCTCGGTCAGCATGGCCGCGTGACGCGCACCCCCGACCCGGTTGGCCAAAACCCCGGCGAGGCGCAGCCCCGGACGGAAACGGGTCAGCCCCCAGGCCAGCGCGGCGAAGGTCTGCGCCATGGCGGCGGCGTCGATCACGCACAGCACGGGCAGTTCAAAGTGGTCGGCCAGGTCGGCGCCCGAGGGCGTCCCGTCATAGAGGCCCATTACTCCCTCCACCAGGATCAGGTCGACCTTCCCGGCGGCCTGATGCAGCAGCGCCCGACAGTGGTCTTCACCGCACATCCACAGGTCCAGGTTGTAAACGGGGCTCTCGGCGGCCCACCCCAAGGTCATGGGATCGAGAAAGTCCGGGCCGGTCTTGAAAATGCGGACCCGGCGGCCGAGGCGCCGGTGCAGTCGGGCCAAGCCCGCGGTCACCGTGGTCTTGCCCTGACCGGAGGCCGGGGCGGCGATGAACAGGGCAGGGCAGTGGACGGTCATCGTAAATTGCGTGGCGAGTACAGGAGACAGGTTGCGCAGGGCGGGAGTCTACCGGATCTTGAGGCAGAGCGATCCCGGTCGTTGTCGTTGTCGTAATCGAGAATTGAAACTCGAAACCCGATCGACAACGGCATGTTCATGCCTGAGTTGAATCGGTTCTCCGATTACGACAACGACAACGACAACGATTTTGGTCGTGTTTAACCTGTTCTTGACGCTCCGCTCCCGCGCTATAGTCGCACCCATGACCGCTGCCGACCCTTGCACCATGCCTCTGATCGCCCCCTTCACCGGCCTGCGCCCGGTCCCCGAACGCGCCGCCGAGTTGATCGCACCGCCCTATGATGTGATGGACGCCGCCGAGGCACGCGCCTTGGTCGTCGGGCGGCCCTGGAGCTTCCTGCGCCTGTCGCGCCCGGAGGTGGATTTTCCTCCCGATCAGTGCCCCGACGATCCGGTCTGCTTTGCCCAGGCCGCGACCACGCTGGCGCGGCTACAGGCGGCCGGGCTGCTGCGGCGCGACGCGCGGCCCTGCTACTACTGTTATCGACTCATCCGCGGCGCCCAAGTTCAGACCGGGCTGGTGCTGGCGGCGTCGCTGGCGGCCTACCGCAAGGGACGGATCAGGCGCCACGAGGTCACCCTGACGGCCAAGGAGGAGGATCGGGTGCGCCAGATCGCGGCCCTGAACGCTCAGACCGGGCCGGCCTTGCTGATCCATCGCCGCGCGCCGGAGATCGATGACACTCTCGCGGCGATCACGCAGGGGCAACCAGCCGTGGACGTCCTGGCGGCGGACGGGGTGCGGCACACACTCTGGCCGATCGTGGACCAGCCGCTGATCGACCGGCTCACCGCCGGCTTTGAGACCCAGGAGCGCCTCTACATCGCCGACGGACACCATCGCACCGCGGCGGCCGAACGCATCGGCACCGCCCGCCAGGCGGCCAACCCGGATCATACCGGCGCCGAGGACTACAACCGTTTCCTGGCGGTCAGTTTCCCCGCCGATGTGCTTCAGGTCCTGTCCGTCAACCGGCTGGTGCGTGATCTCAACGGCCTGGACGCGGCGGACTTCCTGCGCCGGGTCGCCGAGCGCTGCACGGTGACCGCAAGCCCGGTGCCGGTGCTGCCGGACCGACCCGGTGAGTTCGGACTCTATCTTGATGAAACGGGGGATCACGTCGGGAACAGGGCCTGGTATCGCCTGACCCTTGACCCGCGCCGCATCCCGACCGCCGACCCAGTCGCCCGTCTGGATGTGCGGCTGCTCCAGGATCACCTGCTGGCGCCGATCCTGGGGATCGGCGATCCCCGCCATGATCCGCGCATCGACTTCGTCGGCGGCATCCGCGGCCTGGAAGGACTGATGCAACCGGTGGACAGCGGCGCCATGCGCCTGGCCTTCTCGCTCTATCCGACCGCCTTGTCCGATCTGTTCGCGGTCGCCGACCTCGGTGAGACCATGCCGCCCAAGTGCACCTGGTTCGAGACCAAGCTGGCGGATGGGATGGTCAGTCTGGTGCTTGATTGATCGGCGCCCGGCTTGGCTATACTCAGATTCTTGGGCTACCGTAGTGCATTCGCCGGGCTGCCGGACGATCGTGTGCCAGCTACCGTCCAGAAGCGCAAATGCCGTTGTTCGAGCTAAAGGGGTGTCGCGGCCCCGGTGAGCCGATCCGCCAGGATCTCGATCAGGGCCGGGTGGCTGCCGACCAGTGGGGTGGGGTGGGCTTGGAAGCCGGGGCAGTCGGCCTGCGCCGCGGCGCAGATGGCGGCGATATCCCCGCCGGGTCCGGCATGGCGGCCGGGCGCGAGGAACAACATGGCGACGATCACCGGGGTGATCGGATCCGCGGCGGCAAGGCGGTGCAACACCAGATCCAGAAGGTCGCCGTTGAAGTCGTATTCAGGGCCTGGCCGCCGCTCCATCGCGGCCTCGGTCAGGACGGCCCCGGGATCGATCCGTTCGCGCAAACGCTGTGCGAGCCAGGTGCGCACGGCGGTGACCTGGGGAATCGGCGAGCCGTGGTCGACCAGCACCAGTCGGCGGGGGGCGATGGCACGGGCGGCGGCGGTCGCGCGAATGTGTTCGGCCAGAAGGTCGGCGAGCCGCGGTTCGCCGCGCGGCAGGGGGCACAATTCAGGGGCGATGCGGACCAGGAATGGACCATGGGTCCGGCGCAGGTCGGCAATCAGCTCGGGGATAAAGCGGCTCAGGGCGCGGCTGGGTCCGAACAGGAGGGGGAGCAGGTGAAACTCCCGCTCACCACTGGCCAGGGCGCGGCGCAAATAGGGTTCGAGGGTGTCCGCCGGTCGGCCGTCCAAAGCAGCGGCGGGGATCTGATCCGCATGCAGGAGTGAGACCGGGTGGACCGCCGCGCCGGTGCGTCGGCCGAGCGCCTGCGCCAGGGCACGCAGGGCCAGCGTTGAGTCCGGGCGCGACGAGCCATTGTCAATCAAGAGTGTTGCGGGCATCGGGCAATCCTGGCAGCGGTCGCGTCGAAACCGCGCCAAGCGCGGTATGCGATGTTTTTGGATGAGATCGGCCTCGGCAGACGCGACGATGACTGGATCTGGCGCGGTTTATCGTAAACTGCGGTTCCACCGAGGTTGGTGAAATCCCCAAGGCCGAACACACCATGAGAATTAGGCAGTTTGCGCTGGACGCAGTTTAGGGATGAAAGATGGCCTCGGGTGGGGCGAAATGCAACCGAGTTGAGGCGGCCCGTCGTGGCCTCGGATCGCTCTGGGGGAAAGTGGCTGGACGCTGTCCGACGGGAAAAGAGATGACCGAGTGCGCCGTAGCGGGTCTAATGTACCGGTGAACGCGTTCTCGTCATCCACCGTCCGTCGCCAACCGCTGTCGACCTGGTTCATCCTGGTCGCGGCCGTGGTTGGTGTTTGCTGGTGGGTGACCGGTTGGGCCGAGCCGCCGGCAGGCGAGACCGGCGGGTCCGCGGGTGTCGAGGGTGCGCCCTTGACCCCGATCTCGGTGCAGCTTCAGTGGCGTCATCAGTGGCAGTTCGCCGGTTTCTACGCGGCCCTGGAGCAGGGATATTACCGGGACGCCGGGCTCGCGGTGGAGTTGCGCGAGTATGCTGAGGGAATCGACATCATCGACGCGGTCGTCGCCGGACGCGCCGACTTCGGCACTTACTACAGCACCGTCATTGCCGAGCGGATGAGCGGACGGCCGATCCGCTTGCTGGCCTCCTATCTCAAACGCTCACCGCTGGTGCTGTTGGTGCGGCCGGGCCTCTATTCACCGGCCGACCTGAAGGGACTGCGGGTCATGGCCAATGCGCAGGAGCTCGGCAGCGCCAACATCCGGCAAATGCTCAAACTCGGCGGTCTGACCGAAAGCGATCTGCAGGTAGTTCCGCACAGCTTCTCGGTTGAGCCCTTCGTGCGCGGCGAGGTGGACGCCATGACGGCCTTCACCACGAACGAGCCCTTCTATCTGCATCAACGCGGTGTGCCCTTCAATGTCGTCGATCCGAGTGATTACGGGATCGCGCTCTATGATCTGAATCTGTTCACCGCCGCGGACTATGCGGCGGCCCATCCCGCGCGGGTGCGCGCCTTCGTCGCGGCGACCAACCGCGGGTGGGAGTACGCTCTGGCCCATCCGGACGATCTGGTGGATCTCATTCTGGCGCGTTATAACACCCAGGGTAAGGAGCGCGATCACCTGCGTTTCGAGGCGCATCAGACCCACTCCGCCATTTTGCCGGAGGTCTACCCGATCGGGTCAATCGATCCGATCCAACTGAACCGGATTCAAGATCTCTTTGTAGCGACCGGGCTGGCCGCGCAGACGCTGCCCAGCGCGGACCTGGTGTTCGTTCCAGAGGCTGCCGGGGCGCCGCCGCCCCCGGATGCCCCCTTGGTTCTGAACGACGCGGAGCGCACCGCCATCGCCGCCCAGCCGCGGCTGCGCGTGCGCTTTGCGGAGATCGCGCCTTACGCATTGATGCGCGACGGCCGCCCCACCGGCTACACGGTGGAGCTTCTGGCGCGCATGGCGCAATTGGCCGGACTGGAATTGGACTGGCAGGAACAGAGCCTCGAGCAGATCTACCGAAACTTGCGGGAGGGCCGCGCGGACCTGACGATCAACAGCCTGGTGACCACGGAACGCGAAGGCTTCCTGAACTTCAGCGCCCGCCGTTATCCGGTGCCGTTCACCATCTTCGCGCGCACCGACTGCACGGATTGCGCCGACTTCGACGCCTTGCGCGGCCGGACCCTGGCGACTCCCGTCGGGTCGGAGTTGATGCGGCGGCTTGTCGGCAGTCACCCGGAGATTCAGCAATTCCCGGTGGCCGGTTACCGCGAGGCCTTGGAGGCGGTCGCCGCGGGGCACGCGGATGCCGCGATCCTGGAGCGGCAAAACGGTCGTTATCTGCTCGCGGAGCACCTGATCGGGGGCGTGGAAGCCAAGGGATCGGCCGATCTCGGCGACGGCGCGACCTCGATCCAGGCGGCCCTGTTCGCGATGCGTCGCGACTTGGAACCGCTGGCGCGGGTTCTGGACAAGGCGCGCAATACCCTGGGCCCCGGCGAGCTTCAGGCCATCTGGGATCGCTGGTTCCACGACCCGGCGACGACCGCGGTTCCGCCGCCGACCCAACTGGCGACGCTGACGCTGCCGGAGCGGGAATTCCTGGCGGCCCACTCCAAGCTCCGGGTCGTCTATACGGATGCGCCGCCGGCCGCCATACCGGCTATACCGTGGAATTGATCGAACGGGTCGCGGGGATCTTGGGTCTGACGGTGGACCTGCGCCAGACGTCCCTGGTCGAGGCCTATGGCGCGGTCAAAGAGGGGCGGGCGGATCTCGTTCTCAATGCCGCGCATACCCGCGACCGGGCGGCCAACTTTCGCTTCGGGCAACGCACGATGCGGGTCGTGGAACACATCACCGACGTGGTCGAACGTGGTCCGGCCAATTTGGGCGAGTCGGGGTGGACCACGGTCAGTCATTTTGCCGTGGAGCGACGCCAGGAGGTGCTTGCCGCGTTGCTCGACAAGGCCATCGACGGGTTGGACCCCGGTGAGCAGCAGCGCTTGCATACGCGCTGGTTCGGCGAGGTTGATCCAGTCGTAGCGCTCCGTGCCCAGGTGCACCTGACCGACGGCGAGCGCGGCGACATCGCCGCGCGGCCCGACCTGGTGTTGGGTGTTGACGAAGACTGGTCGCCGCTGATCAGTCGGAACCCGGACGGCAGCTTCTCGGGGATCGACGCCGACACGGCGGCACTGATCGATCGAGTGATCGGCACCCGCATTCGTTTCGAGCTCGGCCCCTGGGCACAGCAGGTGAGCCGGGCGCAGCAGGGGCTGATCGATGGGCTGTCCGCCTCGGCCGTTCATCCCGAGCGGGCGCCCCATTTTCTGTTTACCGTGCCCTATACCGAGCTCGGCAGGCGGGTTTTCGTCAAGATCGGCAACTCGCTGGGACTGCGTCGGCTGGAGGATCTGACGGGTCGGCGGGTCGCCTATCTGCGCGGCAATCTGAGCGATGAGAAAGCCCTGGCCGCGGTCTCCGGGGTCCGTGCGGTGCCGGTGGACTCCGCGCTGGGAGGGGCCAACCAGGTGTTGGCGGGAGACGTCGAGGCCCTGCTTGCCGATGACTCCTTCGGCTACTGGTTGGCGGAGCGCCGCATCGAGAACATCGAAACCGCCTTCGTTCTGCCCGCGCCACTGCCGCTGGTGTTCTCCATTCGCAAAGACCGCCCGCTCCTGGTCAGCGCCATCGACAAGGTCTTGATTGCGCTGTCGCGTGAGCAGCGACTGGCCATTCGAAGCCGGTATCTGGCCGCCCCCGGCGCGGCCGCCGCACCCCGCACGCCGGTCCTGAGCGCGGCGGAGACGGCGTATCTGCAAAAGAGGGGCGGGGTGCTGACCTACTGCTTCAGCCCCGTCTGGACGCCTTACGATTACCTGGAGAACGGTGAACACCGCGGGATTTTTCGGGACTATCTGGAACTGTTCGCCCGCAAGCTTGAAATCGCGCTACGGCCACTGCCCTCGCGGACCTGGCGCGAGGCCCAGGAGTTTGCCCGCACGCGCCGCTGCGACCTGATTTCCGGGGCGGTGCCGACCCCGGAGCGGGAAGCTTATCTGGCCTTTACCTCGCCTTATGTCCAACTCACGCATGTCCTGCTGGCGCGCGATGAGGCGCCCTTCGTCGCCGGGATCGAGAGCCTGGCCGGCCAGCCGATCGCGGTGCCGGGGGGGACCGCCGTCGCCGCCAAGCTGAAGGCCCGCTATCCGCAACAGCAGTTCATCGCGCTCGATAGCGTCGAGCAGTTCCAGGACGCCATCACCAGTGGGCGGGTCTACGCGGCGGTCGCCACCCTGGAACATGCGGCGGACCTGGTCGAGCAGGGATTGGGGCGCTTCCGGATCATTGCCAAGCTCGATGATCCGTATCCGATCGCGGTGGCGGTTCGCAATGATCAGCCGGAATTGCTCGCCATCATGCAGAAGGTGGTGGCGGCCACCACCCCCGCCGAGCGCGATCAGATCGCGCAGCGACGCACCACCTTTCGCATCGAGCAGGATCTCGACCTGAGCCGGTTGTGGCAGTTCCTGGGGCTCTTCGCCGTGGTGGGCGCCTTCCTCGGCTGGCGGCACTGGGAACTGACCCGACTCAACCGCCATCTGCGGCGGGCCAAGGAGGTCGCGGAGGTGGCCAACCGCGCCAAGGGCGACTTTCTGGCCAATATGAGCCATGAGATTCGCACCCCGCTGAACGCGGTGCTTAACCTGGCCGCCCTGGGGGTGCGCACCCAGGAGCCGACGCGGCTGCGCGACTATCTGACCGGGATCGAGCGCGCGGGGCGTTCGCTGTTGGCGGTCGTCAATGAGATTCTGGATTTCTCCCGACTGGAGGGCAGTGCCGATACTCCGCGCGACGCGCCCTTCCAACTCCAGGAACTGGTGGACGAGGTCCTGTCGATCGCCGCGCCTTTGGCAGCGGAGAAGGGATTGGCACTGGAGTGCGTCCTTGATCCGAACCTGAACGGCGCCTGGTCGGGCGACGCCCACAAGATCGAGCGGGTGCTGATCAACCTGATCGCCAACGCGGTTAAATTCACCGATCAGGGCCGCGTGACGCTGCGCGTCGGGGCGGACGGCACCGCGATGGACGGTAAGCGTGTCGTGTTCACGGTCGAGGATACCGGGATCGGGATTGCCGCGGACCAGTTGCCAACCCTGTTTACGCCCTTCAACCAGGGTGATAACTCGCTCGCCCGACGTCACGGCGGTACCGGGCTGGGGCTTGCCATTGTCAAGCAGTTGACCGGCTTGATGAAGGGGGAAGTCGTGGTAGACAGCCGCCCGGGCGCGGGGGCGCGCTTTAAGGTGGTGATCCCGCTGCGGCGTCTGGCTGCCGATGCACCGGGTCCGGCGTCCACGGGCACCGCGGCCGATGGGGAACAGTCGCCCGGCGCGCCGCCCGTGACCGCCGCGTTTGGCGGAGTGCCCGTTGCCGCGGTCCCGGCCCGGCCGGTGCTGGTGGTTGAGGATAATCTGGTCAACCAACGCATCGTGGTGGAGTTCCTTGGCCAACTCGGCATCGCGGCGGAGCCGGTGGCCGATGGCGAGACCGCCCTGGAGCGGCTGCAACAGGCACCCACGGGGTACGCCCTGGTGCTGATGGATATTCAGATGCCCGGCATGGACGGCTATGAGACGACCCGGCGGTTGCGTGCCGACCCGCGCCTGCGCGAGCTGCCGGTGATCGCCATCACGGCCCATGTGCTGGCCAGCGACCAGCAGCGCTGTTATGCGGCGGGGATGAACGACCATATCTCGAAACCCTTTGATCAGGCGGTCTTTGCCGCGACCATGGCACGCTGGATGACGCTGCCGGCCGCACCGGTCGCGCCCCCGGCAGTGGCCGGCCCGGCATGGCCCGCCGCCGGACCGGGGGATGCCGCTGGAGCAACGGCGCTGCCGGAACGGCCATGGATCGATGCCGCGGCCGGGGTCAGGCACGTGGGCGGCGACCCTGATCTTTGCTTAAGTTTGCTTGGTGACTTTCTGTCGAGCTACGACCCGTGCTTGGCGACGCTGGTGCCGGAGGCGGCGGAGCAGGGCGGGGATACCGTGGCCCGGCTTGCCCATATGTTGCGCGGCACAGCCCCGGTGCTGGGCGCCGAGCGTGTCGCGGAACTGGCGGCCGCGGCGGCCGTGCGGTGCCAACCGGGGACGCCCGCGGCCGCCGTGTATATCGCCGAATTGCGTGCCGCACTCGCCGGGACGCTGGACGCGGCACGGACCATCAAGGCAGCGGGTTTACCGGGTCTGGGGCAATCGCTCCCTGCGGCGGCGCCAACGCCGCGCCTGTCTGAGACCAGCGCGGGGGACGCGCTGGTGCTGATCGTTGATGACGATCCGCTGGCGGCCGGGCTCCTGTTGCAGTTGCTGGGCGAGGAGTACCGGGTGGCGACTGCCGACACGGGTGATGCGGCTCTCGCGCTGGCGCGGGGACGGCCGCGTCCGGATCTGATTCTGCTGGATGTGATGATGGCGGGGATGGACGGTTATCAGGTGTGCCGGGCGCTCAAGGCCGACCCAAGCACCCGCGACATCCCGGTGATCTTCGTGAGCGGAGGCGGCGGCGCCGAAAACGAAAGCCAAGGGTTGGAACTGGGTGCCGTGGACTATGTGCACAAGCCGTTCGACGCGCAGGTAGTGCGGGCGCGGGTGCGCAACCACCTGGCGGCCAAGCGTCAGGGTGACTCGCTGGCGCGTCTGTCGGAGTTGGATGCACTCACCGGGTTGGCCAATCGGCGGCGGCTCGACGCCTACCTGGCGGAACAATGGGAATGGGCCATCAGCCACGGCGCCTGGCTGGGTCTGTTGATGATGGATGTGGATCACTTCAAGGCGTACAACGATTGCTATGGGCACGGCGTCGGCGATCAGTGCCTGTGCCAGGTGGCGACCGCGCTGCGCCGGGCCCATCGGCGCGAGGAGGGCTTGGTCGCGCGGTATGGTGGTGAGGAGTTTGTGCGGGTGATGCCGGGCGCCGACCTGGCCGCCGCGCGCGCCGCCGCGGCGCGCAGCCTGGAGGCCGTGCGCGCCGCGGCAATCCCCCATGAGGTCGCGCCGGGTCGGTCCATCGTCACTCTGAGTATCGGCGTTTGGGCCTGTCGGCCCCAGCCCGACGATCAGCTCGGTGATTGTCTGGCGCAGGCCGATCGGCGCCTCTATCAGGCCAAGTCCGAGGGGCGTGACCGTTTCGTGGTCTGAAACCGGCGAATTCCACTGTCGCGCGGGGCGCGTAGGGCGTCTCGCTTAATCGTATCTTTTTTCTGTTTGTAGTCCAAAGACGGACAGAGCGAAGAGGCGTCTTCCGCTATGTTCAATAAGGATGGAGATGCGGCCTTGATCGTAGTCCCGGCCAGCGGCATGCGTAGTCAGGGCTTCCAGCCCTGACGGTTTCAGGCCAGGATGGCCTGACTACGCACCCGGCGAGCCCAAGTGGCCGGAATCTTGATCGAGGCCGGAGACGAAGCCTCGCTCAATCTGATCCAGATTGCCGCTCGATCAGGAGATTGATCCGCCGTGAACCGTGACTCCGAGCTGTCCAGGCTGCTGGTGGTGGATGATGATCCGCTGCTCGTCCGCCTGGTCTGTCATCAACTGGCGGATGCCGGGATGCAGTCCTGCGGTGTCGGGTCGGGCCGTGAGGCGCGCGCCCGGCTGGCGGTCGAACGCTTCGACCTGATCTTGCTCGATGTGCAATTGCCCGATGAGAACGGTTATGAACTCTGCCGTGATCTGAAATCACGGCCGGACTACGGCGACCTGCCGGTCATTTTCATGACTGCCCATGGGACTGAGTCCGAGGTCCTGCGAGGTTTCGACGCCGGCGGTGTGGATTACGTGGTCAAGCCCTTCGATGCGCGTGTCCTGCTCGCCCGCGTCAGTACCCATGCCACGCTGGCGCGCCTGTCGCGGCGCCTGCACGAGGACTTGGATGCCCGGACCGAGAGTCTGCACCTCGCCCATCGGCGGATGCGCGAGATGGACGCCGCGCTCTGCCTGGCGGAAGAGCGGGAACGACGGTGTCTGGCGGATCAACTGCACGACAGCACGATCCAGCAACTGGTGCTCGCGCGGATTCTGCTGGATCCCGTGCCTGGCACGGTGCCGGGCGACGCATCGCCGCGGTCGGAGCGGCTGCGGGAGTTGCTCGACCTGTCGTTGTCCCAGTTGCGCACCCTGGTGTTCGAACTCAGCCCTCCAGTCCTGTATCAGGGCGGATTGTTCCCGGCCGTGCAGTGGCTTGGGAGCGAATTGAGCGCACGCTGGTCAGTCCGCTTCGACTGTCGGCAGGAGGGTGAGCTGCCGATGCTTCCTGATGATCTCAAGGTCACGCTGTTTCAGGCGGCGCGTGAGTTGATGACCAACGTCTGCAAACACGCCCAGGCCACCGGCGCCGAGGTCCGGATCAGAGGCGCGCCGGGTACCGCTCTCTTGACCGTGCGCGATGACGGCATCGGCATCGATCAGTCGCGACTGGTCGACCAGGCGGCGGGGCGGGAGGGCGGTGGGTTCGGGCTCTTCAGCCTGCGGTCCCGTATCGAATTGATCGGTGGTCGTCTGATCATGCAAGCATCGCCGGGCGGCGGCACCGCGGCCAACCTGTGGGTCCCGCTCAGTCGGTTGCCTGATGCGGTGCCGCTGCCCTGCTGAAGCGTTGCGTCGACCACCGGTCACCGTGGAAGCGGCCTGTGGCCGCGCTGGAGCCGCGCAGTGACTCCAATCGTTGTCGTTGTCGTTGTCGTTGTCGTTGTCGTAATCGAAAGAGCGATGCCATGAGGTCTGTAGGGTCCGCTGTGCGGACCGACGACCGTCCAGATCGCGAGGCGGCCGGGTTGATGACCAAAACCCGCAGGAGCAATTCTCGATTACGACAACGACAACGAGCGAGACGCCACAGGCGCTCCCTGATGGACGTTTAAGAAAAAACCTGGTGAATAAAGGCTTGTTTTGATGACGATACGCGTTCTGCTGGCGGATGATCACATCATGGTGCGCGATGCCTTGGCCGGCATGTTGCGTGCCGAGGCGGATATCGAGTTCGTCGGCGCCGCGTCGAATGGTCTTGAGGCCGTCACCCAAACGCAATTGCTGCGGCCGGACGTGGTCGTTCTGGACGTGAGTATGCCCGAGATGAATGGGATCGAGGCGGCCGCCTGTATCCGTAAGACCGTCCCGTCGTGTCGCGTGCTCGCGTTGTCGGCCTTGGGCGATGCCTGCTTCGTGAACCAGATGGTGGAGGCGGGTGCCAAAGGCTACGTGGTGAAAAGCGCGTCGGTCAACTCGCTGGTCCAGGCGGTACGGCATGTCCATGCGGGTGGGGTTTGGTTACCCGACAGCCCGCCGCTGCCGATACGCGCTAACCGCACGCTGCTGTCGCGGCGGGAGCGGGAGGTGCTGGGTCTGATCGCCGGCGGACGCCGCGCCAGTCAGATCGCGGACGATCTGGGAGTGGCCGTCAAGACTGTCGACACTTACCGTCGGCGGATGATGCATAAACTCGGTCTCCAGTCACAGACCGAGTTGGTGCGCTATGCGGTTGCCCTGGGGGAGACGCGGGGCGTTCCGCTGGTTGACGCGCAACGCGCGGTGTCTGCGGCACCCAAGAAAAAGCCATCATAACGGATCGGTATGATGGCTGATGCGGCTCGCGAATTTTTCTAGCGTGCGCCTTCGGCTTCTGCAGTACCCTAGCTGCTTGCCGGCCATCGCGTGCGCGCGGTGGGCCTCCTGCCTTGTTGGTTGCGACCGCGGCTCCGGCCGGGTCGGGCTCTTGGGTTAATTCCTGTGATGGTTGTGCCCGTCGTTGCTTGACGACACTAAAGCATCACGCGTGCCAGTCTTTTTATAATTTTAAAACAGCATGTTAGTTTGATGCTTCTTGGCGGTTGACAGGTGTCTTCCGAGCGTGCAGCCGATTTTGCGAAGCGGACTGCGTGCGCTTGCGCCGGTGTTGCAGATTGCGATGAAGGCTGCGATCAGGTCGCGCTCCGGGGGCGGTGAGCCCAGCAATTCCAAATTTGAGGGTCTGCTGCGGCCCATGGTGGATGCGGCGCGCACAACCGACGTGCTGAATCCCGAACATCGTGCGGCGCGCCTTATCCACCCTACAAAATTGCAGGTTTTGTAGGGTGGATAAGCGCAGC
>NZ_CAIZIZ010000543.1 GCF_903933125.1 uncultured Lamprocystis sp. | reverse complement strand
GTCCCGCCGCGATGGGGCCGGGCGTGCAGCCGCAGCGTTCGCGGTCACCGCGGCACCGCATCGCGGCGGGACGCCGCTCCCACGGGGGACTTTCATCGTCCGGGTGGCTTGATGTTCCTTCCTTGGCCGTTAGCCGGTGGCGGTCTCAAGCCTACCCATGAGAAACCAATTTCGGCTGCGCGTCGGACCGGCAAGAGCCTCGACCGCCAATGGCCGGAACGACGATCAAAGCCGTCGACGCCGGGCTCCCGGCCGGGTGCGCGTGCTTGGATGCGCGGATTTATGCACATGGACCAAAGGCTTGGCCGGCTGTTTCAGAGGGTTGCAGCAGCGGTCTCCGAGACACCCATGTGTGAGGTCAACAATATTGATTTATAAAGTTTTTTTCTGGTCGGTCAGTTTTCGGCCGATCTGTTTTAGACCTAGTATCGACACGCACTTGGGTCTTGCGCCCAAAGGTTGCGCACAGACTTATCCACAGATGCTGTTGGTATCTGGCTAAACGCTTGTGATCGAAAATAATTCTGGAATGTTGTGGAACTGTGACGCAGAAATGACGGCTAACGGCTTGAAAGCGGCCTCGGACGCTCTCCCGGACTGGATGGGAACAGGCGCTGGTGCGGTCTTCTCGGCAGTCTTGCCGGGCGTCCGATCGCGCTTGCGCTTATACTGCCCGGCTGATATCCCCGCCCTGGACCGTCGGCAGCCCGGCCAGTTCCATATCCCCGGGCAACCCCACAGAGAGCAATCCCGTGATCGAGAACCTTCGCAACATCGCCATCATCGCCCATGTCGACCATGGCAAGACTACCCTGGTGGACAAGCTGCTCCAGCAGTCCGGGACCTTGGGCGACCGCTTCGGGCCGGTGGAGCGCGTGATGGACAGCAACGACCAGGAAAAAGAGCGGGGCATTACCATCCTGGCCAAGAACACGGCGCTGCGCTGGCGCGAGTTCCGGATCAACATCGTCGACACCCCCGGTCACGCGGACTTCGGCGGCGAGGTCGAGCGGGTGCTGTCCATGGTGGACTCGGTGCTGCTGCTGGTCGACGCTCAGGAGGGCCCGATGCCGCAGACCCGGTTCGTCACCACCAAGGCCTTCCAGCACGGGTTGCGGCCCATCGTCGTCATCAACAAGATCGACAAGCCGAGCGCCCGGCCGGACTGGGTGATCGACCAGGTGTTCGAACTCTTCGACCGGCTCGGCGCCACCGATGAGCAACTCGACTTTCCCATCGTCTATGCCTCCGCCATCAACGGCTACGCCGGCTTGACCAATGACGTGCATGACGGCGACATGACGCCGCTGTTCGAGGCCATCATCGAGCACTGCCCGCGCCCGGAAGTGGATCCGGACTCGCCCTTCCAGATGCAGGTCTCGACGCTGGACTACAACAGCTTCGTCGGCGCCATCGCGGTGGGCCGCATCCGCCACGGCAGCGTCAAGCCCAATCAGCAGGTGGTCGTCGTCAAGCCCGACGGCACCCGGCGCAAGGGTAAGATCGGTCTGGTCTACGGATACCTGGGATTGGAGCGCTATGAGGTCGCGTCGGCGTCCGCGGGCGACATCGTGGCCCTGACCGGCATCGAGGCCCCCAACGTCTCCGACACCCTGTGCGATCCCGACCATGTGGACGCGATGCCGCAGCTCAGCGTCGATGAGCCGACGGTGACCATGACCTTCCAGGTCAACACCTCCCCCTTCGCCGGCCGCGAGGGCAAGTACCTGACCTCCCGTCAGCTCAAGGAGCGCCTGGAACGTGAGCTGATCCACAACGTCGCCCTGCGGGTGGAAGAGGGCACCGACCCGGAGAAATTCCGCGTCTCCGGCCGCGGCGAACTGCACCTGTCGGTGCTCCTGGAAACCATGCGCCGGGAGGGTTACGAACTGGCCGTTTCGCGTCCTGAGGTCATCTTCCGCGAAATCGACGGCGTCATCTGCGAGCCCTACGAGCAGCTCACGGTGGACGTGGACGACACCTTCCAGGGCGCCATCATGCAAGCCCTGGGCGAGCGCAAGGGCGAACTCAAGGACATGGTGCCGGACGGCCAGGGTCGGGTCCGCCTGGATTACGAAATCCCCTCACGCGGTCTGATCGGCTTCCAGACCGAGTTCATGACCCTGTCCTCCGGCACCGGGCTCAAGTACCACGTGTTCGACCGCTACGGTCCGGCCAACCAGGGCGGCATCTCGCCGCGGCGCAACGGCGCCCTGATCTCCAACGGCCAGGGCAAGGTGCTGGGTTATTCGCTGTTCAATCTTCAGGATCGCGGGCGCATGCTGGTCTCGCCCGGCCAGGAGGTCTATGAGGGTCAGGTGGTCGGCATCCATGCGCGCGACAACGATCTGGTCGTGAATCCGCTCAAGGGCAAGCAGCTCACCAACATTCGCGCCTCGGGCTCGGACGAGAACATCATCCTCACCCCGGCCATCCGCTTCACCCTGGAGCAGGCGCTGGAGTTCATCGAGGACGACGAACTGGTCGAGATCACCCCCGGCGCCATCCGCATCCGCAAGCGTTATCTCACCGAGATCGAGCGCAAGCGCAGCGCACGCGCGCCGCGGGCGGAGACCACCGCGCGCGGGGCCTAGCGCTGTATCCGCGCCGACGCCATGCTGACCCGGCTTCAAGTCAACGGCTTCAAGACATCGCCGTCGACCCCATGAGCCCGGTCGCCGAGGACAACCCCCTCCGCCAAGTCATCATCAACACGCATTCGCCGGTCGTCGTCGGTCAGGTTCCGGAAGATACCGTCGTCTTCGCGGTACCTGAACAACGTGTCGTTGGTGGAAGCAGCATCAAAGGTGTGTCCTTCCGCAGCTTTTCCGGAACCTGGCGCGCTGCGGACGCTGGGCTGCCGGTGATCGCCAAGGGTAAGGCACTGGCCTTTCTGAACCCGATCACCGAGCGGGGCGACAGCACCCGCAAGGCTGGCGAACGGCGGGTGATCGACCGCGAAGACCTGATTCAACTGCGGCTGGATCTCTGACACGGGGTCTATGGACCGAATCGACTGCTGATTGATGAGCAGGCCCTTCGCTTGGCGGCTGGCAACCCCCGCGGAAAGGTCACGATCAATCTGCCGGACATCGACCGGCTGGAGTCCATCCCCGATCCCAAGCAACTCCTTCACGATGTGCTGCGCGACGCGAGCGAATACGCGGGGCGCCGTCGCCAAAAATTCAATCCCGGCAAACAAGCCATGCGGCTCGGTGACCTGATCATTGATTACAGCCCGCTGAGACGCTTGAGCGCCTTTCGCCAGCTCGAAGCAACAGTCCAGGACGCCCTGCGGGAGGTATCTGACAGAGTCTAGCCCAAGCTTTCTACATCCTATACCACTTCGTTCCTCTTTCGCCCGCCTTCCGCACAGAGGCTTGTGGAGACTTTCACGGTAAAGCCTCGGCCTTCGGTTTTCTTGTGGCCGGGACGACGATCTTCGGCTAAGAGGATATCCGGAACGGAATATGCCTAAACTGAGAAACCCTATAATTTGCAACGCTTAATCTATCAGGCGCCAAAAGCGTCATATTGTCAGAGTTCAGTGACATATCAATAAATTTCAATAGGTTGTCTTTCATGGGCAATTTCTGAACCGGATTTCCTCTAAGCCCACGTGGCGTTGTTCGCGCTGGTGCTCCAGCGAATGCCGCTACCCCCGCCACCAGCCCGCCGACGACCCCGCCTGCCTAAGCCGCTCTCGCTCCTGCCGGTGGCGGCCAGTGCCCGGGCCTCGCGCACCGGAAGTCGATGTTTTACCGTGAAAGTTGCGCAGCGACCCCCGTGGGAGCGGCGTCCCGCCGCGATGGGGCCGGGCGTGCAGCCGCAGCGTTCGCGGTCACCGCGGCACCGCATCGCGGCGGGAC
>NZ_CAIZIZ010000542.1 GCF_903933125.1 uncultured Lamprocystis sp. | reverse complement strand
TGGTGCGCCGCACCAGTTGGGCGGCGGCGAATTTCGTCAACTCAACCGCAGACCCGGACGCCCTCGTTATTTCCCGCCAGGATTGGCAACGCGTGCTGAATCAACTGGCCTCGACTCCCTGAAATGGCCAAAGTCGAGCTACTCGGCCCTTTTTTAATCTTCCGTACCAGCTCAACAAACTTGGGATTAAAATTCAAAGCACGCAACGAAGCCACATATGGTGCAGCCACGGAAAAGCCGAGATTCAATCCGTCAGCATGCCATTCTGTCGCAGAGATATCCTCTAATCCGACGGATGCGAACACCTCATTCGTTGCTTCTCGAACAAGGCGCTGGTAATTCGATAACAACTGTACAGCCTCCTGCATTTTGGCGTCGACACTAACTTCAAACACAGCGCCGAACCTCGGAACTGGCAATCCCGCGATGTGCTCAGGTTCGATGTGTTGGATGATGGCACCATAGGTTCCCGAAACCACGAGCGGCACACCGTAGCGACTCGCAAGAAAGGCGTACAGATAGCCTGGCGAAATCAAGGATGTGTTTGCAGAGACCTTTAACACATCTTGAGACGACCAAATGCCATCCATATCAGGACGCACATAACACATGCGACCGATCGTGCCAGAGCATGATATGAGAGTCATTCCTGCCTCTAAACGCAGGTAAGACAAACGAGACGATTCCGCATCCTTTCTGCGTAGCAGTGGCAACCTACTGAGATCGGCCAGCATGATCGTTCCGCTGCTGATGAATGGCACCCCGTGTTCAGGCGATTCCACATAATTACGCTTAAACATCGGCCCGTTATAGATGCCGCCCACGTAGCCGGCGGTGAGCGTGCTCAATAGGTCTTTGCGGACACTCAGCTGCCGCAAGATATCTCTTGCCTCCAACGCCCCCGACATATACGGATTGCAATCCAGTCGCCGCCCGCCCTCTTCCAGCCAACTCGATCGCACCACCCGGGCGTTCTTGAAACTCGCAAAGCTCATGCCGCCCCCCCCGCCGGGAACCAGGCGCGAAGCTGCGCGGTCAGCCGCTGAAACTCGGTATCGGTGCAGGCATTGATCCGTATGGCCGCCGCAATCCGCTGGTAGACCGCCGACGATTTTCTCACCCGGTTCTCCTTCTGGACCTGCTGAAACACATCCTTCCGGCACCAGCGTTTTAAGTCGGTGAGTGCAGTCATGGAAACCAGACCTGGAGTTGCAGCCGCAGTGACTGGAATTCGGTATCCCGGCAATTGGTTACCGACACGTTGGCCGCGATCTTGCGATACAGAGAGGACGAGCGGATGCCGCGCAACTGTCGCATGACGCACTTCTCAAGCGCTGCCTTCGGATCGGTCGGCTTATCCTGGCCCGCCGGCCAGTCCCCCGTCTGCTCGAGAAAGGCGCGCAGACTCGGCGGTCTGGTGTACTTGAGGGCCGACTCGACGTGAATATTGTCTTGCCATATCCACTGCTCCAGTTCAGGGTCGATGACGAGCACGATGAAATGGCTCTCTTGCCAACCGGCAGACAGTAACTGCTGCGCGATATCTTGGCGGATCTGGGCCTGTCCGGGCGAGCCGCCGAAATCTCTGTCAAGCGCGACGACCAACTTGTGATGGGTCTTCAAATACCCTTTGCAGAGCGAGCCCGCGTGACGCCACAGCCCGCCGTCGGTCTTGCCTTTCGCCCGTGCGATGTCCAGGAGGGGGGAAAAGTGAAAGGCCCCACAGCCCATGCTGAGATGAAAATTCGGCCGATTGAGAAACCCTGTGAACGTCTCCGCCATGTTTTGGTCTGCCACATAGAAAATGCAGTCGCGCATCTAGTTCAATACCTCGGCGGCAAGCAGCACACCCAGGTCTGGATCGATGTCCTTTCGCCACTCAGCAAGCCGTGGATGATCTTTCCCACAGATCAATTCAACCGCGCCGCTGGGCGTGAGCCGCGCACAAATCAGATCTTCGAGTTCGATGCTGCCGAGGAGGACCGGCGAGTGTGATGATATCCATATCTGGGATTCGGGCATGGATGACAGTGATTCCAGCACCGTCTCAATCGCTCGGGGATGGATGCCGTTCTCCGGCTCTTCAGTGACGAGCAATTTCGGTGGATTATGCAGATAGGGTAGCAAGGTCAAGGTCAGAATACGCAGGGTGCCATCCGAGAGTCCGCTGGACGTGACGCTGTAGCCGCTGACATAGCGAATAATGAAATAGGCGTAATGATCCTCCTCACGTTCCTTGATCTCGATGTCTGCCACCGGCACCAGTGCGGTCTTGACGTGATCCACCCAATCCGAGTAGTCCTGGCTGCGATAGGCGGCACGCTCGGCCGCGGTGGCTCCATCCGGCAGGCCAGCCAGTTTCAGATCGAGCGCCAGCCAAGGCAGGTTGAGTGCCGAAGGAATGACGCCCTTTTCCAGTCCGGGAGGACTCGGCGCGCGGAGCCGGTCCCACTGCGGATCGAGAAAGACACTCCGCGCGGTCAAAAGGCCGTAGAGCCAATTGGCGGCCGGATAACTATCCGGACTGTACTTAACCACCGGCATGGCGAGCAGACCCGGTTTAACGCGCGTCGTCAGCGAGCCCGGTTGTGTATCGGTCTCTGTCGCGAATACCGCGGGACCACC
This sequence comes from uncultured Lamprocystis sp., assembly GCF_903933125.1. Classification (GTDB taxonomy): domain Bacteria; phylum Pseudomonadota; class Gammaproteobacteria; order Chromatiales; family Chromatiaceae; genus Thiodictyon. The sequence goes on along the minus strand of NZ_CAIZIZ010000542.1, from coordinate 10,953 downwards.
GACTTCGCGACGCAGGATGAAATGCCAGTCGGCCTGGCCGCTGTTCGATTCACCCCAGATGCCGACAACGGACCGATCCGGCCGCCCTTGCTCCGGGAAGACGAAGAGATACTCATTCCGAACCTGGAGATCACGCTCGTTGACAACCTCGAGCCGTAACTCGTAGCGGATGTGCGTCGGCCAGCGCGCCGGTGTGTTGCGCAGTGCATCTGCCTCGGCCTTGGCCATCGTGCGCGTGAGCAGTGATTCGACCCACTGATCGCGAATCGCGTCGGGCAGTTTGGCCTCCAGGGCGATGGAGCAGTCGTCACCCCGCCCAGCATAGATCAACTCGCGCAAGGTCGCGGCCCGGGCGGGCTTGTCGCCGCGCTTGACCAAGAAAATAGGGGCGATCGTGTCCGCACGGAGCAGTTCCCCGACCAGGAACGGCAGGTCGAGCAGCGTGCTCTTGCCCGCACCGTTGGCGCCGACGATGATCTGAAAATCGGTCAGGTCGATGGCCAGGCGCTCGAAGCAGCGGTAGCGGATCGCTTCAAGGCGCGTGATCATTTGCCGGGCTCCGGGTACTTGGTGCGGAACTCGGCGTAGGCCCGGGCGATCTCGGGCAAGTCGTCATCGAGAATGCGGGTCTTACGGTGCAGAGTGCGCACGTGAAGACGACCACCGATACGCACCTTTTCCTCAAAGGTCGCGTCGACGAGGATTTCCTCCCCATCCGGTTGGCGCTTGTAGAGCGTATTGCCGCGGCGGTCGAAGCCAACCTTTTCCGCCACGGCCATGAAGACGGGGTAATCCTGCTTGTTGCCCAGGTCTTCCGCCTGAATGACCTCGATCGGCTTCTTCTTGAGGAAGAGCAGACTGGTGAGGATGTTGACATTGGCCTCGACGATGAAGCATTCCACCGGCAGATCGATGCTGGCCAGGACCCAGCAATGGCGCAGGATCCAGTAACGGATATATTCGTCGCCGGGGTTTCCGAGTATGCCGTCCGGCAGGACGATCCCCAAGCGGCCTTTGGGCTTGAGCCATTGGATACAGCGCTCGATGAACAAGACCTCGGGCGAGACCGCGGGCTTCAGTGCTTGCGTCATCACAAAACCCTCACCCTGGCGCTCCCAACGCCTAGCCAGCTCATACTGCTCCAGGATAGTCCTCTCGGTGATCGGGATATCAGAGCCGAAGGGCGGATTGGTCATGATGAGATCGATCGACCCAAGCGGGATTTCATCCTTGGCCACCTTGACTCCGGGTAGATGACCAAGCGGGAATTCCAGCGAATTCATGTGGTACAAATGGCCCAGCGCATTGCCCGCCATCATCACATTCATCTGCGCGGCCCGCACCAGAAAGGGGTCGAAGTCCGCACCGTAGAGCTTGTGCGTTGCGTAATTGGCCAGGCGATCCCGGATGGAGATGAATTCTTGCGTGTTCTCGTCACCAGCCTTCAGTTGTTTTTCGGCGTAAAACGTCCGGTTCAGGTGATTGAGCACTTCAACCAGGAAGCCACCGGTACCGCACGATGAGTCGAGTACCGTCTCGGTTTCTTGCGGCGCCAGGATTTGTACCACCAGGCGAATCGCGCCGCGTGGGGTGAAGTATTGGCCACGATCGCCCTTCAGGTTCTTGCCGACGATCTCCTGATAGGCCGCGCCCTTGGCGTCGACCTCGGTCCGCGCGAAGTCGTAGCGTGAGAGTTCCGAGACAATGAAGGCCAGGGCTCGATCGGACAGCGTGATCTCTTCGTTTCCCTTGAACAATTCAGGATAGGCGCGCTTGACCTCTTCGAACAGCGGTGCGATACGCCGACGGATCTCCTTTTGCCCCGCGGGGTCGAATGGCTCATAAGCCCCGGCCCAGAAGACGCGCTGTTCGCCGCGGCGGCGTTCGTCGTACATCTTACAGAAGATGAGATAGAGGAACTGCCAGAAGGCGGCATCCTTGGGCATGCCTTCGTTGCCGTGAATATAGTTGTGGCAGCGGCGGAAGGCCGTGCGCAGCATCGCGGGATCGGCAGGGCGCATCCGCGCAAGCGAGGCAGCCTCGCGCGTACCGATGGTGTCGTCACCCATGGGCCAGTCGCCAATGGGCTTGAACCAGATATCGAAGCGGGTGACTTCCTTCTGGAAGAAGAAGAATTCCAGCCCGTTGGTCCAGAGGCCATAGTTGCAGCTTGCGACCTCGGACATCACGGCATCCAGCACCGCGAACTCCTTGCTCGCCTCGTCCGGGTCGCGCATCCGGTAGGCGCCCTTGGTGCCGACCTTGGGCTCCTTCTCGACGATCACGGCGCGGTAGAGGTTCTCCGCGGTGTGTTCGGTCCCCGGCCGGAAGACGGCGATGTCCAGCTTGCGGTTCTTGCCCGAGACTTTAACCTTGAAGTCGGGCTCCATGTCCTCGGCCGCGATGCCGTACTCATGGATGATGGCGCGGGCGATTCGCTGACGTACCTGCTCCTTGTCGTTGTCTTTGACCGCCCTCCCGGTGATGTAGTCGAAGAGCTTGCCCTCATCAAGGGCACGCTCCGGCGCCTGGTCCTCAGGTTCGGCGTCGTCCGCGTTTTGGTCCTGTCTGGTGGCTGCCTTAGCCATTGCGCGTCCCCTTGTCGTCAAAGTCATCACTACCGGAGGCGGGTCCGCCCTCGCGGGTCCAGACGTCCATGCCCTCATTTTTTGAACTACCAGAAACGCCCGACCTTGTGTCCAGGCATCCCTTGGTCGTCACCCAGGTGCACACAGTGTCTGTTGAAATGCCCAAGTCCGCGGCGATTTCGTCGACGGAAAGCCAGCGATCTTCCCCAGCCTGGCCCAAAAAAGGAAGGTGCCAACGGGGTACGCAGAGACAGTCAGCATACCCCATCGGTCACTCGACGCGGACAGGTTTTGTTCTGGTTGGGTCGGTTGCAGGCGGTTCGGATCACCGCCCAGGGCCAGCGCTTGACTGTTAAGAGGCGCGAAGAAGGGACTTCGCCGGCGAAATCTTGACTGGAGCAGAGGGAGACGCGGCAATCCGGTCATGGAACACCGCCCGGCGTCGCGCCAGCGACTTGGCGACGCTCACAAGCATCCAAGGGCGGAGACAACGAGACACCGAGCAAGTGGCTTGCGAATGTCGTGACATGTGGCGCCTGGGTCGTGATGGGGCGCCAAGTCAGAGCCGGGCGACGATGACCGGCAACCCGAGCAACCACGCTTGCTCCGGCGTACTATCGACTTGCTGGTTGAGGAAAACGTGATGCCTCTTGATGCGATTCCGAGATATATCGGGCTAGCAGCCTGTCGGACTTGATGAGGTAACCGATTGAAGTTAAAGAGTTTCAGCTTTTTTGGCGCAAATTTTTTATCTTCTATAATCAAGTTCTTACGCTGCAAGTCCGACAAACTGCTAGGAACATCTGACATCGAGATGCTGGCAGGCCTGACAGAGGGGTACTTCCAAGGCAGAACTAATGTCGTGCAATTCGCTCGGCTGCGAAGCCTTCCGGCAAGCACCGAGGATCGGACGGCTCAAGGCAGTACGGTCGTAGTGCCTTTCCGGAGCCCACCCAAATCTTGACGCAGTTAGGAGTTTGTTATGGCGAAGAACACGAAGCAGACCGTGGCGCGCGACTCACCTTGCGCCCTCCTAGCCAGTCTTGGGGGGCGAGATTTATTGGGCGACTCTGGAAGCTGTTACTCCGATCGTCCCCAGGTAGGTTTGTAGTTCTGCCAGGACTGCGCGGCTCGCTAACCCATGAGAGCGATAGGCCGCTCGGATGATGGCCCGCTGCGGATCGCCCAGGTAGTCAACCGTAGGCGCCATCACCAGACGCGCGGGCGCGACGCTGAAGGCACGTGCCAGGTCGAACAGCCGCTCCAGGGAGGGACACCGCTCCCCCCGCTCGATCGCGGAGATGTAGCCCTGGCGCAGGCCGGCTTTCTGTCCAAGCGTCACCTGGCTCCACCCGCGGGACTGGCGGACTTCGCGAACATTGGCGCCGACGATGACACCCACGCCGAGGTCACTGACGATCGGGGTGATCATCCGCTACTCCATTGCGCTGGCCCACGTTGGTTGCCTGACGCCTTGAGGACATGCATATTTTTAACATCTTTCAGAGATATTTCGAGGTTCAGCCTTGGTTTTGTGGCGCTGCGCATTCCCGCACGGACCGTTTTCGTTCATGCTACGCAGATGAACGAGACCAACGTCGTGGTGATGAACGGTGCCCGGTTGAAGCAGGCACGCAAAGCCGCGGGCTTGAACCAGACGGAGCTGGCCCACCGGTGCGGGGTGGTCCAATCCCACATCAGCGGCATGGAGCGTGGCGTGCGCGCGCCGTCGATCGAGATGCTCGACACCTTGACGCAGGCGCTGGGTGTCAGCGCCCATTGGCTGATGGGAGGCGAAAGCGACGAAACGCTGGCGAGCACTGAAGTCAGCCGTGAGCACATCCTGGCGGATCGCAAGACCTCGGTCGGTCTCGCGAGCCTGGCCGGCGACGCATTCCTGTGCGAACGCTTGAACATCCGCCCCATCGAGTGGCGGGCGTTGCGCTCGTTGCAGCCGCCGAACGGGCTGACCAGGGAGGGGTATTTGGTGGTACTGCTGGCGTTGCGCGGCCACCGGGCCACGTGAAACTGACGTGAAACCGCACCGCCGCAGGGGCGCAGTAGCTATCGTCCCGCAGCCGCGTAAACGGTATGCAGGAGGACTACACCCGGTCAAGCCTAGGCCGGGACACAGGCCAGCGACCGCCGCCGCGGGGCTAGTCGTGCCGGCGCCCGAAGCGGTCGGTGTAATTACACCTGTAGCGTCATCGCGAGCCGAGCCCGACCCGCAGCAGGAGCACTGGGGAAGACTCATGAGGCATACGACTCACAGGCAACGCGGCGTACTGGTGTGACCAGAGTGTGACGCGCATCAGTCACACCCGAGACGAATGTGACATCAGCAGTCACATCCCGATCAATAATGTTTTTTAAGTATCTGAAAATAAAAGGTGAGTTATGCGACCCTCGGATTCGCAATGCGGAGGTCAGGGGTTCGATCCCCCCTCTGCTCCACCAACAAACCTCAACCGGTCCCGATTGAGGTTTTTTTGTGCCCGCTGCTGCGGAAAGGTGCGGAATGTTTGGCGTTTCTGCGGGCTCCTGCGGACTGTACATTCCCAATCCCGTCCACCAACTTCGCCAAGTGTTCGTTTTAGTTGGACTCCGTCCAGAGCCCCGAGTAGCGGATGACCGCCACGCGACTGGGCGGCACCTCGCGCAACTTGACCCTTGTGTCCAGCGGCTCGGGCGCGCTGGCCAGGGTCACGTCCTTGGGCAACACGAACTGCACCGAAAAGCCGCCGGGCGCGGCGGTCTGGGTGACAGGTGCCGTCATCTCCAGTTTGACGGACGAACATGGCTCGGGTTTTCAAGTCCGGACGCAGCGTCCTCGACGAGACCACGGAGTTCAACGAGCGGATGCCCTCAGGGCGATCCGCCACGCTGCCGCGGACGCAGGCGGCTTGGGCAGTCTCGGGCCTCTTCGGGCCGCTCAATTACAGCAGCATTTCTTGTACTTCTTGCCACTACCGCAAGGACAAGGCTCGTTGCGGCCCACCTTCGTAGCCGCCCGCGCCGGTGCCGGCATCTGGGGGACGACCGGGCGCCGGTCTGAGTTCTTGGGTAGCCGCTGCGCTGGGGCCTGAAAGCAGTACCAGCGCTCCAACTCCTCCACCGGGTGTCTAGGCAGCCTGTCTCCGGGCGATAGCTCGTAGGGCCTCGGGCAGTCCCGGTGCGCCGCCATGACACGCTCGAAGCGCTCCGCACCCCCGTCAAGGGAGTAGTCCACCAGCTGGAGCTCGAAAGCTCGGCCGATCATTGGGACCAGTTCTTGTGCGTTGATGCGGGCGGCAAGCCAGACCAGGGTGGCCCAGACCCAAGCAGTCGCGTCCGAAGGCTCCTCCCCGGCCTCCGCCGCGTCCAGCCAGCGCGTCGCAAATCGACTCAAGCGATTCTGCAGCGCGTCACGATTAAGCTCCCCGATGGCGAAGAGGATCTCCAACGCCCTAAGGGCCGCGGTTCGGACGTACTCGTTGAGCGTGGGGTCTTCGATCAGGCGCTCGATGCCGCGCGTGTCGCCGTGGCATACCGCAGCCAATTGGCGCCCGAAGCTCTCGGTCACCGTGTCTCCGATGGCGTCGAACAAGGTCTCGCCGGGCAAGGCACCCATCTGCACGAACAGCGGATAGGCCGCCGGCTCGCGGAAATAGGCCAGCAGGTAAATCGCGAAGTGGTGCCGCCAATAGCCGTCGGTCGCGATGGCCGGCGCGAACTCGGCGTCGATCTGTCGGTGCAGTTCGGCTTGGCGGCGATCGGCAATCGCCTAAAATACACCACGTATCTCAACCCCGACCGGACCCGACGAGTACACCATGCCCCTCCGGCGCACGCTGGTCCAATCGCTGACTATCCTTGCTCTCGGCCTGATCCTGATCCCGATCACAGCCCTGGCTCGACCACTCCCCGCGGCCAACACGTCCACGCCCCTGCGGGACATTCAGGAAGCGAATGACCGCTTGCTGCAAGGAGGCGCCGAGATCGCTGAGGCAACGCGGCACCGCCGGCGTGAGTCCGAGCGCCTGGCGGCCCAGATCGCGCAGGAAGAGCAGTCCCTGAGCAGCGCCGACATCCAGCCGGGAATGTTGCAGGCCGCGCGCCAGGAGCGGGATTCGGTCCGCTCGCGCATTCGGACCCTGGAGGGCCAGATCGCGCACCGGGAGGCGGCGCTGGCGCGGCTCCAACAGCGAGTCGCCGCTCTCGAACGAAGTCTGACCGACACCCCGGTCCGCGACTTGGAGGACCTGTCCCAACGCGCGGCGCTGCGGCTGCTGGACGACCAGACGACAGCCCTGCGGGCGCTGCTGGGCAGTTTCACCGATTTACTTGCCGCCGACCGCCGTTTCGAGATGTTAAGCGAGCAGCGTCTGCGTCTGCTCCAGGGACGCATCCGGCTGGACGCCATCGACTACACCGCCGCCCCCGAACACGACTCGCGCATTCCCCTGCTGGAGTCGTCGGTCTCGCAATTTCTTGGCGAAACCGCGCGCCTGGCCGCTCAACTCGTGACTATCGAGGAGAATGACCCGGCGACGCGACCGCAGCGCGACCTCCTGGAAGCCCGCCTGCATGATGCGGCCTCACGCGCCTATCTGCGCCAGAATGACCTGGACCTGCTCGGTCTGCGCGGACAACTCGACGGATTGATCGCCCTGCGCGGCGACCGGTCCGCGCCCCTGCCGTTGCTCGCGGCGGCGGCGGACGAACTCACGGCAGTTCGGGATGAACTACAGGGTCTGGAAAGCGAACTGGTCGGCGAACGCCAGATCATCGAGACACGGCGCACCCTACTGCGGGAGCGCGGCGTCACGGCAGGACCGATCTGGGACCTGACCCAGGATCTGGAGGACATGATCGACTTGCAGGAACAGGACATCAAGGCCGAGCTGAAACGGGTTGAACCCGAGCGTCTGCGCTTCGCCCAACAGATCGCAGCGGTCTATGCCGATTCACTGACCGAACGGCTGCCGTTACCCGGTGCGGCCGGGGAATGGCAACGCATCGCCGCGGGGTTCGCCGCGCTGCCGATATTGGTGATGCATGAACACAGGGCCCTGGCAACCACCCTGCAGGAGGTCATCGAGACCCTGACCGTGGGCGCGTGGATCACCGTGCTCGGGGGGATCCTGGCCGTGATTGCGCTGACCCTGAGTCTGCGTCATTGGCTGCGGCGGCACCATCTGGACTCCGGGCGCCGGCTGGCCATCCCAGGCCAGGCACTGGTCCCGGCGCTTCCCTGGGCCATTCCCGCTCTGGTCTGGCTCTGGGTAGCGGTCAGCCTCGATCTGCCCGTGAACGCATGGCGACCGCGCCTGCTGGTCCTCAGCGTCTGGCCGGCAAGCGCCTTTCTGTTGCGATTGGCCCGGCTCGAGCTGTTCGTCCCCGAGCTGCCGGCCGATCGCCTGGCCGAACGGACAGTGTTCTACCGACGACTGCGCTGGGCGCTGGTTCTGACCATGGTGATTAGCACAATGTATTCCCTGACCCACGTGCTGCCGATCTCACCCCTGGCCGCCGACCTGCTCGACCGCCTGGCCCTGATCGGTTTGCTGCTGCTCGCGGTGCCGGCGTTCGGGCTCAAGAATCTAATCCTGCAAGTCACGCAGGCGTCTGATCAAGCGGCGCAGACGGGTGCGGAACGATCGTCCGGTGCGGCACCGGACCGGATCAGCACCCCGTCGTCCGCGCAGCAACTGTCGGCCCGACCGGACAGCGCGGCGCCAAGCCGCCATGGCGTGCGCCTGCTCGCCTGGCTCTCCCGAGCAGCAGCCATCGCGCTCGCATCGGCGGGCCTGCTCGGGCTGCTGGGATACCTCAACCTAGCCTGGGCCATCGCCGCGGACCTCGGTTGGCTGGCACTGATTGCCGCACTGCTCTATCTCGCCCTAGGCGCGCTTGATGACCTGCGTACCGCCGCGGTGTACCGTTTCTCACGCTGGTCGGACGCCAAGGCGGATACCCGCGGCGATCTCTGGCGCCGTGAATTTCTTGGTCCGGCCCATGCTCTTGCAGTCCTGCTGGCCTGGCTGGCGGCGGGCTGGGGCCTGGTGCGGCTGTGGGGATGGAGCGCTCAGACCCCGCCGCTGAGCACCCTGCTGGACTGGACCCACCGCGCCTTGCTCAATGCCGGCACACTGCACCTCACCCCGCGTGACCTCGCCATCGCCGGTCTACTGGTGCTCGCCAGCTTCTGGATCGGCGCCTGGGTCAAGCGCGTCAGCTTTCATCTCGCCTACGCCCGCATCCACGATCACGGGTTACGCCAGGCACTGGCCACCTTGACCCAGTACCTGATTATCTGCGCCGGAGTCCTGGTCGCACTCCAGATCATCGGGGTCGATCTGACCACACTGCTGGTCTTTACCGCGAGCCTGGGCGTGGGCATCGGCTTCGGGTTACAGAACATCGTCAACAACTTCATCTCGGGCATCATGCTCTTGGTGGAGCGTCCGCTGCGGGTGGGCGACATCGTGACCGTGAGCGGTCATGAGGGCGAAGTCACCCGTATCGGTTTCCGCTCACTCACCATCCGCACCTTCGACAAACAGGAGGTCTTTGTGCCGAACGGATCAGTGATCACCGGGGAATTCATCAACTGGACACGTAGCGATGACATCGTGCGCACCGTACTGAACGTGGGCATCAGCTACCAGAACGACCCCGACCAGGCCATCGCCCTGGTCCGCGAGATCCTGGCCGGTTATCCCCCGATCCTGCGCAGTCCGGCGCCCCTGGTGACACTCTGGGAGTTCGGAGACTCAGCCGTCACTCTGCGCCTGGAGTACTGTATCCACTACCTGGGGCAGATCGGGCGCACCGCGGTGCACTCCGAGGTCAATCGACGTATCTGGTATGGGTTCCAGACGGCCGGGATCAGCATCCCCTACCCCCAGCGCGACCTGCACCTGAGTCTGGACCAGAGCGGCACGGTCTTGGCCGCCCCCGGCAGCGCCGCGCCTGGGACAATGGCACCCTGATGTCCTGACGGATCAGCGACCTGTCCGAAACAAACGCCGCCAGTACTGTTAATTGACAGAGACGGTGCGAATTCTCAATGCCCTATATATCATAAAACGCTTATGTTCTAATGCATCCCCTCTCAGACGACTCATGCTGATCACGGGCGCGGGACACCCCATCAACCGCCCGTCCGACACGTGAGCAAGAGCGTGACTACCGATGAATGCAGACCCCATTGACAATGAACGCAAGTCCGAACAGGCGCGCCAATCGCGTACCCGACCCACGTGGCCGATGCTGATCCTTGGGGGGACGCTGGCCGCCGCCTCCATCTACCTGGTCGCTGTGCTTGGCCTGACATTCTACTGGTGCCAACAGCCGGCGACCTTCGAGGTCGCCGCGACCATTCCCGACAGTGCGTTCGCCGCGGACGGCAAACCCATACCCGGCAGCGCGCTCGTCTCGACCACGATCCGGATTGGCGAAACACTGCTCGATAAGCCGGGCGGATTCCTTTACAACGATATCGCGCCGCCGGGCATACTGATCGACAACTGTCCGAGCTGGGAATGCGGAGTCTTGATGGCGCTGCGCGATACGCTGCGCTCACTACGCAATGATTTCAGTCGCTCGCAGAGTCAGTCATTGGAAAACGATGATGTCAAGCGGGCCGATCTGCAATTTGCGATCGATCCGAAATCCTGGATGTTCCCGACCGCCGAGGATGAGTATCGCCAGGGTCTCGACGCGCTGAAACAGTATCGCGATACGATGGCTGGTAAACCGGGCGGCGGGCATTTCTTTGCGCGCGCCGATAACCTCGCGGACTATCTCAACGTGATCGAAAAACGTCTTGGCAATCAAGCGAGCCGCCTGAGTTCGAGCATCGCCAATCAGGCACTGACGGCAGCGCTCATCCCCAACCTGGACGGCACGCTGACCACCGCGGCCGCGCCGGACACACCGACCCAGACGCCCTGGGATCAGGTCGACAACGTGTTCTATTGCACACGCGGCTACAGTTGGGCGTTGTTGCATGTCATGCAGGCGATTGCCATAGACTTCCGCGATATCCTGGAAGCCAAGAGTGCCCAGTCACTGGTACAGCAGATCATTCGCGATCTGCAGGGCGCGATCCAGACGATGTCGAGCCCGATGGTGCTGAACGGCGACGGCTACGGGGTCTTCGCCAATCACTCGCTGACCATCGCGTCTTATATCTCCCGTGTCAATGCGTCGGTGCTCGACCTGAAAACCCTGCTGCAGGACGGCTAGCAGCCTGTCGGACTTTAGGCGATTTCCGAATAAGACGCTATCAAGAATCAAGCTCCGTAGGAGCCCGCTTGCGGGCGACGTGACCTGCCGGAATCGCGTCATTGTGCCCCCACCCGTCGCCCGCAAGCGGGCT
>NZ_CAIZIZ010000541.1 GCF_903933125.1 uncultured Lamprocystis sp. | reverse complement strand
GCTTATCCACCCTACGAAACCGGCTCCGTTGTAGGGTGGATAAGGCGCGCCGCTCGGTCTCGGGGACTCGGCACGGCGGTCGCGCGCGCCGCATCCACCAGAGGTCGCGCGGTGCCGCCCAAATTTGGAATTGCTGACCCGGTGCAGCACGACGGCAGGCGCCGGCCCCGACTATGGTAAAGTCGCGACCCAGCGATCGACACAGACACGGAGACTCCTGATGACCCTGCGGCACACCGTTCGCGCCCTGTATCTCAAGGCCCGCCTGATCGGGCCGGTCGCGCTGCTCGCGCTCATGGTCGGTTGCAGCCAGGGGCTCTACGAAAAACGGTTGATCGAGACCGACGCGTCACAGGGTCAGTCCTGCCGGAACCGGTGCGAGTTGCTTAAGACCCAGTGCCGCCAACGTCAGGAGACCCGCGAGCGCGCCTGCCAAGACTGGCACGCCCAGGCCAAGGAGGATTACGACCTGTGCCGCGGCGGCGGGGGCGGAAACTGCCGGCCGCCGGAAACCTGTCTGGGAGCGGATATGCGCATATGTGACCGGCAATACGAGGACTGCTTTCCCAACTGCGGCGGCCACATCGAGAAGCGGATCAAGATCAGTCCGGACACCCAGTCGAAGACCGAAATCCCCTCGGACAGCAAGGCGGCAACGACCAACTGATGGCGACCCGGAATAACCTCTTGCTCGATACCCTTTTGCCCCCATCCTGCTAGAATTCGCGAGCGCCGCGGACGTCGTTCCGCGCACTCCCCCACGAACTGCTAACCCGCCGGGTCAAACCCTGTCCCGGCGGCCTCGACCCTAAACCTGGAGGACAACTTCGATGGCCCAACTCTTTTCCGCCGACTGGATGAACGAACTCAAGGACGCCTGGAACAACGAACCCGAAGTGTGCGAGAAGCTGGCCGAGATCGGCTTCGACTCCGTGATCTACTGTGGCTTCAAGAATGAAGACAATCCCCGCGGCATCTTCGTGGTCGAAAAAGGCACCTGCGTGCGTGCCGGTGCCTGGACGGCGGGCGACCCGGAAGCCAACTGGGACATGCGCGCCGATCTCAAGGACTGGCTCAAGTGGGTCGAGAACGGCATCGGCATGGCCGGCATGGGCATCGCCTTCGCCACCGGCAAACTCAAGTTCAAAGTCGGCGACTACAAGGGCATGCTCAAGGACCCGCGCATGGCCAACCCCTTCGTCAAGAGCTTCGGCCTGATGCAACTCATCGGCGCTGACGAACTCGCCTGAGACATCCGCTGCCGGGCGGAAGCCCGCCGCCTCGGCGGGCTTTGCGCCACGGTTGACCGCCGTCAGAAAACTGCTGCGACGCAACCGGAGGCCGACGCTTTAGCGGGCGGCACCGCGACGTACGGCTAATGGCCATGGAGCGAACATCAGCCCCGAACGATGCATATCCCCGGGAGCGGCGTCCCGCCGCGATACGGTGCCGCGGTGACCTTGAACGCCGCAGTGACACGCCCGGCCCCATCGCGGCGGGACGCCGCTCCCACAGGGCCATTGCACCATCATGAAAGGTTGCAAATCCGGCACGCTACGCCACAATTGCAACCATGATCACCCGCCAAATCCAGCCCCTCCTGGGACGCCGCCTCCGCCAGTTCCCGGCCGTTGCCCTGCTCGGCCCCCGCCAAGTAGGCAAGACCACACTCGCCCGCACCTGTCCGGCTGCCGCAGGCGCACTGTACCTGGACCTGGAAAACCCGGCGGACCTTGAGAAACTGTCGGATGCACGCGGTTATCTGGACACCCGCCGCGGGCGGCTCACGATTATCGACGAGGTCCAGCGCGCCCCACACTTGTTCCAGGTGCTGCGGGGACTCATCGACGAACGCGTGCTTGCGGGCGAACCAGCCGGCCAGTTTCTGCTGCTGGGGTCCGCGTCGCTGGACCTGCTGCAACAATCGAGCGAGAGCCTCGCCGGACGCATCGCTTATCTGGACCTGATGGTCGACCTGCTGCTGGTGCGCCGCCTGCCGCCCTATGTTGCCAACGTGCGCAAGCGCCTCGTCAAGTCACCGAAGGTCTATGTGCGCGACAGCGGCCTGGTCCACACCCTGCTGCGTCTGGACGATCTGGACGATCTGCTGGGGCACCCCGTGGCCGGGGCGAGTTGGGAAGGGTTCGTCATCGAGACGCTCTTGCGCGCCGCCCCCGAGCGCACCCAGGCGAGTTTCTACCGGACCGCCACCGGCGTCGAGGTCGATCTGGTATTGGAACTGCCGGGCAACCGGCTCTGGGCCATCGAGATCAAGCGCGGCCTGGCCCCGAAAGTCGAGCCGGGTCTGCGCCAAGCCTTGGACGACCTCCACCCGGAGTGCGCCTTCCTGGTCTACGCTGGGGATGAGCGCTATCCGAAGGGCCACGGCATCGAGGCGATTGGGCTCAGAGGGCTCGCGGCGGAACTGGCGGGCATGGCTGACTGACCCGATGCGGTCCAGCGCGCACGGACGATCGATTTTGTACCACGCGGGCTCAACCTCCGGTGACCGGGGCGACGCGACCGGAGGTCGACGCTTAGCCTAAATTCGGCAGTTCGCACCACAAAGGCACAAAGATCACAAAGAAAGACAATGGGTTAATGTCATGATGCGCCTCACCTGGCTGGGGATCCACCATTTCAACGCAACACATTGAAATCCTTTGTGTCCTTTGTGTCTTTGTGGTGCAACTGCTCTTTCTAGGTTTAGCGGGCGACGCCGCCGCGTTCAGCTGAAACCTCGACCTCCCGTCTGTTGTGCGAGTGCGGCACGATCCGCAGGAGGCTGTAGGGGGCTTTAGGGGCGACTAAAGTCGCCCCTACACGTTGACGTTGGTACATCGTTTCCCGGAAATCACCTGAGCTCCGCCAGGATCTCCTCGGCCAGGGTGCGCAGTTCCGGGGGGGCACCGGCGAGGGCGTCCGCCGGGTCATCCGCCGCGGCGGCGCCCAACGCGAGGGCGAAGGGTTGCAGGAAGTCCGCCCAAGTGCCCGCCCCCATCAGATCCTTCAGAGACGACCCCAGACCGATGTCTTGGCACTCGCGGGCCTGCTCTTTGAGCCGGGAGAAGGCGTCCCGATCCCCTGCGGCGGCGGCCTGAGTCAGGCGATCCAGTGCATACAGCGCCAGGTCGCGGTTGCCGAGCCACAGGTGAGCCTGGAGCAGCAGGTGGGCATGCCCGAAGCCTAGGTTCACGGGCGGAGTCTCGGTCCCGGCGCCCTGCTCATCCGCCGCCTGGGCCAGCGCGACGGCTTGGCGGTAGGCCGTGCTCGCCTCTGAGTGTCGTCCCTGGGCCGCCAGCAGGCGTGCCAGGTTAACCACTGGATAGAGGTCCGAAGGGTCCAACTCGGCGGCGCGGCGGCAGGCGGCCTCCGCCTCGTCCGCGCGGCCGGGTTGCCGGCTCAGCAAGAAGCCGAGGTTGAACCAGGGGTCGGCGTCCTTCGGGTCGAACTCGGCGGCGCGGCGGTAGGCGGCCTCCGCCTCGTCCGCGCGGCCGGGCTGCTGGCTCAGCAAGTGGCCGAGGTTGCTCCAGGGTCCGGCGCCCTTCGGGTCGATCTCGGCGGCGCGGCGGTAGGCGGCCTCCGCCTCGTCCGCGCGGCCGGGCTGTTCGCTCAGCAAGAGGCCGAGGTTGTACCAGGACTGGACGTTCTTCGGGTCCAGTTCGGCGGCGCGGCGGTAGGCGGCCTCCGCCTCGTCCCCGCGGCCGGGCTGCTCGCTCAGCAAGCGGCCGAGGTTGTTCCAGGGCCCGGCGTCTTTCGGATCGACCTCGGCGGCGCGGCGGTAGGCGGCCTCCGCCTCGTCCGCGCGGCCGGGCTGCTTGCTCAGCAAGAGGCCGAGGTTGTTCCAAAGGCTGGCGACCTGCGGGTCCAGGTCCAGAGCACGCCGCACGACCATCTCCAGCCAGGCGTCGCGGTGATGCCGTGCAAACAGATCCGAGGCGAGCGCGATAGCCCGGAAGTCCTCGCCAAAGCACCTGATGATCTGGGTATGGGCCAGCTTGGAGTCCGGGCAGTCCGGAAAGAAGTCGCCGGACAGCACGGCATCCCGCACGGCATCGGCGGCGGCCCCTCCGTAGTCCTGCTCCCACCGCTCACGCTCGTCCTGGAGCGCACTGAGTCGGTGGCGGTATTCCGGCTCCGTGAGTGCTTTGGCCGCATCCGCAATGTGCTCCTTCTCCTGGAGCGTCAGTGACAGGCTGGACTTCACCGCCGCGATCCAAGTCCCGCGGGTGTCTTCCGTCAGATGGGGGCACTGGGCAAGGCGAGCGTCGAGGGCCTCGAATCGCGGCAGGTAGTCGTCGGCGGTGGCATATTCCCGATCCTCCCCGTCCAGCTCGAAAAGCTCGCCGAGGTCGGAACGGGTCCGGTCAGGCGCCCGGCGGGCGGCGCGGAAGACGGCCCAGTCCAGACGATAATGGTCGGCATCGCCATCGGGCAGGGCGAAGCTCAGTGCCCGGGAGAATTCGAGCTGTTCGCCGCGGCACAATCGGCCCTGCCCGTGCTGGCTCGCCCGGTGGCGGGCCAGCGCCGTCAGCTCGTCCCCGCTGTACCAGAGCCGCATGAACTCCACCAGCCAGGTGAGGCGCTGGCGCAGCCGCCGCGAGGCATAGCGCATCAGGTACCAGACATTGAACAGGCGCTCGCTGGCCTGGTAGCCGGCGCGCTTGGTGCCCGCCAGCGCTGCCTTCTCCACCAGCCCCTCGGCTTCGAGCCGGCCCAACTGGCCGCTGACGGTATTGGTGGCGATGCCGGATACCAGCCCCAAATCTCGCGCCGAGATCGGCGCCCAATGCTCCATCAGGTGGGCGAGCAGCTTGCGGGCCTGGTTGGAGAGCGCCTCCATGCGTGCCTTGTAGAGCGGGGTCATGGTGTCCAGGAGACGCCGCAGATCGCTGTGAACATCGTCCGCTCCGCCGGCCGCGAAGAGCTCGTAGAGCATGACGGTGGTGCGCGGGTTGCCCCCGGTGATGGCGCGCAGGGCCTTGAGCCGCTCGGGGCGGGCGTCGAGGTTGCGGACCATCTCGCGCTCGGCGTCCTCCCCCGTCAGTCCGCGCCCCGCACCGAAGGTCCGGGCGAGGGCCAGCATGGCCTGACGCATCTCGGCGACCTGGAGGGGGCGCAACTCCACCAGTTCAAAGAAGTCCCAGAAGGCGTCCTGGTAGGCGTGATCGGTCTCCAGCGACTGATAGCTGGCGCCAAGCCAGAAGATCCCCGGATCGTGGGAGAGCGTGCCGCGCAGCCGCCACAGGGGCGTCGCACCGCCGTCGACCTTGGCGGCCCTGACCCCTGGACCAGCCTTCTTGCCCTTGGCCGCCTTGGGCGCGCCGGGCTCGGCGGCCCCGGCCAGGTTGGACAGGAGCAGGTCGGTGCTGTCGATGAGCAGCAGCAGGCGCCGGCCGTTGGATCGCATCCAGTCCGCCAGGCCTTCCAAGGCGGCGGAATCCTGCGCGTCCGCCGGCAGCTCGCCGATACGGCGGATCTCGCCATCCAGCCGGGCCAGCTCATCGGTCGACGCACCCTGACGCTCCCTGGTATCGGCCAGGGCATCGAGCACATTGCGCCACAGTTCGGCCAGGGTGCTGACGGTGTATTGCTCTTCCGGGAAGGTGACCGGGACCCAGCGTTGCGCTAGATCCGCATCATCCTCCACGGCGAGCGCCAGACGGCGCAGCAGCGTGGTCTTGCCCATCCCCCGTGAGCCGGTGACCAGGACGTGCTGGGGAACGCGCGCGTCCGGGGTGGCGCGCAGCCGATCCAGCAGCCCCTGGAGCTCACGGGTGCGGACCACGAAAATGGACCGCAACTCGTCCGGCCCCCACAGGTGGGGGTTGTACTTGACGGTGGCGTTGAGTGCGACCCCCGCGGCGGCGGCCACTCTGAGCGGGATGGCGTCAACGGCCATGGTTGCGGCGCCAGTAGTCGCGCAGGATGAAGGAGGGGAATTGGATATGCTCACCGGAGGCGTCCAGGTAGCCGTCTTCCTCCAGACCAAGCATGGCCTGATCGAGCCGGGCCGCACGCCGGTCCGGGTCCGGCTTACCCAGGCGCGCCAGCACCTGGCGGCGGGTCAGTCCCTGGTCGGCGGTCGCCACGGATCCCAGGATGCGCAGGGTGAAGGTGAGGTCCGTAGGAGACAGGTCCCGCTCCAGGCGCTGGTACCAGTGGGTGAAGCGCGAGCGGACGGCCAGCAGCGCATTGAGCCCGATGGACCCCGAAAACAGGAAGCGGCACGCCAAGCCGCTCTGTTGCCGCCACCCGCGCAGCCAGGCAAGCAACCTGACCGTGTCGGGCTGGTCGCGCGCCAGCACCTTCTCCAGGAAGACCGACACCTCATCGACCAGCAACAACACCGGCGCCTGGGACAGCCGCTCCTGCAAGTGCCGAGCACTCTGTGACCAGGCGGCATCCGGCGGGGCCTGGAGCTCGATGCCACCGCCCAGGCCACCGGGAAGCGTCATATCGACCTTACGCAGCCGGGACATTAAGCGGTCGACCGCATCGCCCGCGCCACGCAGGTGCCCCGCGATGGTCTGGTCGGGGAAGGCGCGGTCCAGGGCATCGATAAAACCTGCGGGCGTGTCGACCCCGCCCACGTCCACGAGCCTGGCAAGCAACCCCTGTCCGGCGGCCTCGTCCGCCAGCCGCTGCAACAGCGAGGACTTGCCCAGACGCCGCGGACCGCTGAGAACGACATGGTCCCCCTCCAGATAGCGCCAGAGGTCCTGCCGCTCGTTCTCCCGGTCGAAGAAGGCAGCCCCCTCCGCTTTGTTACCCAGTGCTATCGACATCGCTGCAGTGCTCCTTAGAGACAGGATGGCGATAGTATTGCGTCATTTTTGTCGCACGTCAATATTGACGCATTTTGATTCGCGATCACGCGGCAGCGCGAGTCCTTTTCAGCGCCGCGGTGACGGTCACCAACCAGGGTCTTGCGGCCGGGCGACCTGGGATGCTTCAAGTCTGGGCAAAAGATAGCGTTTCGCAGGGATGTGCAGCCTTTGGGGACAAATGGGTCACCCTGGAGAGCCTCGCCGCAGGCGCCAGCACCACCGTTAAGTTCGACGGTCTGCCAGCCGGACCGGCCGGCCCAAAGACCTTACAGGCGTTCGTGGACAGTGCCTGCGAGACCGAGGACATCAACGATATCAACATCAGAAATCAGTCCACCCAGGCATACACGGTCGTCGAGTACGCGGATAGCGAACTGCCCAGCCGTGGTAGCTGGCGCCATGCCCTCCCGCAATAGGCAACTGGAGACGGGGCCAGAACCCCGTCTCCACCACATTTCGGGCCTTGCTTCCACGCTGGGGGGAAACCGGGCAGATAAGGGGCCAGTGCGGCTTGGCAATGTCGCGTAGTCTAGATCAAGCACTCCGTGGTCTGTTCCGGTTTCGCGACGTGGTCACCCGAACGCCGAAGGATGGGCAAACCGTACGCGATGGTCCGGACCTGTCGTGGCGTCGACCGGGCGTGCCCATCCGGACCGCGTCGCGGCCTGAAAATGGGCACGCTGCGCTTTGCCCATCAATCGTCGCTCAAGCCGACCCACATCAGGCCGGTAGGTCGGGTCAGGCGCGCCCTTACGCCCGTGCCATCTGCGCTGAACGCGGCGCGCGCCTTAACCCGACATGGCGCCCTAACCGTCGGGTTATGCTGCGCGAACCCGACCTACCCACTAACCCGACCTACCCACCGGCGGAGCTTCGACGCGAATCACCACGAGAGTTGGTCCGCCGCCGCCACTGGGCTATAGTCTGGTCATGCGCCACCCCATCGACCCCAAGATCGACTGCGTGTTCAAGGCCCTGTTGGGGGCCGAGGCCAACCGTCGGCTGCTGATCCACTTCCTGAACGCGGTACTCGGTGCCGACCTGCCCGCTCCGGTGATCGAGGTCGAGATCCTCAATCCGTACAACGAGCGGGAATTCCTGGACGACAAGCTCTCGGTGGTCGACGTCAAGGCCCGCGACCGGCTGGGGCGGGTCTTCCAGGTCGAGATCCAGTTGCTCATCCTGCCGGACCTGGCGGCCCTCATCCTCTACGGCTGGAGCGACCTCTATGCCTCGCAACTAGCGAGCGGTCAGGAGTACCGGGAACTCAAGCCGACCTATTCCATTTGGCTTTTGGGTGAAACGCTCAGGGTGGGTGTGCCGGAATACCGGCATTGTTTCCGGATGCGCGACGAGCAGGGTCGCCCGCTGATCGATCACGGGGGTATCTGGCTCCTGGAACTGGGCAAGTTCGCCGCCGGTCAAACCTGCACCGCGGACCTTGACGTAGCGACCGAGCTCGAGCGTTGGCTCAGATTTTTCAACGAGGGCGAGCAGCTCGATGCGGACGCCCTGCCGGTGTGGATGCAGACCGAGGAGATGCAGCAAGCCATGAGTACCCTGACCGGCTTTTCCGAGAAAGAACGCGAGTACCACGCCTACCAGGCGCGCCAGAACTATCTGCGCCAGCAGCGCAGCATTCAGCGCCGTCTCGATGAACTCGAGGCAGCGGGCGACCAGGCGCGGGCAGCGGCCGAGCAAGCGCGGGCAGCAGAGGAGCAAGCGCGGACAGCAGAGAAGCAGGCGCGCGCGGCGGCAGAGTGCGAGCGTGCCGCGAAAGAGCAAGAGCGGGCTGCGAAAGAGCAAGAGCGCGCTGCGAAAGAGCAAGAACGCGCGGAAAAAGAGGCCGCCTTGGCCGAAATCGAACGGCTCAAGCGGTTGTTGGGCACGCAACCAGGGACATCCTGAACGCACCGGTCGTGCCCGTGGGGGAAACCAGGGACCGGGAAACCAGGGACCGGGAAACCAGCGGGAAACCAGGGACGGGAAACCAGCGGGAAACCAGGGACAGACCACGGATTCCGGCGGACAACCGGGTAAAGACTCTAATTTATCGCCGCGACATCAGGGACTCCGTGGTCGGTTCCCGGTTTCGCGGTCCCCGGTTTCGCGATGTGGTCACGCGAACGCCGAAGGATGGGCAAAGCCCGCGTGCGCGACCGAAAATGGCTGGCGTAGCGATCACAAAACGACGCAAACCGTTGAGCGACTGCTTCCACAGGGCTCGTAACATCTTGACTCTTTTTAAAACAGCGTAGCTATAATCCGGCCCGGCCGCGTTGTTCCGCACCCAGTGCCGGTATACCGCGGGGGCGTGAGTCTTAACGATCCTTCTCATCGCCCGCAAGCATCTCGAGTCGGTCCAGCATCGACTTGGCCCCTTGCAGCTCGGGGAAAAGGCCCACTTGATCCTCAATGTCCCTGATGCGCGCTCGCGCCTTTTTATAATCCCCCTCGTCGATCACATCGAACACTGCCGATAAGCGATCCCCAGTCGCGGATTCGCGTTCCGGCGTATCCATGATCTGCTCGAGTATCCAGTTGCTGTCCATGCCCAGCGATTGGCTGACGGGCACCTGCACAATCTGTCCCGCTCGATCGCGCTGCAAGAGATGCAGCCAGCGCGGCGGCAAATGCCCGACGATCTGCGGAGAATGGGTACTGGGGCCTTGATCAAGATTCCGGCCACTTGGGCTCGCCAGGTGCGTAGTCAGGCCATCCTGGCCTGACACCCTCAGGGCTGGAAGCCCTGACTACGCATGCCGCTGGCCGGGATTACGATCAAAGCCGGTACTGGCAAAGAACTGCACCTCGGGAAACAACCCTTGGAGGTCCTGCACTACACGTCGCTGCCAGCGTGGATGCAGATGCAGATCCAACTCATCAATGAGGACGATACCGGGGGTCTTGGCGAGGACCTCCGCACCCAGGTGCGGATTGAGCTGGGCAGCACGGTAGGCCATGTCGCCGATCATGGCAACCATGTTGCGTTGGCCGTGACTGAGCGCACTGAAGGGAAGACGCTGTTGTCCCTCGATATCCAGCAGTAACCCAAGGCGCAGGTGGTAGTTCACGCTGATACAACCAGCGACGGACTGCCGGATCGCATCTTTTACGACTTGGAACTGGATCGACTCGCGCCGGTCCTGGACCGCAAGCTGTTGCTCGAACTTGAGCCAGCGCAGCAGTTGGCGCGGGCTGCAACGCGGGTCGAGGCTATCGCGATAGCCGGCGAGACTTGAAGCAAAGTCATCCGCGAGATCGTCCGGTTCGTCGTCTTCATTGACCGGTTGCGGCGGGTCGGGGAGAGCCGTTGCCAACTGCCCATTGGACCCTGCGGGTTTGCGATTCGTCATCATTGATGTCCTAATCGCAGCAATCTCAGCCCTCGTCATCTTTGGGCGCACCGGACTTCGGGGCTCCTGCCACGACCGACCGGTACCATAGTAGACGATCAACGGCAGCGTCTCCCGGCCGCCTTCGCGCACCGCTGCGACGACCCGCTCGGCAACTCGCTTCAGGGATTTGGCACCCGCGGTGTCGGTGCGGCTCCCGGCCAGGATGCGCTGCCAATGGATCGACTGGCCCATCGCCTCGCCCTTCACCGTGACGATGACCGGCAGTTGCCGTTCGATGCGCTGGGTATCGCCGAAGTCGATGACCTTCACCCGAATGTCTTCGCCCTTGATCGTCCGACTGACCGCCTCGGGCACCCCGAGAAACCAGGCACCGGCCGCCACTGCCAACGCATCGAGCGCCGAGGTCTTGCCCGTGGCGTTCCGGCCGATCAACAGATGAAAGGAGCCGTTACTCCCCGGCGCGTCGGCGGATCGCGGAAAGTCGAATTGGCTGTCTTCAAAGCCCTTGAAGTTGCGAAGGTGCAGATGATTAATGCGCATGAACTAAAGTGTATCTCATGCGTCGGGCAGCGTGGGCCAGCTCACAGCAGATCCTCGGCGCGCTGCAGCCCGCGCGTAGCGCGTGTCCACCATTGCGAGAAGCTCGCGCAGTGCCGCTCCACGGACGGGAACACGATCGGCGCAGCGTCCAGTTGTGCCACGGGCTGGAGCTGGCGCGTCACGTGCGAGTCGTCGACGCTGCGCACGCGCGCCGCGCCAGCCAGCGCGCCGGCCAGGTGGGCGGCGTCGACGGTCCAGCGCTCGGACGCCACCGCGGTCATGGCGGCGTCCACCCAGTGCCAGCGCGCCGCGGGCCAGGGCCAGGCCTGGTGATGTTCGCGCAGGTACAGACCGATGACCACAGCGCCGTCGGCCAGGTCGGGCGGCGGCGCACGCAGCGCCCACGGGTGTACCAGCCAGACCTCACGGCCGCGCAGCCGGTCGGCGGTGGCGGCGTCGGGCACGCGCAGGCCGAGGTCGGGGGGCGGTGCGGTCAGCAGCGGAGGCTCGGGCGTGGCGACTCCGTCGACCGTGCTGGCTATGTCGGCGCTCGCCGTTGCCACCCGCGCATCGCGCGCCATGCGGTCCAGCGCCTCATAGGACTGGTCGAGCACGGAGCCGGGGCTGTGCCAGTGCACCGGGGCGTAGCGCGCCCAGACATGGCGAAAGAACTCGCGCCAGCCCAGCTCGAACACCAGCTTGTGCTGCACCGGCAGCGGCTCGCGCTGCAGCACGCCGGCCAGCACGTCGCGCTGTGTGACCAGGCCGTGCGTCAGGTAGGGCGACAGGCCCGTTACCGCGCCGTCAAGGTGGTTGCGCGTGCGCGCGTAGGCGGCGGGCCGCACGCGCGCGATGCGCGCCAGCGCGGCGCCGCACGTGGGTGGGAGCGCGTCGGCCCAGGCCATCGGCGTGTCGGCAGGCTCATCGACCACGGTCAGGCCACTTCGCCGCGGCGGATGGCCGCGGCACGTTCGCGGATCGCCTGCCGCTGCGCATCGCTCAGCCGAGTCAGGTTCTTCACCTGTAGCGCCATCCGCGGGTTGGCGGTCAGCAGCGCCGTGTGGCGCATCAGGAAGTCCCAGTACAGGGTGGTGAGCGGACAGGCCGTGTCGCCCGTGCGTTGCGCGGGGTCGTAGCGGCAACCGTGGCAATACGGGCTCATGCGCTGGATGTATTTGCCGGTGGCCACGTAAGGCTTGCTGGCCATCAGGCCGCCGTCGGCGTACTGGCTCATGCCCAGGGTGTTGGGCAGCTCCACCCATTCGACGGCATCGACGTAGACCGCCAGGTACCAGGCATGCACCTGCCGCGGCTGCACGCCGTACAGCAGCGCGAACAGGCCGGTGACCATCAGGCGCTGGATATGGTGGGCGTAGCCGTGCGCCAGCGTCTGCGTGATCGCATCGCGCAGACAGGCCATGTCGGTGGCGCCGGTCCAGTACCAGGCGGGCAGGTCTTCCCGT
>NZ_CAIZIZ010000540.1 GCF_903933125.1 uncultured Lamprocystis sp. | reverse complement strand
GTGTGTGCCAAACTGGAGGCCGAGGCTTTAGCCGGTGGACAGCACGGAGAACCCGGGGATGACCGATCGACACCGCCCGCCGCACCTCTATTTCGACGCACAGTGGTATCTGTTGACCGCGTCGACCTTCGGTCGTGCGCCCCTGATTCGGGCGGACGAGGACAAGCGCCTGTTTCGCGAGGTGTTGCAGGCGAAGACCCGACGCTTTGAAATGCGGCTGCGTGCCTGGGTCATTCTCGATCAGCACTATCACCTGTTGTTCCAGACGCCGCCACGGCAGCAATTGCGCCGCTTTGTGACCGAACTGCACGGCGCCTCGGCCCATGCGTTCAACACCCGTGCCGGGATGCGAGGGCGGGTGGTGTGGCAGAACTATTGGGATACCTGCATCCGTACTCCGCAGGATTGGTGGGCGCGATTCAACTATATCCACAGCAATCCGGTGAAGCACGGATATGTGGCCCATCCGGGCGAATGGGAGTTCTCCAGTTACCGGTATTTCCTGCGGACCCGGGGACAGGATTGGCTCGATGACTGTCTGAACCGGGCCGCAGAGATCACGGGGATTGCGGGCGACGACTTCTAGCCGTCACCGGCTAAGGTGATTTCCGGGAAACGATGTACCAACGTGTAGGGGCGACTTTAGTCGCCCCTAAGGCGATTTCCGTTAATAGGCATCCCGACTGCGCATGCGCAGAAAGCCTGTTGGATTGTAGGGGCGAATGAATTCGCCCCTACACGGCGGTAGATGTTTTCCCGGAAATCACCTAAAGCCTCGACGTCCGGTTGGCCACCGGCTAAAGCCTCGGCCTCCGGTTATGGTGCCAAACTGGAGGTCGAGGCTTTAGCCGGTAGCATCGGACACCGCGGCGACCGCACCCAGACCCCTGACATAGGCCGCGAACTCGGACGCGGGCAGCGCCGGGCTGAACAGGTGTCCCTGCCCGATCCGACACCCCTCGGCCTTGAGGAAATCCGCCTGGGCCTGGGTCTCGATCCCCTCGGCAACAACGCGCAACTCGAGCGCCCGGCCCAGGGCGATGGCCGCCCGGGCAATGACGCAGCCGGCCGGGTCCTGCGGGAGTCGGGCGACGAATGATCGATCGATCTTGAACTCGCGCAAGGCCAGACGATCAACAGCGGCCAGGGCCGAGTAGCCGGTCCCGAAGGCATCGATCCCGACCTTGATGCCCAGCCCCTGAAGGCGATGGACCGCCCCGGCCGCCGAGGCCGGGTTGGCCATCGCCAAGGTCTCGGTGATCTCCACCGCCAGCGACCCGGGCTCCAGATCCACCGCCTTGACGATGCACTCGATGGTCTCAGTGAGGTTAGGGTTCTGAATGTCGCGGTTGGACAAGTTGACCCACACCGCCGCACCCGCCAACAACCCCTGGTTCTGCCACGCCTTCATCTGGGCGGCAGCGGTTTGCACGACCCAGACCCCGATGGGGAGCGTCAGTCCGCTGGACTCCGCCAACGGCAGAAACCGTTCCGGTCCGATCAGGCCCAGCAGCGGGTGATGCCAGCGGATCAGCGCCTCGACACCGACGACGCCGCCGGTGCCCAGGTCGTGTTGGGGCTGGTAGTTGAGGACAAATTCGCGATTGGTGAGCGCCTGGCGCAGGGCGTACTCCAAGGTGACCTGGGCAAAGGCCCGCGCCGTCATTTCCTCGGTGTAGAAACGGAAGCTGCCGCGGCCCTGGTCCTTGGCGCGGTACATGGCCGCGTCGGCATTGCGCTCCAGCACCGCGACGTCATCACCATCCTCGGGGTAGAGGCTGATGCCGATGCTGGCGGTCACATAGCGCAACTGGCCGGCCACGATAAAGGGCTGCGCGAAGGACGTGAGCAGCTTGTGGGCCACCAGCCCCGCGCTGTCGCCTTCCTCCAAGGCCACGAGCAGGATGGCGAATTCATCCCCGCCCAGGCGGGCGACCGTATCACTCTCCGGCACCAGGTCACGCATCCGCTGCGCCACCTGCTTCAACACCTGATCCCCGGCGGGGTGCCCCAGGGTATTGTTGATCACCTTGAACCGGTCCAGATCCAGGAAGAGCACGGCCACCTGCCGGTGGTCCCGATGGGCCTGCAGCATCGCCTGCTTCAGGCGGTCGGCGAATAGCAAGCGGTTGGGCAGTCCGGTCAGTGCATCGTGGTGCGCCAAGTGCTCCAGTTGCACCTCCCGCTCCTTGAGCCGTCCGGTCAGATCCAGATGTTCGGTAATGTCGCGGGAGGACTCGATCACGCCCGCGATCTCGCCCGCGGGACCACGCAACGGGGCGCTGATCCGTTCGATCCAACGCATCTGTCCGTCCGGTCCCTGACGGCGTTGGACATCCTTGGTCGCGGGGCCGCCCGCCACCAGAGCCGGTGCCGAACCGGGTTCGTTTGGCGCGGCGTCGCCGACAATCTGACTGACGGCGGTGCCGCGTTCGGTGAACGCATCCATGCCCGCATCCGCCGCCCGCGCCGCCGCGTTCATCAGCAGAACCTGCTGGTCCAGGCCGATGACCCGGATGGGGTCCGCGATCCCATCGACGACGGACTGGAGGAAGCGCTGCTGGTTAAGAACGACGGTCTGTGCCCGCTTGATCTCGGTGACATCCAGGAGCACGACGCGGCAGGCCGTCGCTGACTTCCCGGCCGCGGGCAACCCCTCGCGGCGGATCACCAGCCGGAGCGTACGCTCGCCCGCGGGCAGGTGTCCCGTGGTGACCTCAATGGATTCCTCATCGCCGGTATTCAGGACGCGCGCGAGGCTGGCGAGCAAGATGCGCCCGTCGCCGGGGGCGAGCCGCGAGGCCAACACCAAATCCGGGACCCGTCCGCGTTCGACCCCCAGCAACTGGGCGGCGGTCAGGTTCATCTGGGTGATCCGGCCCTGACGGGTGAGGGTCGCATAGGCCACCGGGGCAAAGTCGTAGAGGTCCGCATAGCGGTCGCGAGACTCCTCCAGCGCCTGCTGCGCTTCGCGCAACTCCCGGTTCTGGAGTTCCAGCTCGATCTGGTAGATCTGGAGGTCCTGAACTACCCGGCGCGGATCAGCGGCGTCCAGCGCATCGCGTTGCTGGTCGGCGAGCAATTCGGTGAGTGAACGATTGTCGATGTTCCTGAAATCCGCCATCGCGGCCTCCGCAGGTTAAAAAAGCACTCGATGCCCGACTAGAGTAAGCCCTGGCGCCTGACATAGACCTCGAATTCTTCCGCCGGGAGCGGCCGGCTGTAAAGATAACCCTGGCCGATCCGGCACCCCGCGGTCGTGAGGAACTCCGCATGCGCCTGGGTTTCGACCCCCTCGGCGACTACTTTGAGCCCCAAGGCTTCGCCCAAGGCGATGACCGCGCGGGCGATGGCACAGCCGTCCGCGTCACCCGGCAGCCCGGCGACAAAAGACTGGTCGATCTTGAGCTCGCGCACCGCCAGGCGCTTGAGCGACGCCAGGGAAGAATACCCCGTGCCGAAGTCATCGATGCCGACCTCGATTCCCAGGGACTGGAGGTGGCGGATATTGCCGACCGCCGACTCCGGGTTGGCCATGATCCAGGTCTCGGTGATCTCCACTGCCAGGGCGGCGGGATTCAGGCCGACCGCGCTCACGATTCCCCCGATGGTCTCCGCCAGGTCCGGGTTCTGCATATCGCGGTTCGACAGGTTGACCCAGACCGCCGCGTCGGTCAGCAACCCCTGATCCTGCCACGCCTTCATCTGGCATGCGTTCCGCGGCTTGTTTCAGGATCTGATCCCCGGCGGGATGTCCCAGACTGTCGTTGATCGACTTGAACCCGTCCAGGTCAAGGAACAAGGCCACCTGCTGCCGCTCCCGATGGGCCTGACGGATGGCCTGGCCCAACCGGTCGGTGAACAGCAAGCGGTTGGGTAACCCGGTGAGTGTGTCGTGTTCCGACAGATGCTCCAGTTGAAGTTCCCGCTCCTTGAGTCGTTCGGTCAACCGCAGATGATCGGTGATATCCAGCAGGATCACGCGGCAGGCATCGCTGGTCCGCTCGCCCGGGCGCGGACGCTCACGGCGAATGATCAGGCGCAGGTCGCGTCGGGCCTCCGCTGCGCACTCCAGGCCGACTTCCAGGCACTCATCCGCCCCGGTCCGCAGCGCCCGCGTCAGGCTGTCGCGCAGGGCACGCCCGTTCCCTGGGGCAAGCCGCGTGCCCAGGAAATGGTCTGGAACCCGACCGCGCTCGACCCCGAGTAACTGGGCGGCGGTCAAGTTCATCTGCGTGATCCGGCCCTGGCCGGTGAGGGTGGCATAGGCGACCGGGGCAAAGTCGTACAGGTCGGCGTAGCGGTCGCGGGACTCCTCGAGCGCCTGTTGGGCCGCGCGCAGTTCCCGATTCTGAAGTTCCAGCTCGATCTGATGAATTTCCAGATCTTGGACCACGTGAGCAGGGTCGACGGGATCATGTGCCTCGCGGCGCAGGGTCATCAGCAGATCGGTTAGGGACTGGTGGTTGATGTCCCCGAAGTTGGCCATGGCGGCTCCAGAGGTGCGGAAGTGGTAAAGGCGGCATCGCTCCGGCGCGTGGCCGAAAACAACCGGATGCGCCTGTGAAAGCGACACTAAGCGTCACCTTACACCCAAGCGCGCACGCGTTCGGTGCGGCTCACCACACAGGGTCATGCGGGAACCAGGAGAAAAAAGGAAGTTCACCGAGCCGTACCCTGTGTTCGCCAGCCCATTGACTGACGACGCCTTGCGGCGTACGGTAAACGGCCATCACGGCGGGCGATCATCATCTTCGCCGTGCGTTGCGACCGATCCGCAATGAGCGGGGTGGAATTGATCGCAATGGCGGCAGGGTTCCATGCGGGCCTGTCGCGATCCGATCCGGCACGGAGGCCAAGGTCTATCATCATTCACTGGAGCACGCGTTATGAACTTCGACATCAAGAAAAGCAACATCGGTAATACAGATCGGCTGGCTCGCTTGGGCGTCGCGATCCTCTTGATCATCGGCGCCGTTCGCGGCGGCAGCTGGCTTTCCGCGGTGATCGGCGCCGTCCTGATCGCCACTGCCTACTTCCGTTTCTGCCCGGCCTACGCCGCCTTTAATTTCAGCACCAACAAGAGCGCCACCCCTGAGGTCAAATAGGTCGCAACGGCCGCCGGCGAATCAGGTGGCTTCGGTCATCGGTTTCGACGAGCGGCCCTCACTGCGCCTGATCGCAACCGGGGGTCGCTCCGACACGGCCGAAGCGGTCCCCGGCCGCGACACAGTGCAGCCGTAGCGGCACGTCAGGCCGCCACCCCGCGTGCGGTACCGTACAGATGCCTGCGGCCCGATCTGTCATTGTCCTTTTGGGTGCCCCGCACCCCTGACCTGCGGCGCAGTCACTCACCGCCCCGCGGCCCCACTTGCGTCGAATCGGACATTGCTCATGCGCAAAAACGGAACTGGTGCCCCCGGTGCAGGCTCGGCTGGCGTGGCGAATGCCGTCACCGAAGACCAGCGCGAGCAGATCCTGCTCAAGACCGGCGCACTGCAGACCGCGATCCTGAACAGTGCCAACTTCTCCAGCATCGCCACCGACGAGCGCGGCATCATCCAGATCTTCAACGTGGGTGCCGAACGCATGCTGGGCTACGCGGCCAGTGAGGTGGTGAACCGCATCACCCCGGCGGACATTTCCGACCCCCAGGAACTGGTGGCGCGGGCACTGGCGCTGAGCATCGAATGCGACACGCCCATTGCGCCGGGCTTTGAAGCCCTGGTATTCAAGGCGCGGCGCAGCATGGAAGACGTTTACGAGTTGACCTACATCCGCAAGGACGGCAGCCGCCTGCCGGCCGTCGTGTCGGTGACGGCGCTGCAGGACGCGGCCAACGCCATCATCGGCTATCTGCTGATCGGTACCGACAACACGGCACGCCAGCAGGTGGAGGCGGAGCGCCGGCGCCTGGACGCCGTGCTCAAAGACAGCCACCTGGAACTGAAAAAGGCCAAGGTGGCGGCCGAGGAGGCGAACCAGGCGAAGTCGGAATTCCTCTCCTGCATGAGCCACGAGCTGCGTTCGCCGCTGAACGCCGTGCTCGGCTTCGCCCAACTGATGGAAACCGGCACACCGCCGCCCACGCCCGGTCAGAAGGACTGCATCGATCAGATCCTGCAGGCCGGCTGGTACCTGCTCGATCTGATCAACGAAATCCTGGATCTCGCGCTCATCGAATCGGGCAAGTTGTCCTTGTCGCCCGAGCCCATGTCGCTCGCCGAGGTCCTGGCCGACTGCGAGGCCATGATCGAGCCGCAGGTCCAGCAGAGCGGCATCCACGTGCATTTCCCGGTGCTGGAAGGGCCCTGGCTGGTGCGCGCCGACCGCACGCGCGTCAAGCAGGTGCTGGTCAACCTGTTGTCCAACGCCATCAAGTACAACCGTGTCGGCGGCCGCGTGGACGTGCGCTGCACCGCCGCGGCGGACGCGCGCACCCGGATCAGTTTGCAGGACACGGGCGAAGGCCTGGGGGCCGATAAGCTGGCACAACTGTTCCAGCCCTTCAACCGCCTGGGGCAGGAGACCGGGTCACAGGAAGGCACCGGCATTGGCCTGGTCGTCTGCAAACGCCTGATGGATTTGATGGATGGCGCCATCGGGGTCGACAGCACGGTGGGACTGGGCAGCACCTTTTGGATCGAACTGGACACGACCGCGGCATCGCAACTGACGGCCGAACCGTCCAACACCCCGCTGGCGGTGCTTGCCCCGGTGCCCGCGGACAGCGCCTTGCGTACCCTGCTCTGTGTGGAAGACAACCCGGCCAACCTGATGCTGGTGGAGCGGCTGCTGGCGCGGCGGCCCGACATCCGGCTCCTGAGCGCACGCGATGGCCGGCAGGGCGTGGAGATGGCGCGCGCCTGCCTGCAGGATATCATCCTGATGGACATCAACCTGCCGGGCATCAGCGGCATCACGGCACTGCACATCCTGGCCGAGGACCCGGCCACGGCGCGGATCCCGGTGATCGCACTGAGCGCCAATGCCATGCCCCGCGACATCGAAAAGGGCATGCAGGCCGGCTTCTTTCACTATCTGACCAAGCCCATCAAGGTGGGCGAATTCATGGACACGCTGGACTTGGCGCTCGATTTCGCGCTAGTCGCCGGCAAACCCTCAAGCCCAGGAAGAATAGAATGACATTACCGGAACAGGAGATCCTTGCCGCGCGCATCCTGATCGTCGACGATCAGGATGCCAATGTGAAGCTCTTGCAGCGCCTGCTCGGCGACGCGGGTTATACCAGCGTGGCCGCGACGATGGATCCGACATGCGTGTGCGCGCTGCATCAAAGCCACGACTACGACCTGATCCTGCTCGACCTGCAGATGCCCGGTATGGACGGTTTTCAGGTGATGGCCGCACTGCAGGCGCAGGCCGCCGACAGCTATCTGCCCGTCATCGTGCTCACCGCCCAGCCGGCGCACAAACTGCGCGCCTTGCAGGCCGGCGCCAAGGACTTTGTCAGCAAGCCCTTCGACCTGGTGGAGGTCAAGACGCGTATCCGCAACATGCTGGAAGTGCGGCTGCTGTACCGCCGACTCGAAGCGTACAACCTGCTGCTGGAGCAGACGGTGGAGACCCGCACCCTGGAGCTGCGCGACAGCGAGGCCCGCTACCGCAGCCTCGCCGAACTGGCGTCGGACTGGTACTGGGAGCAGGACGAGACCGGCCGCTTCACCACGGTATCGGGCCCGGTCATGGCGATGCTGGGGATTCCCGACGGGGTGGCGCCGGACGCCGCCGCGCCACCGCCGACTGGCTGTTGGAACGAAACCGAGCGCGCCGCCATCCGCGCCACCATCGCCGCCCGCCAGCCGTTCCTGGACTTCCCCTTCAGCCGCGTCAACGCCGACGGCTCGCAGCAGCAGTACCGGGTCAGCGGCGAGCCGCGGTTCACCCGGGCGTGCCGCTTCATCGGCTATCGCGGCATCGGCGTGGAAACCACGCCCAGGCCAACGCCGACCGCGACGGCGGCCGCCTGACGCGCGATGCCCCCGGCCCGCCACAGTCCGAATCAGAACCATCTGCTCGGCGCGCTGCCCGACCTCGAGTTCGCGGCCCTGTCGCCGCACCTGGAACCCTGCCCGCTGGCGCTGGGTGAGATGCTCTACGAGCCGGGCCAGCGGCTGCACCATGCCTATTTTCCAACCAGCGCGGTTGTCTCGCTGCACTATGTCACCGAAAACGGCGCGGCAGCCGAGACCGCCGGCGTGGGCAATGAAGGCATGGTCGGCGTTTCGCTCTTCATGGGCGGCGACTCCACACCCAGCTCGGCCGTCGTGCAGACGGCGGGCCACGCGTACCGCCTGGAGCGCCGCCGCCTGAAACTGGCATTCGATGGGGCTGGTCTGCTGCAGCCCCTGTTGCTGCGCTATATGCAGGCGTTGATCACGCAGACCGCGCAGACCGCAGCCTGCAACCGTCATCACTCGGTGGAGCAGCAACTCAGCCGCTGGCTCCTCCTGACGCTGGATCGGGCCCCGGAGCGCGAACTGGTCATGACGCAGGAACTGGTGGCCAGCATGCTGGGCGTGCGCCGCGAAAGCGTCACCGAGGCGGCCCGCACGCTGCAACAGCGCGGCTGCATTCGCTATCGCCGCGGCCACATCACGGTGGTCGATCGGCAGGGGCTCGAAACCCGTGCCTGCGAGTGCTACGGCTTGGTGAAGACGGAACTGGGCCGCCTGCTGGGCGATGTGCAGTACCGCCAGGATACTGTTCCCTGAGACCGCCGGGCCTTGCCCTCAGGTCATTTTCGCTGGACGGGTACAGGCGCTGATGACCGTGAAATCTCAGTAGCCCCCGGCCCCGTCGCGACACGCCGACGGTCGGCCTTGATCATTCATCCGGCCAGATCCAAGCCGGCAC
>NZ_CAIZIZ010000539.1 GCF_903933125.1 uncultured Lamprocystis sp. | reverse complement strand
GCAAGAAGGGGTCCAATGGGCGTTCATCTCGGTGGACGCTTGCGGGCACAGCCCGCTAGGCTCAACCGCCGGATGCGGAAAACCGCATGTCCGGTGGTGTGGGAGGG
The DNA here is from genome assembly GCF_903933125.1 of uncultured Lamprocystis sp. Lineage (GTDB taxonomy): Bacteria > Pseudomonadota > Gammaproteobacteria > Chromatiales > Chromatiaceae > Thiodictyon. Next base: position 1,699 of record NZ_CAIZIZ010000539.1, on the reverse strand, counting down.
GTGACGGGCGCAATCCCGTCACCCCGACCCGATCCGATCACGGTTTTCCCGTAGGGTCCGCTGTGCGGACCGTCCGGAACGATGATCAAGGCCCGAGAGCGCGAATCGTGTGGCCTCAGTGGCCGTATCCATCCGAGATTGGAGACCTATGAAAGCTGCGGCACTGGGGCCGGACTTTGCTTTTAGACCCATGCGCGAGCCCGATCTCGACGCGATCATGCTGTCCGAGGCGGCAGCCTGTGACTTTCCCTGGGAGAAGGAGGTCTTTCGGGAGTGTCTGCGGGTGGGCTACAACTGCTGGGTCGCGGATCTGGGCCGACTGGTGGTGGCTCACGCGGTCATGTCCATCGGAGCGGACGAGTGTCATGTGCTCAATATCTGCGTCCATCCGCAGTGGCAGGGTCTGGGTGTCGGGCGACGGCTGCTCAGACGCCTCCTGGCTCAGGCGCGGGAACGCGGTGCGGATACGGCCTTTCTGGAGGTGCGGGCGTCCAATCAACTCGCGCGCAAACTCTATGCCGCGGAGGGCTTCTGTGAGATCGGCACGCGCCGGGGCTATTACCCGGCGCGCAATGGGCGGGAGGATGCGGTGGTGTTGGCGCTGGCGCTTTGACGCGCGCCGGGCGACAGCGCCGTCCGGGTTCACTGGGGCGCGGTGATGTAGACGTAGGCCGGCGGCACCCCGGCGCCGACGATGGCGAACTTCTGGGACTGCCAATAACCGCCCAGGTTCACCGTCTGGCCGGCCGGAAAACTGCCGACCCGCACTTCGTTACCGGTGACCTCGAAGTTCCCCTGGCCGGGCGGCATGATCAGGTTCACCTGGCAGGGGGTCGATTCGCAGGTGCCGGTGTCGCCGGGTTTCACGGTGATCGAGATGACACCGGTCGGGTCGTTTGGTGATGAGGCGCAGGCTGCGAGTACGAGTGTCGCCAGCGCGCCGATCAACCATCGGGGCAGGAATCGGGTCGCATGCGCGACGCCGGGCCAAACGCAGGTTGCAATGGTGTTGTTCATTGTTGGTGTTTCGATTGCATGCGACGGACGCCAAGGGTGAGTGGCGGGCGGGGCTCCGTCCGCCGCCGGGGCGCTTATTTGGTCTTGGCGGGCGCCTCGACCGCGTCGCTCGCGGCAGGCGCTGCCACGCTGGACGTGTCTGCGGGGGCATCCATCCCGTCTTTCTTTTCGATCGCTTTTTCTTCTTTGACCTGGGTCGGGTCTTCGGATTCGGCGAAGGCCGCCGCGTCCAGCATTTTCTCGGACTGGGTTTCCGCCTGGATCAGGGCGGCACCGGACAGGCCGAGGGTCAGGAAGGCGGCAGCGACTACAGGCAGTGCGGGACGCATCGTCAGTCTCTCCTACAAGGTGTGGTAGCGGGCGCTGGTGACGGCCTTGATCATCACTCCGGCCATTTTCCTGGGAGCGCGGGCCACTGGCCCGCATGTGGGCGGGACGCCCACGCTCCCGTGGCGTGCCCTGGGTGCAATGACGATCAAGACCCTGATGACCTGGCGCGAAGCGGGCCTGGTCATTCATGCCATCATCGCCGATTCGGGCGCGAGTTTCGAGTGGCGGGCGCGGAAGAGGCATATAGAAAGGCGGCGCGCGCCGCCTTATTCAGATCCCCTTTGCTCCCGGCGCGCTACCGACGGCCGGAAGCAATGCCCGATGCCACCGCCTATCGGCTGGCCGGTGGCGT
>NZ_CAIZIZ010000538.1 GCF_903933125.1 uncultured Lamprocystis sp. | reverse complement strand
TGTCGTTGTCGTTGTCGAGTTTATGATACCCACGAGGATGCTGCTTATGCCCATCGCGTCTTCGATTACCATTACGATTGCGATTACGATTACGACAACGACAACGACAACGACAACGACAACGACAACGACAACGACCGAGACGCCAAAGGCGTTTCTTAAGGAGCGCTTGCTGTCACCCTGGTCGTGTCAAACCGGCCGCTCGAACAGATAGTGACTGACCCACCACTCCTGTCCGTCGCGATAACCGAAGAGTTCGGCGCAGGCCATGAAAAACAGCCGCCAGCGCACCCACCAGACGCCCGCCTGAGCGGCCCCGTAGGTCTGCTCCAGAATCGGCCAGACCCGAGGGCGGGCAGCGTCCATCTGCGCCAGCCAGGTGTTGAGCGTGCGTTCATAATGGCGGCCATCCCAGCGCCAACGCGAGAGAAACCGCAGGTGGTCCTGGAAGTGCAGCGGCAAGTCGTCACTCGGCATGATTCCACCGGAGAAAAAATACTTGCTCATCCAGTCGCTTGGTCCCTGATCCTCGAAGGCATAGGGGTGGGCGCGGTGAACGAAGATATGCATCAGGAAGCGCCCGCCGGGCTTGAGCCAGTCATGCACGCGGGCGAACAACTGCCGGTGGTTGCGCATGTGCTCGAACATTTCGATCGAGACCACGCGGTCATAGCGCCCCGGCGCCTGGAACTGATTCATATCCGCGGTGATGATGGTCAGGTTGCCGATCCCGCGCTCCCGCGCCTGGCCCTCGATGAAACCGCGTTGCCCCTGTGAGTTGGAGACCCCGGTCACCCGGCAATTGGGAAAGCGCTCGGCCACATAGAGGCTGAACGCGCCCCAACCGCAACCCATTTCGAGGACCTCCATGCCGTCGCTGATACCGGCGCGTTCCGCGGTGACCCGCAAGGACGCCTCCTCCGCTTGCGCCAGGGTGTCGACCCCCGGCGACCACAGGCAGGAACTGTATTTGCGCCGCGGCCCCAGGACCTCGACGAAAAACTCAGGCGGCAGTTCGTAGTGCTGGGCGTTAGCCAGTTCCGGGACCGCGGCGATCGGCGCGGCATCCATCCAGGCGACGAAAGCGCGCACGGCATCAGCAGCCGCCTCGCAATCCTGTGTCGGGAGTGTGGCAAGCCGTTGGCGCAGCAGCGCGCGAATGCCGCTACGCGTCACCCCATCGGGCACGACGCCCTGTTCCACCCAGCGGATTGCCGTTGCGGTTGCGTCGAACATCTCTGCGTCCCCCTGATTGCCTGGATACCTCATAATCCATCAAGGTATTGCCGCCAACGCGGAATGCCAAGCCCTGCCCCCCGATCAGGCCCGCAGGACCCGCCCGGTGTGCCCGTCGCGGATCGTGGACGGCCGGCCGGCCCCGACACAGGTGCCGCCGAGGATCAGGTCCGGTCCGCCGGGCAGGGCCAGCCGCACCCCCAGGGCCGAACGGGCCGGCGGGCGCTCAGCGATGTTCGCACTGGTGGAGACGATGGCGCCGCCGTAGGCGCGACACAGGCCGGCGGCCAGCGGATGGGCGGTGACCCGCACCGCCAGGGTGTCAAACCGGCCGGTAAGCCAGTCCGGTGTCCGGGGCCGCACGGGCATCAGCCAGGTGTTGGGACCCGGCCACGAGGCCAAGATCTCGGCCATCCGCACGGCCGGCAGGTCGACCACGAATGGCAGTAACTGGATCGGCTCGGCGGCGATCAGGATGAGACCCTTGGCCGGGTCGCGGCGCTTGAGCGCGAGAACGCGCGCCACTGCCTCACCGTCCCAGGGGTCGCACCCCAGTCCAAAAACCGCCTCGGTCGGGTAGGCGATCACCCCCCCGTTGGCGATGACGCGGGCGGCGAGGCGCAGTCGGTGATTGAGGAAGGCGGCATTCATATCGATCATTATCGTAGCGGATTGCGGACAGGAACCAAGTCACTCGTTTATTCTAGCGGGACGCACCGTCCGCCGACTGCCGATAATCCGAACGTCACCCCGCCCGCCCCAATCGTCATGGAGACTTGCGCTTGACCCGCCTGTTCCCGGTCCTCACCATGGCCTGCATCCTGGCCGCCGGGCCAGGCGTCACCCACGCCCTGGACCTGACCATCGCCTGCGGCCGCACCGCCCAGGAAACCGCCCTGTGCAAGGGGGCCGTCGGCGAGTGGGAGGCCAAGACGGGCCATCGGGTGCAGGTGATCACCACGCCGACCGATGATGCGCAGCGGCTGGCCCGCTATCTGGACCTACTCCAGGTCGGCGCCCCGGAACTGGACGTGCTGGAAATCGACGCCCTCTGGTGCGGACAACTCGGCGCGCACCTGGCCGATCTGAAACCCCTCATCGCCGATCACAACGAGGCGGATCACAACCCAGGAGACCCCAGCGCGTCCGACTTCCTGGATCCACTCATCCGCAATGCGACGCTGGGTGAGCGCCTGGTCGCCCTGCCCTGGTACCTGGAGCTCGGCCTCCTCTACTACCGCTCCGATCTGCTCGCCCGCTATAACCTTCAGGTTCCCCGGACCTGGGGCGAACTCGAGGATGCCGCCCGGCGCATCCAGGAGGCGCAACGGCTCTTGGGTAACACCAGCTTCTGGGGTTTCGCCTGGCCCGGCGGCGAGGACGAGGCGCTCACCGCCACCGCCATCGAATGGATCAGCAGCCAAGGCGGGGGGACTCTGGTCGAGCCCGACGGCCGGGTCTCGGTGAACAACCCCAGGGCCCAGTTCGCCCTGCAACGGGCGGCGAATTGGATCCGCGGCATCACCCCGGCGGCCGCCCTCACGGCCACGCCGCACGACAACCTGGACGGCTTCCGGGCGGGTGCGGCCGGCTTGATGCGCAACTGGTCCACGGCCTGGACGTCCCTGCAAGACCAGCAGACTCCGGTGGCCGAGCGCATCGCGGTCGCCCCGCTGCCCAAGGGCGCGGGCGCACCGGCCTCCGTCCTGGGCGGTGGTCAATTGGCGGTGTCGCGCTACAGTCGTCACCCCACGGAGGCCGCGGGCCTGGTGCGTTACCTCACCGGTGCCGTGGTCCAGCGACGCCGCGCCCTGGACGCCGGCTTCAACCCGACGCTGGCGGACCTTTACACGGACCCGGAACTGATCGCGGCCCGTCCATTGCTTGCGGATTTGGCCCCGATCCTGCCCAACCTGATCGCGCGTCCATCGACGCCAACCGGCGCGCAGTACCCGGAGGTGAGCGCGACCTTTGCCGCCGCCGTACGCGCGGTGCTGCGCGGCGATGCGACACCGGACGCGGCGCTGACGGGGCTGCAACGCACGCTCGACGCCCTGAGTCAGAACGGGACAGCCTGGTGACGCAAACTCGGCTCACCACCTGGCTGCTCCTCACCCTGCTCGGGTGCTCGGCCTGGGCCGCTCCCGAGCGCCTGCGCATCGGCGTGGTCGGCCGGGAAGCGCCGCAAAACTTCGTCGAGGCGCGCGGCGCGCTACGGGGTTTCGACCGCGACGTGGCGCAGGCGCTGTGCGCGCACCTGCGCGTGCAGTGCGAACTCGTTCCCGTGGATCGGGATAACTTGCTCGCGAAGGTCCAGGACGGATCACTCGACGCGGCCGTCGCCTCCCTGTCGGTCACCGCCGCACCGCCTGCCCAAATCGGATTCACCCGACCTTACCACCGCAGCCCGGGGCGCTTCGTGGCACGCACCGATCGATTCGGGCAGATCGATGCGGACGCGATCAAGGGCAAGCGCATCGGCGTGCGACGCGGCACCGCCGCCGACGACTATCTGGTGAAGACCTACCCGGATCAGCCGCGGCTGGTGCGCTACAGTACCACCGACGACGCCTTGCTGGACCTGTTGCTGGGACGTCTGGATCTGGTGTTCGGGGGACAGTTGCTGTTGGACCAGGGTTTTCTGCGCAAGGAACAGGGCCGGGGCTTCGCCTTCGTCGGTCAGCCGCCCGCGGACCCGCGCTTGTCAGGCGACGGACCCGGTGTCGCGGTACGTCCGGATGCCCCGGACCTGCTCGCCCGCCTGGACGCCGCGGTTGCTGCCTTGGACGAGAACGGGGTCTTCCGACACCTGGCGCACCGCTGGTTTCAAGAGGACAGCCAGGGGCCGACCCCGATCGCAACCCCCTCCACAGTCCCTACCGAAATCAACCGCCCCACGGCACCAGCAGCACGGAAGCACTAGCGATCCGGCCCCGGCTGGCCCTGATCATCACCCGCTTCAGTTCGCCGTATCGCTGCTGCCAGTCCGTCGAAACCTGACCGCCCGCATTTGAGACCCGCCAGCGCGATGGCGCGGGTCAAGGCATCGGTAGGGGACGCGCCACGCAGCAACCCGTCGATCATCCCGGCGTTCAGCACGTCCCCGGCACCCAGGGTATCGACAACCCGCTCAGGCACAGAAGCGGGCAGATGCAGTGGCGCGGTAGCGCGCACCAGCAGCCAAGCCCCCGCTTCACCCCAGCCGAGGACCAGGATGTCGGCAGTGGTCCGTTTCGCGAGCTCAGTGAGATAAACACGGGGATCATCGGCAACCCCCGGACCGCCGTCCGCCAGCGCGAAGCCGCGTGCGATCAGCAGCAGGTCCGGACCGCGTAACAGGGATTCAATTCCGGATCGGGGCTTTTCAAGCTCGACCGACAGGGGAACCCGCGGTAAGGCGCGACGACAGCGCGCCAACATCTGCCCCGTCTCATGCGGATTGCGCCCCTCGAAGTGAATCCAGTGCCAGCCGTCCAGGGGAATGCGCGCGAAGGCGGCCGCGTCCAGTTCCGGGAGATCGCGGTAATGCACGATGGTGCGGCTGCCGGTCGCCTGGCTCAGGGTCACATAGGAGGTGGGGCTGATTCCGCCGGGGACGCGCACGGCCTGGCGACAATCGATACCCCGTGCGCTGAGATCGGCTTGGAGAAAGGCGCCGCCCGCGTCCTCGGCCAGCGTCCCGGCCCAGGCGCACGCATGGCCGAGGTCAGCCAATACGGCCAGGGTGTTGGCGCAGTTGCCGCCCCTGGCGCGGCGCTGCGCCGCGGCTCGCACCTCGGCGTCCTCCGGCGGATAGACAGCCACCGTATTGATCAGGTCGAGGGTGGCGATGCCGACGCCGAGTATGCGCCGCCGAGTCGGGGAATCCCGCACGGCCGCCTGCTGTTCCGAATGCCGTGTGTTCAAGGATCGCGCGCAACCCGAAACCCCAGCATGTTCAGCCGACTCTCAGGGAGAAACTTGGCCCGCACATGGGTCTTCATCGACGCGGCCGGTTTGTTGAAGGCACCGCCGCGGGCGACGCGATTGGCGCAACCGCCATCGACCCGCGCACGCCCATCGGCCGGAGCACCGTCATAGCTTGCCGTATAGCAGTCAGCGACCCACTCCAAGACGTTGCCAGCCATGTCGTAGAGCCCGAAGGCGCTCGGCGCGAAGCTGCCGACCGGCGCGGTGGAGCGATTGTCCCACTGGCTGCCGCAGTCGAAACACAGGGCCCTGCCGCGCTCCATGCTGAACCCCCAGGGGTAGGAACTGCGCACTCCGGCGCGCGCGGCAAACTCCCACTCGGCCTCGCTTGGCAGACGGTAACGTTTGCCGGTCTGACGCGTCAGCCAGTCAGCGTACGCCTGGGCGTCGGACCAGGAGACCGCCACCACCGGACGCGTTCCGCGTCCCCAGCCAAAGGCTTCGGGCAACGGCCGCCCGGTGGCGCGCGCAAACCCGTCATACTGCTGAAAGGTGACCTCGTAGACACCGATCAGGAAGGGAAGGATTCGGACCTCATGCTCGGGTCCGCTGTCACTGCCGCCCATACTGTTCTGCCCCATCCGGAACATGCCGCCCGCCAGCACGGCCATGGTCGGCCCCAGGCTACCGCCGCGCAGCCGGTCGCGCAGTGTCGGCGGCGGCTCGGCGGACGCACCAACCGACATCGCGGGGATGAGCGTGAAACCCTCTTCGGGCTGATCGGAAGCCGGGACCGCGCTAACCGCAACGGGGTCTGCGGATGTGCTCTCCTCAACCGACGCGGTCGGGGGACGCTCCCAGAAGCGGGGCAACTCCAGGCTGAGGCCACCCCACAGGAACGCTGCTACGACGGCAATCACGGCGAGTCCCGACAGCAATCCAGCCGAGAAGCTGATCACCTGGGGCACGGGACTTGGCGAGATATCCGGCTCCGCGGGCGGGAGGGCCAGCAGGTTGGGGTTCTGAGCCTGATTCATGACTGCCGCGATATCAACCGACTGCTCTTGAATCTCGGCCATTTGACGCCGCAGCCGCTGGAGTTCATCGCGCGCGGCCTTGAGCGAAGCCTCCTTGCGCTGGACCTCATTCTTGAGCGCATCAGCCTCCTGATGCCGGTCCTCCAACTCGTCTTCAAGTCGTCGGCACTCACCTGTGATCCGATCGAGTGTCTTACCCCGCTCCCCCAGTGAATGCCTCAGGGTAGTGAGTTCCTGCTGCATCGCCTGCCGCTCGGTCGCGGAAGAAACGGTGCTTTCCATTGCGTATTCGCGCTCGGCCAACTTGCGATTGAGGCGCGCAATTTCTTCTGCCGCATCCCGGCGCATCTGCTCAAGCTGGTTGCGCAACTCAAGGGTGCCACCGGTGTCGGCAAGCTCAATGCGATCGGTTTGTTCGTTCATACAGTCATCAGCATCAACCGGCTCCGTCACCCGCAATCACTGCGCTCTCGCGCGGCTCGATGCGCCACATGGTCCAGGGTCGCCCAACCACACCGATCAGCGCACGACTATAAGCGTAAGCGAGCAAGAGCGACAACACGACGTAAACGAACAGACTGGCGGAAGCCATGAAGGCCTGAGGAAGATCCTGAAGGCTGCGCGCCAGATTCTGCGCCGACCATTGTCCCAGATCATCCAGGGCCGAAACCAGCGAGGCCATCGCTGCGACCGGGGCGCAGGGGAGATCGAATCGCGTACTCCCATAGCTAATGACCTCCTGCCAGCGCAGCCCAATGAAGTTTTCCTCGTTCGTGAACACGAGGACCAGGAGGGACTCCAACCACAGGAACAGGGTACTGACCCACATGGCCCAACGGCGGGCGGTCACATAGCGGTAAGGCTCACGCAACTGCCCGGCGAAAGCCCCGTAGAACCGCGGCAGCAACAGTGACACCAACAGGACGTCGGCGAACATCAACGACCAATGACGCGACGCAAAACTCAGCGCACTCACCATGAGGAGCAGGGCCAGCACGGCAGACGTGAGGATCTCGATGGCAACAAGCAGGTAGCGACGCTGTAACAACTGAAACAGGAAAGTGCGCGGCTCCAGGCACTCAGTGAGAAACACGCGTCGCTTTGCCAGCGCGCTCTCAATACCGGAGACGAACACGATAATGGAAAAAACGACCCATATCCCCAAGGTCGCCACGCAGCCGCTGCGATCGGCGATGAGGGACCACACCAGCAACAACAGCCACACGATGGTCATCGTCAACAGGCGCGGAATGTCGCTGTATGTCACTGAAGTAATCTCCGATCGCGGCCGATGGTGCATTGTAGTCCAGGGTGACTGGACTCCACTTGGAAAACGCGTACCGCGCGATCAGCCGAACCCACCCCTCTGCGCGACCGCCTGACAGCGCGGCGTCTACCAACTACCCAATACTGGATCGCGTGTGCCGCCGCCGTGAAGTTGTTCGCAGAAGCGCCGCACCGTGCCCGCTTCAGGAACGCTTAAAACCACTTCGGAAGCAGGATCAGCCCCCAGGTCAACACGGTCAACGCGAAACTCATGAAGACCGCGGCGGAGGCGATGTCTTTCGCGCGGGCAGACAGTTCGTGCCGCTCCATACCGACGCGGTCCACGTTGGCCTCAATGGCGGAGTTGAGCAGTTCCACGATGAGCACGATCAACAGGCAACCGACCAACAGCACGCGCTCGATCGGTGTTTCCCCCAGCCACAACCCGAGTGGGGCGAGAAACATTAAGAGGAATAACTCCTGACGGAAGGCTTCCTCCGCCTCGAAACAGACCTTGAACCCCGCCATGGAATAGCCGAAGGCGTAAATGAGCCGCCGCCAGCCCCGAACGTTCTGATTGGCCATACTATGTACAATTGGCTGAAGACCGCCACGCCAGATCCAATTGCCGCGCCGCGCGCACGTCGTCAAGCCGGCGCACCGGCATGGTATGAGGGGCGCCTTTCACCAGCTCCGGGTTGGTTCGCGCCTCCTCGCGAATGGCGATCAGCGCGGCGACGAAGTCGTCGAGTTCTTCCTTGGTCTCGGTCTCGGTCGGTTCGATCAACAGACACTCCGGCACCAGCAGCGGGAAATAGGTGGTCGGGGCATGGAAGCCATAATCGAGCAGGCGCTTGGCGAAGTCCATGGCGTTGACGCCCAGGTCGCGCGCCTCGCGCTTCATGGTGATGATGAACTCGTGGCTGGCGCGCCGTTGCGGGTAGGCGGCATCGAATCCCGCCGCTTTGAGCCGGGTCATCAGATAATTGGCATTGAGTGTCGAAAACTCGGAGACCCGCTTCATGCCCTCGCGCCCGAGCATCCGCGCATACACATAGGCGCGCAGCAGGATACCCATGTTGCCCCCGAAGGCGGTCAGCCGGCCGATGGACTGAGGCCGTTCGTGTTCACTCACCCAGCGATAGTCATCGCCGTCCTGGACAACCAGGGGCACCGGCAAAAAGGGCTCCAGGCGCTTGGAGACACCCACCGGACCAGCGCCTGGACCGCCGCCGCCGTGCGGGGTGGAAAAGGTCTTGTGCAGGTTCATATGAATGACGTCGAAGCCCATATCACCGGGCCGCACTTTGCCCAGGATGGCATTGAGGTTGGCCCCGTCATAATAGAGCAGCCCCCCGGCCGCGTGAACGATGCCCGCGATCTCCACAATATTGCGGTCAAAGACGCCGACCGTACTCGGATTGGTGAGCATGATGCCCGCGGTCTGGGGGCCGACCGCCTCACGCAGGGCCGCGATGTCCACGTCCCCGTTCGACCCGGTCGGGATCTCCCGTGCCACGAAACCACACATCACCGCTGAAGCGGGATTGGTGCCGTGGGCGGCGTCGGGCACCAGGATCTCGGTGCGGGCGCTGTCGTTGCGGGCGCGATGGTAGGCGCGAATCATGGCGACACCCGCGAACTCGCCCTGTGCCCCGGCAGACGGCGCCAAGGACACCGCATGCATCCCCGTGACCTCCTTGAGCATCTCCTGCAACTCGAACAAACAGGCCAGCAGCCCTTGGCCGTGGCTGTCCGGGGCCGCGGGGTGACGCGCCAGAAAGCCCGGCAGCATCGCCAGCGTATTGCAGGCCCGCGGGTTGTACTTCATGGTACAGGAGCCCAGCGGATAGAAGTGGGTGTCGATGGAGAAGTTCTTCTGCGACAGCCGGGTGTAGTGCCGCACCGCCTGCAGCTCCGAGACCTCCGGCAACACCAGCGGGGCAGCGCGGCGGGCGCTGACCGGAATGTCGGACACCTCTGCAGAATAGAGTGGCGCCTGAGCGGCGGCACGGCGGCCGGGTCGGGATTGTTCTTGGATCAGCATGTGCGGCTAGTTTCGGTTCGGTTGAGTACTGCGCAGACCACAGGACGCGGCAGGACCGATGAGGCCCATTGGCCTCACCGGTTATGCGAATGACTAGAGCGCGGCCAGTGCCGCGTCGTAGTCCGGCTCTTGGGTGATCTCCGGGACCAACTGCGTATAGACGACCTTGTTGCCGGCATCCAGCACCACGACGGCGCGGGCGGTGATGCCGGCAAGCGGCCCATCGGTGATCAGCACGCCATAGTCCTTTGCGAAATTGCGTGAGCGCATCATGGAGAGGCTCACGACATTGGTGATGCCCTCGGCGTCACAGAAGCGGCCCATGGCGAACGGCAGGTCGGCCGAAATGACCAGTGCGACCGCGTCGGTCTTGCCGGCCATGGCCTCGTTGAACTTCTTGGTGGACGCGGCGCAGACGCCGGTATCCAGGCTCGGAACGATGTTCAGCAGCTTCTTCTTCCCGGCGAAGTCAGCCAGGGTCTTGTCACCCAGGTCCTTGGCAACAAGCTGAAAGTCCGGGGCCTGGCTGCCGACGGCGGGCAGGTCGCCGGACAGGCTGACGGGATTACCTTGCAGGGCGGTCTTGGCCATATGTCATCTCCAGTGGTGGTTGGGTTGGCGGATCATTGATGGCGGGTCGCAAGTCTACGCAACACGGCTAGATTTTCGGCTCCACCGGGCACTTCGCCTGCGTCCTTGCGGCGATCACCCGAGCCAGCGTCGTCATGTAGCGCTGCATTTCCTCCTCGGTTCGCAACTCGGTTGCACAGACCAGAAGTGCCGGGTCCAGTTCCGGATAATCCGGACCCAGATCGAATCCGCCCAACACACCGTGGGCGGCCAGTGCATGCAACAAGTCCGCGGTCGGGGCGGGCAGACGCAGCACTTGTTCGTGGAACATGGGGCGATCGAACCGGGGTTCCACCCCAGGGATCTCGCACAGCAAGGCCGCAAGCCGGCGGGTATTGGCGTGACAGGCCGCAGCCACCCGCTCCAGACCCGCCGAACCCAGCAGCGCCAGATGAATGGTGGCGGCGGTGACCAGCAACCCCTGATTGGTACAGATGTTGGAAGTCGCCTTGCCGCGGCGGATATGCTGCTCTCGCGCCTGGAGTGTCAGGGTGAAGCCGGGCTTGCCCTCCAGATCCAGGGTACGGCCGACGATTCGCCCCGGCATCTGGCGCGTCAGGTCCTTTTTGCAGCAAAGAAAGCCCGCATAGGGCCCGCCGGAGGAGAGCGGCATCCCCAGCGGCTGGGCCTCACCGCAAGCGATGTCCGCACCCCGCTTGGGGCCGGCCGCGCCCCATTCCCCCGGTGCCTTGAGCAACGCCAGGGCAATCGGGTTCACCACGGCGATCACGAGTACATCCTGGGCGTGCGCCCAATCGGTCAACAGGTCCACGTCTTCGATCACACCGAAGAAATTCGGCTGATTGATGACGATCGCGGCAAAGCCGCCGTCACCGACCAGAGCGTCCAGCGCCGCGACCGGGGTATGCCCACCCTGGCGGTCGAAGGGGGCCTCGATGACCTCGATCCCCTGGGATTCGACGATCCCGCGCAAGACCCGCCGATAGGCCGGATGCAGGGCGCGCGGGACCAGCACCCGGTTCGACTTGGCCTTGCGGTTGGCGCGCACCGCCATCAGCACCGCCTCCGCCAGCGCCGAGGCTCCGTCGTAAAGTGAGGCATTCGACACGTCGAGCGCGGTCAGGGCCGTCATCATCGACTGGAATTCGTAGAGCAGTTGCAAGGTGCCCTGGCTCGCCTCCGCTTGATACGGCGTATAAGCGCTGTAGAACTCACCGCGGGAAGCGATCTGCCACACCGCCGCCGGGATGTGGTGGTCATAGGCCCCGGCGCCGATGAAGCAGAGCGGTTGGCCATCGGCACGGGCCCGGGCTTGCATCAACCGGGTAATATCCATTTCAGCCATCCCCGCGGGAATGGCGGCGAGTTCGCCGATGCGCAGTTCGCGCGGGATTTCGTCGAACAGGTCGTCGATGGTGGCGGCGCCGATCGCGCCGAGCATCGCGGCAACGTCTTCGTCGGTATGGGGTACGAAGGGCATGTCGGACTCAGACCTCCGCGTCCAGCACCGCCTGATAACCGGCGGCATCGAGCAAACCGCTGACGGCACCCGGATCGGCGACACGCAGGGTGAAGATCCAGCCGTCACCGTAGGCACTCTGATTGATGAGTTCCGGCGTGTCGGCGAGTGCCGCATTCACCTCGACCACCTCGCCCGCCAAGGGCGTATAGATATCAGACGCGGCCTTCACCGACTCGACCACGGCGCAACCGTCACCGGCATCCACCTGCCGGCCGACCTCCGGGGTCTCAACGAAGACGATGTCGCCCAGCGCCTCCTGGGCATGGTCGGTAATGCCGACCGTGGCGGTGCCGTCGCCATGGACCTTCACCCACTCGTGGGTCTTGGTGTAGTGAAGGTCAGCGTGGACTGCGCTCATGGTTCTCTCCCGGTATGGGCCGGCGGGGCCGGCCATCGCTGTAAATCCAAAACGATTTCAGTCAATCGCCTACAATGCCTGGGCCGGCTTGCCGTGACGCACGAAGGTGGTCTTGACCACCCGCGCCGGTACAGCCTTGCCGCGGATGTCGACCGCACAGGTCGCACCAAGCCCAGGCGCGACCCGCGCCAGCGCGATCGACCGCTCCAGGGTCGGCGCGAAGCCGCCGGAGGTGATTTCGCCGACCGGGCGCCCATCGCTCAAGACCTGCTGATGGCCGCGCAACACCCCCCGCCCGGTCAGCAACAGACCCACGAAGTCGCGTCGCGCCGGGTTGTCGCGCAGCGCGGTCAGGGCCTCGCGACCGATGAACCGACGCTCCGCGGGCTCCCACGCGATGGTCCAGCCGAGACCGGACTCCAGGGGACCAACGGTCTCGTCCATGTCCTGGCCGTAGAGGTTCATGCCGGCCTCCAGCCGCAGCGTGTCACGCGCACCCAAGCCGCAGGGCTGAATCCCGGCGGCGATCAGGCCCTGCCAGAGTTCCGGAGCATCCTCGGCTGGCAGTATGACCTCGAAGCCGTCCTCACCGGTATACCCCGTGCGGCCGACGAACCAGCGCGCCCCATCGGCGGCAAAAAACGGTGCTATCGCGAGGGCCGCGTCGCGGCAGTCGGCCGGCAGGAGGGCAGCGGCGACGGCACGCGCTTGCGGTCCCTGAATGGCGATCATCGCCAAGTCACGGCGACGGTCGATATGCACATCAAACCCCACCGCCTGCGCCTGCATCCAGTCGAGGTCTTTATCCGCGGTGCCGGCGTTGACCACCAGGCGGTAGCGCTCGGGACCCCGGTAGTAGCAGATCAGGTCATCCACGACTCCGCCCTGCTCGTTGAGCATGCAACTGTAGAGCGCCTTGCCGGGGTCTTTGAGTTTGACCACGTCATTGGCCAGGAGCCGGCGCAGAAACGCGCTGGCCCCGGAACCCGTGATATCCACCGGTTGCATGTGGGAGACGTCGAAAATCCCTGCCCGGCGACGCACCGCATGGTGTTCTTCAAGCTGGGAACCATAGTGCAGCGGCATGTCCCAACCGCCAAATGGCACAATGCGGGCATTGAGCCGCTCATGCTCAGCAAACAAGGGGGTACGCAATCCCATTCGACTCTCCTAAAGATCAGGCGGATCCGCCGCGAGGATCAAAACGACGCGACAGCACGGTGCCTAGGGGCACTGGGAACCCGTGGCATCGCCCCTCTGTCCTGGACCTGAGAGTTTGCGGCTCGGCGTGAAGCAACCCGGTTAGCGGGGCAAAGCACACCCCCAAGCAACGGATGATTCACGCGGGGCCGGCTGCCCCATCGGTGGGTTGCGGCCTGACGGGCAGACGGCAACCGCTCTCCAGAGTCGGTCTTGAGCCCCACGGTCCCTGATGCCTGAGCGATTCCGGGCGGTGTTGCGCCTTCGGCGCCGGGCCTTACAGCAGACTCAACTAAGGTCGATCGTCGCTGAAGATCCGGTCTCTCCCGCGGGGCATGACGCGAAGCGTGACTATACGGGCGCCGTGATTGAATTTCCAGCGACGGCTGACGCCTCACCCCCGGACCCGGACTCAAGGTTCGGACGATCCGGACGCCCCGGTCCCCGCGGCCTGCTCCTTGCGCTTGAATGCCGTGCCGCCGCAATCAGCGCACGGCGGGATGCGTCCGGCCTGCACAAAGTGAGTCTCGGCCCCGCACCGGTCGCACACCAGGGTACCGGGGCCGGTGACCTCTCCGGCCTGATACAGGCTGAACTGGCGGGCGTTCTCGGCCCACTGGGCGAGTTGCAGGCTGGTCTGGTCCGCCGCCCGCGCGAACATATCCATCATCCGCTGTTCCATCAACTCGAGGTCGAAGCGCCACCAGTCATGGATGTTCTGGCCGGTCTCGGCGATATAGGTCGCTGCATCCTCGACGTCCCGGCGCAAATACTCGGACACCTTGGTGGCCTCCTCCCGGGTCAACTCGCCGAGTTCCACCATATTGTCCCGCGCCATGTCCAGTAACTCCCGAAACCGGGGGACAGTCTCCTGCCCAGCCTGCCCCAGGGTCTCCTGGGTGTACTTGAGCATCTCCTCGTAGGCTTTCACCATCTTGTCGACTGGCGTCTCACCAGGCTGTTTCTGATCCGGATCGGTCATAGAGTGCTCCGTCTGGTTGGTCGGTGGAGATCCCGTCGCTCGCGGGGGCGCATTGTTGATCTTAGGCTTAGTTTGCGTGATGGAGCGGATTTCGCAACCAGCAAAGGTCGCGCATCCGCCCGTGCCCGGATTCAGGCACCGCCGATTCCGGCGCGGATCGCCGCGATCTGCGCCGGACTGTAGTCACGGGTCCGCTCCAGGTGGCCCCAGACCGGTTTAGGCCAGCACGCATCCGCCGGGTTCCGTCCGATCACATGGATGTGCAACTGCGACACCAGATTGCCGATCCAGGCGACGTTGACCCTGGCGCAGCCAAGGGAACCAACCAGATAATCGCTGACCCGCTTGCAGTCCGCCAGCACCGCGTCGCGCTGGGCGACGGGCAAGTCCAGCAGGTTGGCCAGATCAGTCTCCGGAACCAGGATGCACCAGGGAACGGCGGCGTTCTTGTGCAACAACAGATGCGTCGCGGGCAGCCGCCCCAGAGCATGGCAGTCAGCGAGGAGTTGGGGGTGAATGGCGAACATGGCCTTAGCTTCGGCGTGGGATTTCGGTGTGTGGGCCTTGATCATCAAGGTAGGCGAGAGCTTCCGCAAGCTGCGCCCCACGTACGCGATCTGGCTGCTGGGTCAAACCCTGTTACTGGCCCGAGGCACTGGCACCCGCCGCCTGGTTCTACCAGGACCGCGCCGACTTCGAGCTTATCCACGGCACCCTCACCGCCGCCCTGCCTCTGGCCCGGCAGGCACTGGATGCCGCCTGGCGCCTGACCGCGCCCGCCCGCCGGTCGCCCCTGCCCACGAGCGGCTCCTGGCCGCCGCGCAACTGCAACTGGCCGACTGTCTGGTCCCGCGCGGCCAGGCGGGCGACGCCGACCAGGCGCTTGGATTCTATCGACAAGCGCTGGAAGTCTTGGAGCGCCTGCTGGCCGCCACCCCGGACTCGGCGGCGAAGGCGCGGGGCGTCGTCGTCTCGCACGCCAAGCTCGCCGCTGAGCCGCTGGCACCACGCGCTAAACGCCGTTTGCCGTCGACAGCTCCGCCTGCCGCAGTACCAGCGCCGTCGCGCCTTCCGCCAGATCCGGCGGGTAGCCGTACTTTGCGAGCAAACGCCGGACGTTGCGCCGCAGCGCCGCCCGCACCGACTCGCGCTGCGTCCAGTCGAGCTTCGGCAGGCGGCGCACCATCTCGGTCAACTCGCGGGCCATCAGCCGTAACGTGTCGCTCTGTATCGCCTCGCGCGCCGAGGCGTTGTCGGCCAATGCGTCGTAGAAGGCGATCTCCTCGGCGCTGAGCCCCAGTGCCTCACCCTGCCGTTGCGCCTCGCGCAGGTCCCGCGCCAAGTCAATCAGACGGGCGATCATCTCCGCCGTCGTGATCGCTTTGTTGGTATAGCGCAGCAGCGCGTCTTCCAGCGCCTCGCGGAACTTGCGGCTGCGCACCAGGTTGCTGCGTTCGGTGCTGCGGATTTGGTCGTTCAACAGCTTGCGCAGTGTCTCCAGGGCTAGGTTCTTCTGCTGCAGGGCGGCCACGCGCGTAAGAAACTCGTCGCTCAGGATGTCCAACCGCGCCTCGTCCAGACCGGCCACCGCGAACAGATCGATCACGTCGTCCGCATCCACCGCCCCGCCGATCACCTGCCGCACCGCGGCGTCGATGTCGCGCTGCCGGGCGCGGCTGTCCGGACGATCACCGCCGTCCGCCAGCCGTTTGCGGATCATCGCCGCCGCGCGTTGGAAGAAGGCTAGGTGCGGTGCGATCCGCTCGGCCTCCGGCCGCGGTACGGCCAGCGCGAAGGCGGTCGCCAACTCCTTGATCAGCTTTTGAAAGCGCTTCCAGCCGTCATCCTGCCCCAGCACATGGTCGATGGCGCCAAGGTAGACGGTGAGCACGTCGCGCGGCGCGGCGTCGAGCGCTCGGGCGTAGTCGCAGCCGTGGAAGAAGTCACGCAGCGTCTCGAAGGCCGACTGCATCGCCGGCACCGCCTCATCCTGCACCAGCCGCACCGCCTGCCCGGTGCCGCCAGCGCGGCTGTAGGTGGCGAGCGCATCGGCCAGTTGGTCGGCGAGCCCGAGCAGGTCGACGATCAGCCCGCCGGGTTTGTCGCCCCAGACCCGGTTCACCCGCGCGATGGCCTGCATCAGATTGTGCCCGGCCAGCGGCTTGTCTAGATAAAGTGTATGGGCCGGCGGGCAGTCGAAGCCCGTCAGCCACATGTCGCAGACGATCACCAGCCGCAGATCATCCGCCGGGTCCTTGAAGCGCTCGGCCAGGCGCTTGCGCGCGGCCTTGGTGCGCACATGGCCGCGCAACGGCTCCGGGTCGTCCAAGCTGCCGGTGACGACCACCTTCATCGCCCCGCGTTCGTCGTCGGCATCGTGCCAGTCCGGGCGCAGCAGACGGATTTGCTCGTAGAGCCGGGCGGCGATGTCGCGGCTCATGGTCACCACCATCGCCTTGCCCTCCATGGCCGCGCGCCGTTTCTCCCAGTGCTCGACGATGAAGGCGGCCAGCCGCTCTAGGCGCTCCGGGGCGCCGACCAGCGACTCCAGCCGCACGCGGATGCGCTCGTCCGGGCTCGCGCCGTCGCGATCGGCGTTGACGACGTACTCCACCTCGTCCTCGGCCACCCGCGCGCCGTCCTCGTCCACCCGGAGCTTGACGATGCGCGACTCGTAATACAGCGGTCGGGTGGCGCCGTCCTCCACCGCCTGGCGGATATCGTAGACATCCGCGTAATCGCCGAAGACATGGATGGTGTTCTTGTCGTCGCGCTCCAGCGGCGTGCCGGTGAAGCCGACAAAGGTCGCGTTCGGCAGGGCCTCGCGCATCCAGCGCGCGCCGCCCTCGACGAAGCCGTACTGGCTGCGGTGGGCCTCGTCCGCCAGCACCACGATGTTGGCCCGGTCCGAGATCACGCCCTGGGCCTCGGTGAACTTCTGGATAGTCGTGAACACCACGCCGCCCGCGGCGCGGTCCAGCAGTTGCCGCAGGTGATCGCGGCTTTGGGCCTGCACCGGGTCCTGGCGCAGCAGCGCGCGACCGGCCGCGAAGGTGTCGAAGAGCTGATCGTCCAAGTCGTTGCGGTCGGTAATCACCACCAGCGTCGGATTGGCGAGATCCGGCTCGCGGATCAAAGCGCCTGCCAGCATCAGCATGGTCAGCGACTTGCCCGAACCCTGGGTGTGCCAGATGACCCCGCCGCGCCCGTCGCCCGCGGGCTTGAGGTGTGCGAGCACGCTTGCCCGCGCCTTGCGCAGGGCGCGGAACTGATGATACGCGGCGATCTTCTTGGCGATCGCGCCGCGCGCGTCCTCCTCGAAGAGGACGCAACTGCGCAGATAGTCCAGCAGTGCCCGCGGCTCGAAGAGCCCGCGGATCAGCGCCTCCAGCGTCGGTGCGTTGCCGCCGTCGTCCACGAGCGGTCGCCAGGGCATGAAGCGGCTGCGGTCGCTGGTGATGGAGCCGACCCGCGTCAGCATTCCGTCGGAGACCACCCGCACCAGGTTCGGGACGAAAAGCTCCGGCGCCCTGTCCTGATAGCGGTCGAGCTGCTCGATGGCAGCAGTGAGATCGGTTTGCGGATCGGCCGGGTCCTTCAGCTCGATGACTGCGATGGGCAGGCCGTTCAGGAACAGGATGAGGTCGAGTCGGATCGTCTTGCCCGATGATCCAATGACCGTTAGCTGGCGCACGACCAGCAGATCGTTGGCGAGCGGATCGTCGAAGTCCACCAGCCGGCAGCGTCCGCCGCGCGTCTCGCCGGTCTGCGGATCGCGGTATTCCACCTCGACGCCATCGGTCAGCAGCGTGTGAAACCAGCGGTTGTTCTGGATCAGCGTCGGATGGGGCGGGTGCGTGAGCGTGCGCACGACGCCTTCGACCGTCTCCTGAGGCAAGCCAGGATTCAGCCGTTTGAGCGCGCCGATAAGTACTGTCCCAAGGATTGACATTTGGCCTGGGTCGTAGTCGTCGGCCATATCCGCAGCCACCAGAACCCGAATGGGCACCACCTCGAACCATGCTGCCGCTGCAAGCTCGGCGGTCAGTTCATCCATCGTTTCCCTCCCGGAGAGTTTCACCTTCGGCAAAGTCGTCTTCGCCCTCCTCAGGGCGGTTTCTAAACTCCACAAGGCTCTTCCGATACGCCAACCTATCCTGGTTGTGGAGCGCTTGACTGGCGCTGATAGACACCTCTTCAATCACGAAGTCCGAATACTTGCCGTCCAGATATGCGTTAAAGTCGGCATGGACTGCAAATCTGAGATGGTTAATCGGATCACGCCCGATCTGCTCCTGATGCAACCTGAACATCAGGCCAATGGCAGCATCGACAGCGGTGGCAATAAGGATCGCGTAGTCGACCGACAACACGTTATCCAGTGCGTCCCGGCCATGCGGCCCCACCCCTTGGCTATTACGCACCTTGACTACGCCATCGACCAGAGAATTCAGGCCCCTGAGTATGCTGGCAACACCCTGCTCGGCTTCTTTGTCGTCCCGCTCTAGGGAGGTCAGTTCCAGTGTTTGGATTGCCTGCGACATCAGCCAGTTGGGGTTCGGATTGGGCGAAATCTCGATGCCGCGATCCGTCAAGATCGTGATGCAGACGGTTTCGAGCAGGCCACGGCAGTGTGTAAATGCGATGCCTGGCTCGCTCTTGATCGTTCGTTCGATAACTTCGACGGCTGATCGAAGCGAGACGGATGTAGGATACCGCTCGAATAATTGTCGGCAGCTAAGGAGTTCAAAGCTCCCTTCAAGACCGGCCATGCGACTCCCCGATTGCCTGTACGCGTACTTCTCCGGATAGGAGCTTTGGTAGCAGATAATCGCGCAGTCGGGCCAGCGTTCGCGACTCCACCATGACCTGGGCATACTGTTCGTAGAGCGGGCCGATAGCACGATCGGCGGCGTGTAATATATCGAGCGAAGGAACGACGACACGTGCCTCTTGGAGATGACCTCGTTTGATGTGCCCCATCGTGGTCGCCTTGCTTGCTGCAACGGCACGAAACCATGACAAGTGTTCTCGAATCCAGAGCAGGCAGAACCAACTCGGATAATGAGAAGAGGTGACTTTGAACAGGTGCTGATTCAAGGCGCCTTTGCCGCCAAACCAAAGCTCCACCTCAAGCGTCCCGGACCACGAAAAAATCAGGTCGCGATCGTTGATCACGTACTGCTCCGGCACGTCGCCATTCGCCCAGTCGGCCCCCTCGGTCGAACCCTTGCGAAGTTCGGCGATCTTGATGACGGGTAAGTCTTCCCCGTCTCCGCGCGGGGGATATTTCTGAAGCGCGAGACCGTTGAGGAAGGTTGCAATCGCTGCGATCGGCTTAAGGCTCCATCCTTCCGGTACCGGACTGATCTCGGAGTCTATTAGGCGGGCAGGCAGGGCGGCAAAGACCGGGTGGGGTATGGACGGGAAGGAGGTCGCGCCCGCGGCCTTGGCCTTCACCGGCTCGAAGTCCACGAACCAGGCGCGGAAGATCGCCCGTGCCAGCCGCTCCAGCGCTTGGGCCGTCCGCCGGTTCTGCTCGATCTTGTCGTCAAGCCCACCGATTATCTCGATGATAGTCGCTCGGACTCTCTCAGGTGCGAGGACTATTGGAAGTCGCCGCACGTCTCGCAGGTTAAGCGTCGCTTGGACGGTTGTCGTCGCCCAAGCTTTCATCAGCTCCTGCACTGCATCGGACCGAAGACAGTATGCGACCCATCGTGGATCAATGTCGGTCTTGACAGGAATAACGCCAATCGCCCTGGCCACGTTCCAGCCCCGCATTTCCGGTGGAACTACAGCGCATTCCCCAAGCGTCCCAACGAGCGAAAGAACAACTTCACCACCTCTCAAACGAGTGCGCTCGTAATTGGATTCGATGGCTGAAGAGACGCAAAGCATGTCTGCGCTGTCGATGCGCCCGTTCCTGACATTGTTTACGCGAACGATGGGTACGCCGCTCGCGTCATGCTGTCCAGGTTGTACAATGCCGTACGAAATCCCACGCGATGCTTCAACGAGTCGGTCAAGTGGGAAGCAATCCCATGCGTCAGGAACATCGAACGCGAGTTTCTGGCTCCCACGCTCCAGCGTGGGAGCACGTGGCGACGCTCCAGCGTTGGGTCTTCCATCTGGCGTAGTGCGGTCAGTTGAGACGGGCCGCTGGAGCGGCCCGACGACACTCCCACGCTGGAGCGTGGGAGCGAGAGGGTGAGGGTCGGGCTGGAGCTCAAGGGTGGTCGGCCGATCAGACATTACCCACCCCTTTCAGCCGCTCGCGTACCACCCCCATCAACCGCTCCCCTTCCACGAAGCACGTCTCCAGCTCCGCCAACAGCCGCGGGTATTTCTCCTCGAAGGGCTCGCCGTCTTCCTCCTGCTCCTCGGCGCCAACGTAGCGGCCGGGGGTGAGCACGAAGCCGTGCTTGCGGATGCCTTCGATGGTCTCTGCTTTGCAGAAGCCGGGGATGTCGCGGTAGGTCCAGTCGCCGTGTTCGGCGGCGTTCCACCAGGCGGGCGCGGGCTCGCCGCGCCATTGGCGGAAGGCGTAGACGATGCGGCCGATATCGGAGTCGGCGCCCGGGTCGCCGAGTCCGTCGGCGAGCAGGGTCTCGCCGTCGTCGCCGCCGGTTAGCACACGCAGGGTCCTGGTCTGCAGGGTGCCGAGCTTGCGGGCGTCGATGAATAGGGTCTCGCCGCGGCGGTCGCGTCCGCCGGACTTCAGGTTGCGGCCGGTCTTGTTGCGGGTCAGGAACCACAGGCAGGCGGGGATGCCGGTGGTGAGGAAGAGCTGGGCCGGCAGCGCGACGATGGCGTCCACCAGATCGGCCTCGCAGATGCGTTGGCGGATCTCGCCCTCGCCGCCGGATCCGGACGACAGCGAACCGTTGGCCATGACAAAGCCGGCGACCCCGCCGCCATGGCCGTTGGGCGGCGCCAGATGATGGATGAAGTGCTGAATCCAGGCATAGTTGGCGTTGCCGACGGGCGGCGTGCCGAAGCGCCAGCGCAGATCCTTCGCGAGCAGGCGGCCGGACCAGTCGGAGATGTTGAACGGCGGATTGGCGAGGATGTAGTCGGCCTTGAGATCCGGGTGCAGGTCGCGCAGGAAGGTGTCCGCGGGCTGGGAGCCCAAGTTGGCCTCAATGCCGCGGATGGCGAGGTTCATGTGCGCCAGGCGCCAGGTGGTGGGGTTGGACTCCTGGCCGAAGATGGAGATGTCGGTGGTCTGACCGCCGTGGGCCTCCACGAAGCGCTCGGATTGCACGAACATGCCGGCGGAGCCGCAGCAGGGGTCGTAGACGCGGCCCTGGTAAGGCTCCAGCATTTCGACCAGCAGCCGCACGATGCAGCGCGGCGTGAAGAACTCCCCGCCGAGTTTGCCCTCGGCCTGGGCGAACTTGCCGAGGAAGTATTCGTAGACGCGCCCCAGGGTGTCGCGGGCCTTCGCGCGGTCGCCCTTGAAGCCGATGTTGGCGATCACGTCGATCAGGCCCTTGAGCTTTTCAGGCGCGATGCCGCGGCGGGCATAGTCGCGCGGCAGCTTGCCCTTGAGATTGGGGTTATCCCGCTCGCAGGCGAGGATGGCGTCGTCGATCAGGGTCGCGATGTCGGGCCGGGTGGCCTGGTCTTGCAGGTTCTGCCAGCGTGCCTCGGGCGGCACCCAAAACACCCGCTCGGCGGTGTACTCGTCGCGGCTCTCAAGCAGGCCCGCCATTTGAGCGCCGACGATGCCTTCCGCTTCGAGCTCGGCCGTGAGTTCCTCGCGGCGGGCCGCGAAGGCATCGGAGATGTACTTCAGGAACAGCAGCCCCAGCACGACGTGCTTGTACTCGGCGGCGTCCACCTGGCCGCGCAGCGCGTCGGCCGATTTCCAAAGGGTGTCGGCGTAGGCCAGGTCGGTGTTGTTGTTGTCGTTGTCGTTGTTCGCCATGAGGATTCCTTATGGATCGCTGCTGCCGCGACGTGCCGAAATCTGCCGGGTTCCTGCCGCGCCTCGGCAAGCAGTCGATCCCCGTCGTTTGGCGGGAAGCCGCTCTCCGGAAGGTCTCCCTCCTGGTCGAACCGACGGTCCTGGAGCCCGATCCGTTCGCTGGCCTTAACGCGGGTGGGATTGGTGAAATTCCAAATGCGACAGCAGTCTAGCACGCAAGACCGGCATCATCGCCGTCAGCCACCACCTCAACACCCGCCTGCCGCGCCATCACCCGCTGCACAGTCGCCAGCATCTCCTCGCGCTTGAACGGCTTGGTCACATAGTCGTCCATGCCGGCGGCGAGGCACAACGCGCGGTCGCCGGCCATGGCGTTGGCGGTCATGGCGATCACCGGGATATGGCGCCCGACCAGTCGCGGCGCCAAGCCATCCGGCACCGCCTCCGGCCGCTCAGGGTCACGCCCGGTCTCCAGGGCGCGGATGATCCGTGTGGCCTCCAACCCGTCCATGTTAGGCATCTGCACGTCCATCATCACCAGCTCATAGTGATCCGCCGTCAAGGCGCGCAACGCGGCCTCACCATCCTCGGCCTCAGTCACCGGATGGTTGTCCTTCTCCAGGACCCGGCGCGCGATGACACTGTTGACGTGGTTGTCCTCGACCAACAGGATGCGGTAGATACCCTGGGGCCGCGGACTTGGTGCCGTCTCGGCGCGCGACTCCGCCAGCCGCCGGGCCTGCGCAAAGTCCTGCATGTGGGTGAGCAGTTCGCCGATGATGAGAGGTTCGTTGACACAGAGCACATGGCTGCCGTCCGCCAACCGGTCGGCTTCATCCTTGTCCGGCTCGGAGAGTGCGATCAGAGCCAAATCCGGCGGGACCGGGATCTCGCGCAGGAAGGTGAGGATGTCGGTGGTGGTGGCATCGCACAGGCACTTCTCCAGCACCACGATGCGGAACGGGTCATTCGACTGTGCCGCCGCCTTCAGCCGGGCATCCGCGTCGGGCGCGGTGTAAACACACTCTGATCGACAGCCCATCAGGCTCATGCGCTCGCACACCAGCCCCATGGCGACCTGATCGGTCCCGGCGATTAGCAGCCGCGGCGAACCCATGTCCGGGAACGGGCGTCCCTCGGCGCAGGACAAACGCACCGTGAAGTAGAAGCGGCTGCCCTGCCCCGGTGCGCTTTCCACCCACATGCGGCCATCCATCAACTGCGCGAGCCGCTCGGAGATGGAGAGCCCGAGCCCGGTACCCCCATGTTTACGGTAGATGGTCTCGTCCGCCTGGGTAAAGCGGGAGAAGATACCGACCTGACGCTCCCGATCGATGCCGATACCTGTGTCCGACACCTGGAAAAGCAGGGTGACGAAGCCGTCATGCGCGTCCGCCAATTCCGCATCAATGCGCACATGACCCGTCGACGTGAACTTGAAGGCGTTACCGACCAGATTGATCAGAATTTGGCGCAAGCGCAGTGCATCACCAACCGCCGCGCGCGGAACGCTCGGATCGATGCGGTAATAGAGCGCCACAGCGCTGCGCCGGCTGATGTCGGAGAAGGTCCGCACCACCTCCTCGATGACCTCGAACAAGTCGAATGCACATCGCTCCAACTGGACCTGCTGGGCCTCGATCTTGGAGAAGTCCAGGATGTCGTTGAGCAACCCGAGCAGGGCATTGGCCGAGTTCAGGATGGTCTTGACGTCATGGCGTTGCTTCGGCGCCAGATCGCTGTCCAGAACCAGCGACGTCATACCGATGATGGCATTCATCGGCGTGCGGATTTCGTGGCTCATATTGGCCAGAAACACCGACTTGGCATGATTGGCCGATTCCGCCGCATCGCGCGCGCGCTCCATGGCGGCCAGTTCCTCGCGCAGGCGTCGGCAGGTTCGCTCGATTGCAAACACGTCACGATACGCCAGCGCCAGAACCACGAGGATGACGCCCGCCGCCAACAACGCCTGGAACCCGCCGAAGCGCTGCCGTTGCGCCGCGCCGCGCACCCCGAGGTCGTGCAGTCGCTCCTGGCTGCTGCGAATCAAACGGTCAGCCTGTTCGCTCAATCGCTGGAAGGTCGGCGGGAGGCTACGAAGTAAATCATCCACCGCGGCGACGCGTTGCTCCTGCTCCTGACGATCGTCCGTCTCCATCGCCGCATCACGCGCGGCGAGCAGCCGGATCAGGGTGTTGGCCTGCTCCTCCAAGGCCGCGAGCTTCGGTTTGAGTTCGATCGCCTCGAGCACGTCCGGACCGAACGCATCGCCGGGATTGTAACTGAACACGGGGGCCGACCCCTGCGTTCCGTCCGGAGCAGTGGGATGACGGACGCTGACCTCACCACCCTCGTCCAATACCCGCAGCATGCCCCGAGTGTCCTCGACCAGCGACTGCAGGTTGCGCGCGATCGGCAGACGCGTCCGGGGAGTGCTGACCATCCGATAGACGGCCGTCTCGATGCGCACCAGGTTCTGGGCGACTTGCTCCCCGATCCTCACCCGCGCCTGAGCGTTCCGGATCTGCTGATCCAGCGCCTCCATCGAGCGGTTGAAGAAGAACGTGATCCCGACCAGGGCCAGGAGTCCGGCGAGCAAGATCCCCAGTGGGGCGATCAGCCGGACGCCATTGCCTTTGATCTTCATGATGTCTCCCAGTCGGTGCGTCGGCAACCGCCGGCCGCCGCGTCCAGCCAGGTCAGCCGGAACCACGCAGTTTAAGCGATTGCCGGAAAATCATGTACCAGATCGCAATCGTTCAAGCAGGTCAAGCAGGGGAGCCGCCTTATCCAGCGTCTCGCGATATTCGGCCTCGGGGTCCGAGTCCGCGACGATCCCGCCGCCGGCCCACAGGCGGGCGACGCCCTTTGAGTACACCAGGGTACGGATCACGATATTGGTATCCATGGCACCGTCGTGACCCAGATAGCCGATCGCCCCGCAGTAAATGCCGCGGCGCTGCGGTTCCAGCTCCTCGATCACCTCCATGGCCCGCCGCTTGGGCGCGCCGGTGATGGAGCCGCCGGGGAAACAGGCGCGCAACAGGTCGACCGCGGTGCGATCCTCCGCCAACTGGCCGCGGACCGTGCTGACCAAGTGATGCACCCGAGCAAACCGCTCCACCTTGAACAATTCAGGGACCTGGACACTGCCGATGGCACAGACCTTCCCCAGGTCGTTGCGCAGCAGGTCGACGATCATGACATTCTCCGCCCGATCCTTGGGACTGGATTGGAGGGCTTGCGCGAGCAGCCGGTCCTCGCTGGGATCGGCCCCGCGCGGCCGGGTACCCTTGATGGGGCGGGTCTCCACCGCACCGTCACGCACCCGCAAAAAACGTTCCGGGGATGAACACAGCACCTGACAGTCCGGAGTCGCCAGATAGGCGCTGAAGGGCGCCGGGTTGATAGCCCGCAGGTTCTGATAGGCTTGCCAGGGATCACCCTGCGCCGGTGCGGCGAAGCGCTGCGCGAGATTGACCTGATAGCAATCGCCTTCGCGCAAATAGTGCTGGATACGACCGACGGCGTGCAGATAGTGCCCACGGCTCAGATTGGAGCAGACCCGATCGAGCACGCGGAACGGGGCACGGGGCCGCGCCACCTGACGACCGGCAAGCACGGCGGCGAACAATGCCCGGTACTCGGCGAGACGGCCGGGATCCCGCGCCACCAACCGGGTGCACCGGTCTTCGTGGTCCACCACCAGGGCCCAATCGTAGATGCCGACCGCCATGTCCGGGGTGCCCTCGACATCCAGCGCCAGGCTCGGCAAGCACTCCAGACGACGTGCCAGATCATAGGCAAACCAGCCGATGGCGCCGCCGCTGAAAGGTAGACCCGAAACGCCGGGTCGCCGGGGTCCCAGCGCCTCCTGCACCAGACTGAAGGGGTCGGCCAGGGAGGTCCGCACCGCGCGTCCGGTGCGAACCTCGGTCAGCGGCCCGCGGGTCACCAGCCGAGTGCGCGGATCGGCGCTCAGGATGTCATAGCGGCCCTGAGTGCAAAAGGGTCGGCCGCTGTCGAGAAAGACCGGCCAGCGGCGGTCGACCACGGCCGCAAACAGTGGGGCACTGTCCGGTCGATACGGAAGATCGATGACCAATGGCACATCAGTCAGCGATGTCATGGAACCTCACCGATGGGACCACCACCTCCTCCCGCAACAAGCGGCCGGCAGCGCGCGTCCAGGGGCCAGCCTCGCAGGCTCAATATGGATGTCATGACCCAAGCCAGCGGGGCGGAGCGGAACAGCGGTCGGCGGGCGGCCGAACACCGGGGTCAGCCCCAGCCGAACCGCCCGCGGTCACCCGATCCGGATCACAGGTGGGCGGCGTAGGGATGGGCGATGCTGCCCTTCTTCTGCAACACCTCGGCGGCTTTGGGCTCGCCGGCCACGGCCCGCTTGATGGCTTCCTTGGTCGCCTGATAATTGAAATCCTGGATTTTAGCCTCGTCCTCCGCCTGCCAGTGCACAAAAACACCGACACAGATAAAGATATCGTCCGCCTCGGCAGCCGGGATGGTGCCGTCCTCCACGCAAGCGGCCACCGCCATCGCCACCGAAATCGTCCACGGTCATCCCATGGCCGTCGGCGTCGCGATGCACATTCCCCGGCTTGAGCGCGGCCAGTTCCAGACCACAGGCCGCCCGGTAGGCGTCGGCGATCAGCCGCCGCCGTAATGCAACGACTTCGTTCACTCGGGGGCTCGACTCGGAACGGCACGCATCACGACTCCTGCATCGTCCGCCGCGTTGCTGCCAGCAGGTCCACCGTCGCGCCCTGGTTGCGCCCGGCGACGACGCGATAGCGCAGCGCAGACAACGCGCCGAACCGTGCCTTGAGGCCCAGTTCCAGCCAGCGGGCCTGGTCCGGGTCCGCCACCAGGACGAATCCGGTAGGACCCCAGGAAGACTGCCCGCTGCCGACAAACCCCTGCTCCGCCGCCCAGTCCAGTGCGGCGGATACGGCCGGCGAGGCAAAACAGCCCCCCTGAACCGGAGCGAAATGACTGCCGACGGCGCGTTGAATCTGGCCGATGGCGTCAGCGACCGGCGGCAACCGGCCCTCGATCAGCCCCGGCACCAACTGCATCAGGAGCAGTCGGCACAGAGACCCAACCGTCGCGTCGGGAAAGACGGGCAGTGCATCAAAGGCCCGAACCTCCCGTTCGCCGTGCAACCCGCTGCCGCACGGGTCGAACAGCAACAGCAGCCGCCAATCCGCCGGAAACGGAAAACGCATCACGACCGGGGGCACGTGCCCCCGGTCGTGATGCGGCGCGCCGCGTCCGCAGTCGACGAGAAAGCCGCCCTGATCGAAGGCACCGACGCCGATGCCCGAACGCTGACCTCGCCCCAGCGCCCGAGCGATGGCTCGGCTATCCCAGGCCTCACCGTCGGCAGTCGGAGCCAGCAGCCGCTCCAACGCCGTACCGACCGCCAGGGCCAACTGGGTCCCGGAACCCAGGCCGGCATGATCGGGGATTGTCTCAAC
This sequence comes from uncultured Lamprocystis sp., assembly GCF_903933125.1. Lineage (GTDB taxonomy): Bacteria > Pseudomonadota > Gammaproteobacteria > Chromatiales > Chromatiaceae > Thiodictyon. Next base: position 659 of record NZ_CAIZIZ010000538.1, on the reverse strand, counting down.
CAGTTGGAGATGAGCGCCGCCGGTCAGGCCCCGCGCCGCGGCAAAGGTACGGGCGTACGCGAGCGCCCGCTCCGCGTCAATCCCCTCCGCGCTGAATCCGTCCGCCCGCTCCGCGGTCAAGCGGGTGGCAAAGCCATCGATGGTGAGTCCCAGACTGCCAAACTGACGACCCAGACCGCCGTTGAGGTCCAGAAAACCAAGGTGCAGGCGGGCAGTGGCAGTCACGTCGACACGCGCAGACGGGCAGTGGATCATGTGATTGCCTCGCACTTGAATAGATCGCTCGACGGGATCGCTCGATGGCATTATTTGGTGGGATCAGGAGCACACCAGCAGGGCGTAGCACGTGAAACGGGCCAGAACAGCATCGAAACCGCGTTCACGGCAACCACCAGCGCGGACGGCAAGCACTGACTGTCTCGCCGAGTCACACCGGGGCACACCGGGGTTCGTTGGCTGGATCTGCAACGCGGGGATTATCCGCAAAAGACGGGCGCCTTTGCCATAGGCCGCAGCGTTTAGAGGAGATCCGGTTCAGAAATTGCATATTAAAGACAACCGTTTGCAATTTCTTGATATGTTACTGAACTCTGACAATACGGCGCTTTCGGCACTTGATAGATTAAGCGTTGTAAATTATAGGATTTGTCAGTTTTAGC
>NZ_CAIZIZ010000537.1 GCF_903933125.1 uncultured Lamprocystis sp. | reverse complement strand
GCTGCGCTTATCCACCCTACAAAACCTGCAATTTTGTAGGGTGGATAAGGCGCGCCGCACGATGTTCGGGATTCAGCACGTCGGTTGTGCGCGCCGCATCCACCATGGGCCGCAGCAGACCCTCAAATTTGGAATTGCTGGTCGCAGACAAGATGGCCCCCATGCGGCCAAGTTATCATTGATGAACACACTTGGGGAAACTCGGCATGTCCGCCCACACAGAACGCGATTTCGAGACAGCGATCGAGGCCGGTCTGACCAGTTCCGGCGGCTTTCAGAAGCGCGACCCGAGCGCTTATGACGAAGCACTCGCACTGTTCCCCGACGATGTCACGGGCTTTCTGAAAGACAGCCAACCGGCCAAGTGGGGCGCATTGGAGGCGCTGCTCGGGGACAAGACCGCCACGACCGTGCTGGATAGCCTGGCGAAGGAACTGGATCTCAAGGGCACGCTCCACGTCCTGCGCCACGGGTTCAAGTGCTACGGCAAGACCCTGCGGCTCGCCTATTTCCGGCCGAACACGGCCATGAACCCCGAGGCGGCGGCGAACTACGCCAAGAACCGGCTGACCATCACCCTCCAGGTCGCCTTTACCTCGGTGATGAAGCGGGCGGATGGGCAGCACCGCCGCTGTATCATCGATTTGACCCTGGCCCTCAACGGCATCCCCGTCGTCACCGGCGAGTTGAAAAACCCGCTGACCGGGGAGCGCGCCGCCGATGCGATACATCAGTACGCGCACAAGCGGGATGAGCGCGATCTGCTCTTCGCGTTCAAGAAGCGCGCTTTGGTTCACTTCGCCGTGGACCCGGACGAGGTCTGGATGACGACGCGCCTCCGCGGCAAGGAGACCCAATTCTTGCCCTTCAATCGGGGGAACAATCACGGGGCAGGCAACCCGCCGGTGGAGGGCAACTGGAAGACCCATTACCTATGGGACGAGGTGCTGCAGGCCGACAGCCTGTTGGAGATCCTGCAACGCTTCATGCACTTGGAGGTGAAGGAGCGCCAGGTCACGACGACCAAGGGCGTGCGCACCGTGCGCAAAGAGACCATGATCTTCCCGCGCTATCACCAGCTCGACGCGGTTCGCGGGTTGGTCGCCCACGCGCGGGTCCATGGCGCCGGCCGGAACTATCTCGTCCAGCACTCGGCCGGCTCCGGCAAGTCGAACTCCATTGCCTGGCTCGCGCATCGGCTGGCCAGCCTGCACGATGCCCAGGACCAGAAGATCTTTCACTCAGTCATCGTCGTGACCGACCGGCGGGTGCTCGATCAGCAGTTGCAGGCGACCATCTATCAGTTCGAGCACAAGACCGGTGTGGTCGAAAAAATCGACGAAGACACCCGGCAGCTTGCCCGTGCACTCTCCCAGGGCACGCCCATCGTCATCACGACCATCCAGAAGTTCCCCTTCATCTCCCAGGCGCTGTCGACGCTGGAGAAGAAGGGCTCGGGCGTTCAGATCGACACGGCGGGCAAACGCTTCGCCGTCATCGTCGATGAGGCGCACTCGTCCCAGAGCGGAGAGACCGCGACGGCACTGCGGGGCATGCTGAACAAGGAAGGGATCGAGGCGGCGATTGCCGCCCAACTCTCCGACGAGGAGGACGGCGACCTCTCCGACGCGACGAAGGCGGCGGTGCTCCGCGATGCGCTGAAGCGGGCCAGGCAGCCTAACTTAAGCTTCTTCGCCTTCACCGCCACGCCGAAGTTCAAGACGAAGGCTGTGTTCGATGAGCCCGGCCCGTCCGGCGCCTCGCCCTTCCACGAATACAGCATGCGCCAGGCCATCGATGAAGGCTTCATCATGGATGTGCTCGCCAACTACAGCACCTACAAGCGCTTCTTCGGGCTGATCAAACAGAGCGAGGACGACCCCAATGTCCCGCGCAAGAAGGCCGCGAAGGCCCTGACACGCTACCTGGAGCTGCATCCCGTCAATATCGAGCAGGTGGTTACCATCATCGTCGAGCATTTCCGGCTCTACGTGATGCACGAGCTGGGCGGGCGGGCGAAGGCGATGGTGGTCACGGGCTCCCGCCTGGCCGCCGTGAAATACAAGCTGGCCTTTGACCGTTACATCGAGGATCAGGGCTACACCGGCATTCGCTCGCTGGTGGCCTTCTCGGGAGCGATCGAAGACCCGGACGACCCCGGCTCATCCTACACCGAGGTCTCGATGAACAGCGGTCTTTCCGAGAGCGAACTGCCGGAGGCGTTCGAGCGCGACGATTACCGGGTGCTCCTGGTGGCGGAGAAGTATCAGACCGGCTTCGATCAGCCCTTGTTGCAGACCATGTATGTGGTGAAGCGCCTCGCCGGCGTGCAGGCGGTGCAGACCCTCTCGCGGCTCAACCGCATCGCGCCCGGTAAGTCGCGCACCTTCGTGCTCGACTTCGTGAACGAGGAGGACGACATCTACCAGGCGTTCAAGCCCTACTACGAGACGACACCCGTCGGCGAGAACGCCGATCCGCAACGGCTGTCAGAGCTGCAACACCGCCTGCTCGAATGGGCGATCTTCACACCCGCGGACGTGATCGCCTTCGCCAAGGTCTGGTATCGCGCCAAGCGCGACCACTCGGCGAGCGATCATCGGGTGATGAACGCCGTGCTCGACGCCGTCGTGCAGCGCTTCCAGGAGCGGGAGGAAGAGGAACGCGAGACATTTCGCGGCCAGTTGACGGCCTATCGCAATCTCTATGCCTTCCTGTCGCAGATCATCCCTTACCAGGATAGCGACCTCGAACGGCTCTACACCTTCGTGCGGAACCTGCTGGCAAAGCTCCCGCTGCCGGGTGATGGTCAGGGCTTCGCGCTCGATGATGAGGTGGCGCTGCGGTTCTTCCGGCTGCAACAGATGACCGAGGGCTCCATCGACCTCGCGCCGGGCGAAGCCTATCCGCTGAAGGGGCCGACCGATGTGGGCACTGGTGGGATCAAGGATGAGGCGGTTGCCCTATCGAGCCTGATCGACCTCCTCAACGAGCGTTTCGGCACCGACTTCACCGAGGCGGATCAACTGTTCTTCGACCAGATACGGGCCTCGGCGGAAAACAATGAGAACATCGCGGAAGCAGCCCGTGCCAACAACTTCGCGAACTTCGCCTCCTATTTCGATCGCATGCTGGACGAGCTGTTCATTGCGCGAATGGAGGGCAACGAGGAGATCTTCTCTCGGGTGATGACCGACGCTGAGTTCCGCTCCGCGGCACAGGATCACTTGGCGCGGGAGATCTTCCGTCGTGTACGAGAAAAAGGTGAAACGCATTGACTGTCGTCGGTTTCCAGGGGAGCGCAAGGCGCTCGGCGACCTGGATCACAGCGACCCGCTGTTGGCCTACGCGAAGAGAGACCATTGAATCTTAAGGTGCTCTACGCATACAGCGGGGGGGGTAGCGGTAGCACTTCCCCGTCGACCTGATTCGGCTCGCGTACGGCAGAACACTGGCGTGGATATCAGAGGCCAACCCAGCGACGAGACCAAAGCCAATCACGCGGACCTGGCTCAGTGGGTGGATGCCGTGAAGGGTCAGGTTGTCGCTGGCGCTGCGCCCGCAGCGGATCGCTCAATCGTAGCCGCAGATCCACATAGGCCGATTCTTCCGCCGATAGTCCGAGGAAGTCGTCGGCGCTGCCGACCTGCCAGCCCTGCGCTTCGAGGCGCCGTTGCCTTGCTTCATCGATCATAAGCTTCAAATCTTCGCTTGCAGTCGACATATAGCCATCGGACGTGATAACCGGACGTAGGGGCGGGTTTCAAACCCGCCCCTACACCAAGGGTCTGTCCGGATATCAGGTAGGAAGGCTTTAACAACGCGTCGGCGGGCGGCAGGAGCGTTGTTCTACTCTCTTGGTCAACGTTGAGCGCTCTGCGGATCATGCCGCCTGAACCGACCAGACCGCCCGCTGTGCGCGGCGCTCCGCCTGACGACGGCCAAGGGCCAGGGCTGACACCGGGAAGTGCCCGCGCGGACGGGGATGCTGATAAGTCAAGGCGAGTGGCGGATAATCAGGGTCCGCAGCCTCGACGGCGTCATCCCGACTGATCCGGAGCGCACGATGTGAACGATGCAGCCAACCTTATGTGCGAAACCAGTGACGAGGAGCATCCTATGCCTGAACTCGATGTCGATGCTGCGCCGCGCTGGTCCAGCGCGACTGCGCCACTGCCCATCCCCCGGCAATCGGGCGGGTTGGGATAATGGCCAAGTACCCGCGTGCCCAATTTTCCCCGGCCAAGGACGAGATCCTGGCCATTGCCATCATGCGCGAGTCAGTGGTGAAGCACGACATTCGGCCGCTGCTCGACAAGCTCTTGCCGCTCGCGGCAACCCGCGAGGCGGCCATCGCCTGGGAAGGCAAGGTCACCTTCTTCTTCGACGGATGGGACCAGGACCCGCGCGAAACCGCCGAGATTCCGGCCATCCGCTCTTACTTCCTGGATGTGACGGCCGAGTTCCCGTACTGGTTCCATTTTGTCGAGAAGGTCGGGGATACCTTCTGGCACGTGCTGCGCCTGCTGTGCCGGGGCCACCGGGAGCAAGTCCGGCCGGGGATGATCGGGTGGCAGTTCGACGATCACGAAGAACTGTTTCGCCAGATCAATTTGCTGCTGAGCTACATGAACGGACTGCACGACCAGCTCGGTCTGCCCGCGGAGATGAACGAACGCATCTCGCAGGAGATCGCGCAACTCATCGAGTGCTCGTTCGAGTGAGCAGGGCCGGTCTTAGCCGTGCGAGCGCCGGCGCAGACTGATTCCCGCCAGCCGGCGCGTCGCGGTCGACCCGGGCGGACCGGTGCCCGTGCGGCCCGCGGCGTCCGATTCCCTTGTCGAGCGCCATGACCATGAGCACCGGACCCGCCCGCTGGATCATGCACCTGGACATGGACGCGTTCTACGCCGCGGTGGAACAGCGCGACAACCCGGCCTTGCGCGGCTTACCGGTCGTGGTCGGCGCCCAACCCGGCGGGCGCGGGGTGGTGGCCACCTGCTCCTACGAGGCGCGCCGCTTCGGCATCCACTCGGCCATGCCGATCCATGAGGCTCACCGGCGCTGTCCGGACGCGGTCTATCTGCGCCCGCGCATGGCGCATTATCTGGAGGTCGCCCGCCACATTCGCGCGGTCATGGCCACCTGTACGCCGGTGGTGGAACCGATCTCCATCGACGAGGCCTTTCTCGACGTCAGCGGACTCGGGCACCTGGTCGGTCCCCCGGAGACCATCGGCGCGCAGATCAAGGCGGCGATTCGTGCCGCGGTCGACCTGACCGCCTCGGTCGGCATCGGCCCGAACCGGTTGGTGGCGAAGATCGCCTCGGATTTCGGCAAGCCGGATGGGCTGGTCGTGGTGCCGCCGGAACAGGTCTTGGACTTCCTGGGCGGGCAGCCGGTCGGCATCCTGCGCGGGGTGGGCCGCCGGACCCTGCCCATCCTCCAGCGGCTGGGGCTGCGTACCGTCGCGGACCTGCGCCGGTTGTCGCTCACCCAGTTGCAGGCCCAGGTGGGATCCCGCGCCGCCGCCAGCCTGTACCAGCAGGCGCGCGGCATCGCCTCCGATCGGGTCAGCGAGCGCGCCGCCCGCCGGTCACTCTCCAAGGAAACCACCTTCGGCGTCGACGTGGCCGATTCCGGCGTGCTGCGCGACACCCTGCGCACGCTGGCGGCCGAGGTCGCCGCCGCGGCCCGGCAGGAGACGATCGCGGGGCGCACCGTCACCCTCAAGATCCGCTTCTGCGGCTTCGAGACCCACACCCGTCAGCGGCGGCTCCCGCGGCACAGCGACGACGCCCGCACCCTGTTCGCCGCCGCCTGGTCGCTGTACGAGGCCGGCCATTGGCAGGGCAAGCCCGTGCGCCTGATCGGCCTGGGGATCGCCGATCTGGGGGCTCCGGAGCCGGTCCAGCCGGACCTGTTCGACGGCGCGGCCGAGCGCCCTGCGGACAACGACCGGGAGCGGCGTCTCACGGTCGCGGTCGATCGCATCCATGCGCGCTTTGGCGTCGGCGCCCTGCACCGGGGGCTGTCCGCCGCGGACCCGGTGGACCCGGTGGACCCGGCCCGCGGCCGGGACGACACACCAGAGCGTCCGAAATAACCTGGTCGACAGCGTTTTCGAAAAGATCCGCAAGACCCTGGAGGGTGGCGAGGAGGTCAGCGGTCCGGATTCGGAAACTTCGCGGCAGACGCGGGCCAAGGAACTTGCCGGCACCGTCGAAGCGATCAGGGTTCTTGCAAGGGATAAAGTCAGATCGCACGCTTTCGGATATTTCGATTACACTCCAGCCCGTGATGCCGTTCCAAACGTCCAGGAGGCTGCCGTGACCACACTTTCGCCCGCCCGCGCGCTACCCTCCGCCGCAGAGGTCGCTCTTGCACGGGAGAGCAGTCGGACCTTGTCCGCGTATCTGCAGACCCGCGCCGAGACCCAGCAGATCGAGATCGTCGACGACCAAGGTGCGGCCCATCCGGTTCGTGTCCCCGTGTCGGCGCTGCGGCTGCTTGTCGATTTGTTGACCGAGATCGGCGCGGGCAATGCGGTCAGCATCATCCCGATCCATGCTGAGCTGACCACTCAGGATGCGGCGGATGTGCTCAACGTGTCGCGACCGTTCCTCGTTCAGTTGCTGGAGCGCGGCGAGATGCCGTTCCACAAGATCGGCACGCACCGGCGCGTGCGCTATCAGGACGTGATTGCCTACAAGGAGCGCATCGACGTGGAGCGCAACAAGGTCCTTGATGCCCTGGCCGAACAAGCCCAGGAGCTCAAGATGGGGTACGAATGAATGCGCTCGCACTTCACGGTCGTCTACGACGCGTGCGTGCTCTACCCGGCACCGCTACGCGACTTCCTCATGCGCTTGGCGTTGACGGATCTCTACCGGGCGCGCTGGACGGAGATGATCGCATCAAGATCGGCACAAAGAGCTGCCGCCTGATGCTCGACTTGCAGATTGAGCAGTGCCTCCAATCGCTCTGGGCGCGTATCCCCGGCCGGCCATACCGCCATATCCGCCAAGAGGGACTCGATCTGCGCGACCATCTCACCGATCGATGCCTCGTCCGGTGTTTCGGCGAAAACCTCCCGTAGCCGATTGGTCTTTACCAGGGCCTCGCGTAGCGCGTCTTCGCTGTCCGGCGGCGTCATCTGCAACACGCCAAGCGCCTCTGATCGCCGCTTGAGGGCCTCCCGAATTTTCAGGATGTCAGGCATTCGCCAGATCCCGGGCGAGATCCTCAGGCGAGTGAGTGAATGCCGAGATCCCGCACCGACCAAGCGATTCCATGAAGGCCCGCTTGGACAGCCCAGCCATTTCGGCGCCTTGACCAAGCGAGAACCGGCCTTGATTATAAAGGGTCGCGCCTAACAGCAAGCGCAACTCACGGGCATCAAGGTCGACGAAATCGGGGACAGCGATTTGTAGTCGCGTAGCCATGCTTCACACCTGGTTTGTTAGTCTATCGAGGCGCGGACGGATATCGCTAAACGTTATCGTCAAACGCTCTCGCTCCTGTCTGATCAATCGCCGTGTTCGGCACCCTTAACCCGCGCTTATCCAGCCGTCACCGATACCCGCACCGCCCGCTCCTTCAGCGTGCCGCTGGAGGTGAGCGCCGGCCCCAGCGAGAGCACTGCCCCTTCTCCAGCCGCGACAGCCGTTCAGCCCATTCGGGCCTCGACTCCCCCATTGACTGGCTGATCAGCGCGATGAAGCGGTCAACTTCATGGTGGCCAGCGTGAAGAATAGCTTGTGCCTGGCCTGGAACAACCGGTCGCGTTGCTCTTGATTGAAGCTAGCGACCCCCGCCCGGCGCCCGCTCGGCCACAGCCGAATAGCCGTGCGTCTCACGGTAACGGTCGATCGCATCCATGCACGCTTTGGCGTCGGCGCCCTGCACCGGGGGCTGTCCGCCGCGGACCCTATGGATCCGGCCCGCAGCCTAGACGAAACCCCGGAGTGCCCGAAAGAACCCCGCCTTAAGTTTGATTTTGCACGCGCCTTCTCAGAGACCTGCCGGTCCTGCCGAGGCTTGAGCGGCGGGAGCTACATGCTCCGCCTTGATCCATTTGTCCGCACGACAACGAGAGTGCGGGGTTGGACGTGACCAAAGCCGACATGGGCAGAACACCTGTTCGAGGAGCTTGATCTCAACAAGCGCGAGGCCGAAGACCTCGTCTACAGATCCTTCGAGGAGATCCTCAAGACCCTGTAGCGCGCGGAGGAAGGGACACTATCCGGATTCGGGAACTTCGAGTTGCGCGAGAAGAAGGAGCGCCCGAAGCGCAATCCGAAGACCGGTGGGGAGATCACGATCACCGCGTCGTGCCCTTCCATACGGGTGCGACCTAAGCCGCGGGGTTGAAAATCGTCGAGTCACGCAGGGTCTTAACCGGGCATTCAATCATGTGCACGTTTGGTTCGTCGTCATCGTGAAGAGACTCACTACTTGATCCACCAGCGTGGTCGTTCGCGCATCGATCTGCGTCGTGCCCCACGCCTTGGCGACTGCAAGTTCCGCATTCAGTTTTAAACCATTCTTGTAGCCTACCGCAAGTCCTTGGCGGTCGGTACGGTCGCGCTTTTCCTCAAAGCTCTTATTGCCCAGTGCGCTGTTGAAGCCCGAGATCGTGAGATTCCCGAGCTTGTGGACATGGGTCTGCTGAAGCTCCGTGGCCTTCTTCGCGTCCCCCGCAGCGATCATCGTCACCCAAGCAGCTGGAATGTTCTCGCCCTGCGGGAAGATGTGTTCAATCGTCCAGATGAACTGCTTGTTCTCGAACTTCCAAAGATCCACCCAGGTCTCTTTGGTCATGCTCTGCTCGGCCAAGGCACACAGAACAAATCGGGTAACGCCTGCGTTCTCTTCGTAGATGCTGCCTTCCAGCTTGCTGCGGAAACTCGCATCACTGGCAGATACCGTCAGCAGCTCGTCCCGCACCGACGCCACGACCGAGTCGCCAGAAAGGGAGGCCACCTTGTCGATGATAGCCATGAAGAGGCGGGTGAGGTCGCGCGTTGGCGGCATGTCGGTGAGATTGCGTCGAACAAAGAAGCACACCAATAGCTTTGCGATCTTTCCTAACTGGGTGACGTTGATTGCCAGAGGTGCCTGCCGCACCAGCAGGTAAAGCATCAGCAGGTAAGACGGGGCACCCTGAATGCGATCCAAGTCCTTCAGTGGATTTGCCAGCGGCGCCCAAACTTCACCGGTATTTCGCGCGAGCATCAACGCGTACAACTGGCCTGCGGCACGAATGTCGCGCAGGTGGCCCTTGGCGTCCTGGTTGATCAGTTTTTCGTAAATCTGGATCAGGTTAGACCTTGTAGCCACTGGGCCTAACGGATCCTTCCTCTTGTCGTCGTCCTTGCGGAAGGGAATATTCAGAGAGTCCTTGAACGCGTTGTAGTAGTGCCGGAAGAAGCGCTCTTGGATGCTATAGTCATCTCCCAGGTAGCCGAGCAGCGTGTTCCAGACATCGAAATAGTGATCGACCTTGCCGGGCTCAGTAGTTTCCAACCGGGCCAGCAGTTTGTTCTTTATGAGATCAATCGCAGTGAGCGGCATACCTCGGTTGTTAAGCGACTCAAAAAGGATATAGGCATCGGCGTGGCTGGCCACCTCGATCTTGACCAGACAGGCCTGGCTTACCTTGTCGAGAAAGGCCATAATCGACGCCAATCGATCATTCTCGCCGCCGACTATCTCATTGATGCGAGCTTGAAAGAATCGGAAGGCACGGAAGACCTTTCGGGCTCTTCGGGATCTCAGTAGGTTATGATATACTTATATTTCAGCATCTTACGAGGTTTTGAAGGTCATCATGGACTCCAACAACGAGCCACTCAGACAAGCAATAGAGCTATTGCGAGATTTGCCCAATGTCCAAGTGC
>NZ_CAIZIZ010000536.1 GCF_903933125.1 uncultured Lamprocystis sp. | reverse complement strand
CGGGCGCGTAACCCGACCGTTCGGGGTGACCGCGGCATCCATCGCGGCGGGACGCCGCTCCCACGGGGACATTCACGCGCAACGGCTTGACGACCGATGCCGAGCCTTGCCGTAGAATGCCGCCATGGACGTTTCAAATATTCTCGATTCACTCAACGACGCCCAGCGCGCGGCGGTCTCCGCCGCGGCGGGCACCCGCCTGGTGCTGGCCGGCGCCGGCAGCGGCAAGACCCGCGTGCTGGTGCACCGCATCGCCTGGCTGATCAAGGTGGAGCAGGTGCCGCCCTGGTCACTGCTGGCGGTCACCTTCACCAACAAGGCGGCGCGCGAGATGCGCACCCGCATTGAGGAGATGCTGGACCACCCGGTGGGCGGTATGTGGGTGGGGACCTTCCACGGGCTCGCCCACCGCTTCCTGCGGGCCCACTGGCAGGACGCGGGTTTACCCCAGCATTTCCAGATTCTCGACGGAGACGATCAGTTTCGGCTGATCCGGCGCATCCTCAAGGCCCTGGAACTCGATGAGTCCAACTGGCCGCCTCGTCAGGTCCAGAGTTTCATCAACAAGCAAAAAGACGAGGGCCTGCGCCCGGACCACCTGGACACGGCCGGCGATTTTTACCTGCAAAAGATGGCAGCGATCTACCGCGAGTACGAGCAGACGCGCACCCGCGGCGGGCTGCTGGACTTCGCCGACCTGCTGCTGTGCGCCCATGAGCTGCTGCGCGACCGTAGAGACATCCTGCACCACTATCAGGAGCGCTTCCGCCACATCCTGGTGGATGAGTTCCAGGACACCAACGCCATTCAATACGCCTGGCTGCGGCTGCTCTCCGGCAGCAACGACAACCTGTTCGCCGTGGGGGATGACGATCAGTCCATCTACGGCTGGCGCGGCGCGCGGGTGGAGAACATCCAGTTGTTCCAGCGCGACTATCCGCAAGCCCAACTGGTGCGCCTGGAGCAGAACTACCGCTCCACCGGCACCATCCTCAAGGCGGCCAACGCACTCATCGCCCACAACCCGACCCGACTGGGCAAGAACCTGTGGACCGAGGACGGCGAGGGCGAGCCGATTCGTCACTATGCCGCCTTCAACGAGGTGGACGAGGCGCGCTTCGTGGTGGAGCGCATCCGCGGCTTCACCACCGATCAAGGGTATCGCCGGTCCGAGTGCGCCATCCTCTACCGCACCACGGCGCAGTCGCGGCTGTTCGAAGAGGCGCTGATCAATCGGCAGATCCCCTACCGGGTTTACGGCGGCCTGCGGTTCTTCGAACGCGCCGAGATCCGCGACACCCTGGCCTATCTGCGCCTCCTGAACAACCCGGATGACGACGGCGCCTTCGAGCGGGTCATCAACACCCCCACCCGCGGGATCGGCGAGCGGACCCTGGAACTGCTGCGCGCGCAGGCGCGCGGCTCCCAAGTCTCACTCTGGCAGGCCGCGCTCGACACCATCGCCGCCGTCGCCCTGGGGCCGCGCGCAACCGCGGCGCTGGCGCGTTTCGTCGACCTGATCCGGCAACAGACCGCGGCGACCCTGGAGATGGACCTGGCGGAAATCACCACCAGCGTCATCAAGGCCGCCGAACTCGCGGACTTTTATCTGAAAGCCAAGGATGGCAAGGGCCAGGACCGGGTGGAGAACCTCGACCAGTTGGTGGAAACCGCCGGGCGCTTCCGGCTGGAACTGGAGGACGCGCAGACCGACCCGCTGGGCGCCTTCCTCGCCCATGCCGCGCTGGAGGCCGGCGAGTCCCAGGCCGACCCGTTCGAGGATGGGGTCCAGCTCATGACCCTGCACAGTGCCAAGGGTCTGGAGTTCCCCATCGTCTTCCTGGTAGGCCTGGAGGAAGGGCTGTTTCCGCACAGCATGTCGGCCGAGGATCCGGCGCGACTGGAGGAGGAGCGACGGCTGTGCTACGTCGGCATGACCCGCGCCATGCACCAGTTGTTCGTCACCCACGCCGAATCGCGCCGGCTCTATGGACGCGAGGGCTACCCCATGGCATCGCGCTTCCTGCGCGAGGTGCCGCCGGAACTGCTGGAAGAAGTTCGCGGCGGCGGCGTCGCCCGTGCGGCCACTGCCGCCCCCGGGTCCTTCGCGTCCGGTAAGGCGGCAAGCGCCGTGGAAACCGGCGGCTTTCGTTTGGGTCAGCGGGTACTGCACCCCACGTTCGGCGAGGGGGTGGTGCTGAGCGCCGAGGGCCAGGGTGCCCAGGCACGCATCCAGGTCAACTTCAAGGACGGCGGCGCCAAATGGCTGGTGCTGGCCTATGCACGATTGGAGACCGTCGGGTGAAGCGAGTCGAAACCCGAACCACATCGGGCTGCTTATGCCCAAATTGGCCTCGATCAAGACTCCGGCCACTTGGGCTCGCCGGGTGCGTAGTCAGGCCATCCTGGCCTGACACCGTCAGGGCTGGAAGCCCTGACTACGCACGCCGCTGGCCGGGATTACGATCGAGGCCCCAAATTGCCTGGCTTCTCCGATTACGACAAGCACCATGGAAAAGCAACACAAAACCTTATCGATGACGCTGCTGATGACCCCGGACATGGCTAACTTCTCCGGCCATGTCCACGGCGGCGCGACCCTGCGGCTGCTGGATCAGGTCGCCTATGCCTGTGCGGCGCGTTACTCCAACAACTATGTGGTCACGCTGTCGGTGGATCAGGTCTTCTTTCGCGAGGCGGTCCATGTCGGCGATCTGGTGACCTTCCTGGCGTCGATCAACTACACGGGGAATACCTCGATGGAGGTGGGCATCCGGGTCATGGCCGAGGACATCATCCGCAAGACGAGCCGCCATGCGATGACCTGCTACTTCACCATGGTCGCGGTCGATGATCAGGGCAAACCCGTGCCCGTCCCGCCGCTCGCAATCGAAACGCCGAACGAACGGCGGCGTTACGAGAGCGCCGCCTCAAGGCGCGAGTTCCGCCGCGAGATCGAGCGGCGACACAATGAGATCCGGCAACTGCACCGCCGTGCGGCCGGTGAGCCGGAACAAGAATCCACCTAGCCCGTCATAAGCGAGACAAGTTTCACAAAGATATTCTTCGTTGTTCGACTTATCTGTGACTCGTGACCCAGGAGCCCAGCATGACACTGGAACAACGCACCGATCGTTTTTTATCCACACTATTTCGCTGGGTCGAAAAGGGGGTCCTGCTCCTGGTCGGCGGATTGTCCTTTCTCGCAATCGGGCAACTCGTGATGGCCATTGCGCACAACGGCCAGATCAAGCTCGAAGACGTGCTGCTGATCTTCATTTTCATCGAGATCATGGCCATGGCGAACGTCTATTTCATACGCCACGCGGTGCCCTTCACCTACCCGATGTTCATCGCGGTGACGGCGCTCTCCCGACTCATCGTCCTGCAGGGTAAGAACATCGAACCCGAAACACTGCTGTTTGAAGGCGGCGCCATCCTGTTGGTGAGTATCGCCATCCTCATCGTACGCTATAGCCAGCGTTACAGCCTCGATTCACTCGAAGACTGCAAACACTCCGACACCAAGGAAGACGGCCTGGGCTGATTGATAACCTTCGCACCCGATATCGAGACATAGCCTTTCGCGTCGGGGCGGGTTTGAAACCCGCCCTACGTCCGGTTATCGCGTTCGACGCATTGCGCCGCGACCAAGAGAACCACGTATGAGCTCACAACATGCAACCGAGATGGCGGCCGGCGACCGCTTCGCTTTTGGGGAAAACTGGTCACGGTTCCTGGCCGTGCTGGACGCTGAGCGGATTCGCCGGGCGGAGCAATCGCTGTGCGACAGCCTCCACGTCACAAGCCTGCGGGGTGTGCGGTTCCTCGATATTGGTTCAGGCAGCGGCTTATTCAGCCTGGCGGCACGGCGGCTCGGTGCGATCGTCCATTCATTCGACTATGATCCCCAATCGGTCGCCTGCACCGCGGAATTGAAACGACGGTATTTCCCCGATGATCCGCAGTGGCGTGTGGAAACCGGGTCAGTACTCGATCAAGACTATCTCAAGACGCTCGGTCAGTGGGACTTGGTGTATTCCTGGGGCGTACTGCATCACACCGGACAGATGATGCAGGCACTTGCGAATGTCGCGGAACGCGTCGGTGCGGGCGGACGTCTGTTCATCGCTATCTACAACGATCAGGGCCGGCCAAGCCGCGTCTGGCTGCACATCAAGCGAACCTACAATCGACTGCCGCCCGGCTTACGATGGCTGGTCCTGTGGCCCGCGGCCCTGCGCTTGTGGGGACCCACCATGGTGCGTGACCTGCTGGCGGGAAAGCCCTTCCAGACCTGGCGGAACTACTCCGCCGGAAGTTTGCGCGGGATGTCGCCTTGGCGCGATGTCGTGGATTGGGTGGGAGGTCTCCCGTTCGAGGTGGCAACCCCGGAGCGAATTTTCGATTTTTATCGCGAGCAGGGGTTCCAGCTCCAGGCACTGCGGACCTGTGCGGGCGGTCACGGCTGCAACGAATTCGTCTTCAGGAAAGCCGCCGGCTGACCGCTCGGACGGCCATCGCCTAGCGCTGCCCCCGGCCGTCGAGCGACCCCCGCTGAGCCTGCAACTGATCCAGTCGGCGTCGCTCGGCAAGGATGGTGTCGTTGTAATTCTTGTACGTGGCGTCGATCTGCTGATTCATCGCGGCCTGCCAGGCGGACGGATTGGGATCCTCGGTTCCTTCGGCGAGTTGTTGACGCAGCGCCGCGACCCGCGCATCGCGCTCGGCCTGCTGATTGGTGATCTGCTGCTCCAGATTCAGGATCTCGGTGTCGAGCACCGCGGCTTGCGCAACCGCCCCGGCCTGGGCTTCCGCGGTCTGTTCCGCAAAGGCCGCAGCCTCGCCTTGCGCGGCATCAGGCCGCGAATAGTCGATCGTCACGGTTTGCTCGGTGCCGACGCAAGGCTCTTCGGAGAAGGTCACCTTGCCGCCCTGATGGCATTCGTAGACTTGGACCGCCGCCTCTTCGGCGGCCGGCTGGCCCGCCAGCGAGGCCGCCAGGACACCGGGGCATACCGTCAGCAACCAACGGGTCTCACTCGATAAACGCATGATTCAGCTCCTCGCTCGATGGATTTAAAATCTGCCGCCCCCCGCGGAGAGCGCCTCGAGGTGCGTCAGTTCCTCAGGGTCGAACCCGGCCAGCGCCCGATCCGCCAGATTGAACGGACCACGGACCGGACCGGTCAGATGGGTCGCGATGAGGTCGAAATAGACCGGCCGCGGCGCGAGCCCGCGCTGTTCGCACAGGTAGCGAAACCACCGGGTGCCGGCCGCGACATGACCGACCTCGTCGCGCAGAATGATCGCGAGGTGGTCCGCGGTCTGCTGATCACCCACCGCCCGCAGCCGCGCGATCATCCCCGGAGTGACATCCAGGCCGCGCGCCTCCAGCACCCGCGGGACCAGCGCCATCCGTGCCAGCGGGTCATGGGCCGTGCGCCGCGCCATCTCCCACAGACCATCATGGGCCGGAAAGTCCCCGTAGTCATGACCCAGATCGCGCAGGCGCCCACGCATCAGGCCGAAATGCTGCGCCTCCTGCGCCGCGACCTGCACCCAATCATCGTAGTATGCGGGTGGCAAATCCCGAAAACGCTGCACCGCATCCCAGGCCAGGTTGATGGCATTGAACTCGATATGCGCGACGGCGTGGATCAGCGCGGCACGCCCTTGTGTGCCGCTGAGCTTGCGCCCGGTCAGTTGGCGCGGAGCAACCAACGCCGGACGCGCAGGCCGTCCCGGCGCCTCGCACACCGCAGCGGCGGTGCCGGGGTCGAGACCGAGTTGACCCGCGGCCCAGGCCAGGGCGACCTGGGCGGTCAGATCCTGCTTACGTTCGGGGTCCGGCTCTGCCAGACAGCCCGCCGCCGCATCGAACAGGGTCAGGTTATTCATGATGCATTCGCGTCGGCCCGGCCGCCGTCACCCGGTCACGCAGATAGACCGGCCGCGCCAGTTCCGCCGCAACGACCCGCCCGGCCCGGACCTCGACCGCGGCGATCCGGGCAATGTCCGCAGCTTCGCAGACACCGTCGGCCACCACGGCCGTGAGACCGGTGCCGACCCGCTGTTCGAGGACCGTTCGATAGGCGCCCCAACCGGAGCCAACCCCGCACCAGTCGATGCCTGTGGGCACCGGCACGCACCCCGGCAGGACGACCAGCTCCGCACCGCCGGCAACGACCGACTCATCCGCCGCGACTTCAAATGCGCCCCAGTACACCTCCCCCATCCGCGCGTCCAGCGCCGTCAGGATTCGGCGGCGGCCGGTCCGGCGGTATTCGCCGAGCGCCATGGCGGCCAGGGTGGAGACCGGGACCGTCGGGCAGCCGGCGCCGAAAGCCGCCCCTTGGGCGACCGCGACCGCGATGCGGACCCCGGTAAAGGACCCGGGGCCGCGACCAAAGGCGATGGCGTCAAGCGCGCTGAGCGCTATCCCGGTCGACTCCAGCAATGATTCCATCATCGGCAAGAGCAACTCCCCATGGCGACGCGGCGCCGGCTCCCGACGCTGTTCGATGACACCATCGACGAACAGCGCGACGGAGCAAAGATCACCGGAGGTATCGAGCGCGAGCAATTTCATGATGATCCGATCACGCCTTCCTGAAAATTGAAACTCAGGGTGTCCTCCGGGAACTGAATGAAATTGCCCTGAATATAGTCAACCCCGCTGGACCAGATCCGCCCGATGACCGCCGGGTCTTCGATACCCGCGGCGATGACTTGGGCCCCGCGCTGGTGCAGCGCCTGCACCAACAACCGCAGACGGGCGCCCGTCTCGCGACTGGCCAACTCGCGGGCCAGCTTGGCAGTGCCGATCGGCCGACGGGCAATCAGTCCCAGCATATCCTCGCTGTCGGTCACGCCGGCCAGACAGACCTCGATCCCCAGCCGACCAAGTTCCGGAAACAGGAGCCGGGCCTGATCCTCGTCGGCGAGCAGGTCGACGGCGTTGAACTCCAGGACCGGACGCTGACGGATCAGGTCCAGGCGCAGGATCTCATCGCGTACCCATTGCAGCCAACCGGGCTCCGCCAGACTCGCGGCGCACTGATGGATCATCAAGCGCGTGCGCCGTCCGGCGTCCCGCTCCTGGCGCAGCGTCCGCAACGCCGCAGACAACACCCAGCGATCCAGATCCGGCAGCAGGCCGCAACGCCTTGCGACCGGGAGAAAGGCGAGCGGCGGGATGATATCGCCCTGGGGCGTCCGCAGCCGCAGCAACACCTCATAGCGCTCCTGATGGGCCTTGTGCAGGGATAGGATCGGCTGGTAGACCAACTCGAATCCAGACCCGGCCAGCGCCCGTTGCAGCAACCGCAAGAGCGGCGTGTCACCGAACTCGCCGCCGCTCATCGCCGGATCATCCAGTGTCCGGTGAACCAGAACCCGGTCACCACCGGCCCGCTGTGCCGTTTCACAGGCTGACTGGGCGCGCGACAGCAAGGTCAGCGCGTTGTCCACCGATGGGAGGAGCGTGCCGATACCGATACTCAGGGAGACCCGCGCGACACCGGCTCGCGGGGGCACCACCAGGGCACCGGCAGCCTGGTGGATCGCCTCGGCCAAGGCGACCACCGCACCGTTGGATGCACACCCCACCCACAGCAGAAGCTCCCCTTCGCCAGCGCAGGCAGCGCGCTGTGCCACCCCCGCCGTAGAGCGAATCAACTCGGTGACCAGCGAGCCGAAGGCACCGGCATCCGTCTCCTCGGCCGCCCCCAGGACCGGGGAGCCATCGAGCCGGATGCAGAGCACGGCCTGACCAGAATCCGTCCCCGCATTGACGAGAATCGCGTGATCGAGTCGTTTGATCAGTTGGGTTCGGCTCAGCAACAACCGGTCCCGCGCGCCCCTGGTCCCCGGCACAAGCTGGCTTGAGCGTTCGGACGCGCGGACCTGGTCGATCCGCCCCCGCACCGTAGCCAGCAATTGATCGTAGTCGAGTGGCCGCGCCAGGTAATCGTCTTCGCCCAGATGCAGCACCTCGCCGTGATGCTCCGGGGACGCCTCCGCCGAGAGAAAAACAATCGGCAGGTCATCGGCCGCCGCATGGGCCCGGATCGTTGCCGCAAGTTCCCGATGATCGTCCTGATGCAGGTTGAGATCCAGCAGGATCAGATCACAGGGAAAACCTTCCAGGGCCGGAATCACCTGGTGCAGATCCGCCACATGTTCCACCAGCACGCCGCCCCGCCGCAAGGTCGCGACGATCTCAAGACACTCCGCGGCCAGTGCATCGACGACCAACACCCGTCCCTGCCGTGGCATGTCCGCGGTCATCAGCGCGACCACCTGCTCGGCGATGCGCGTCCCATCCCATGGCGCGGCGAGGGTCATCACCGCGTCCGGACATTGATAGACAACGGGTTCCGCCGACGGCGCGGCCCCGACCAGACAAATCAGGCGTGGACGCAGACCCGTGCCCTTCTCCAGCCGCTCCAGGATCGCTTTCACCGACCGCCCCGGCCGCAGGATACCAGGCTCCAGAATGAGGATCGGCACCGGTCGGCCGTCGGCCGCGAGCATCAGACCAGCCAGCGTTCGGACCGCGCGCACCGCGATCGACCGCGCGCCGAGGTGATCGCGCAGCGTTCTCAGCAGCGTCAGGTCGACACCAAAATAAAAGACCGTCTCACCGACGGGAGAACTGGTATCGGGCATTGTCATCCAAGACCACAGAGCTTGCCGACAGTGGCGCGACGTCACCGTCAGGTGAAGACAGACAGAGACGAAATGATAGGCCGCGATCAGAGCCGACGCCAGCCATACCCACTATCAACCACAATGGACGCCGGTCCATATTCAATCTGGTCGGCCCACCCGGTCCGGGCCATAATGCCCGCTCAAACACTGGACTCAACCGGAGCCATCCGATGCAGAACCGCACCCCGCTGATCGTCGCCCTGACCGCCTGCCTGACCCTCGCCGCTCCGGCACAGGCCGACGAGGTCACTGATCAATTGGA
This sequence comes from uncultured Lamprocystis sp., assembly GCF_903933125.1. Classification (GTDB taxonomy): domain Bacteria; phylum Pseudomonadota; class Gammaproteobacteria; order Chromatiales; family Chromatiaceae; genus Thiodictyon. The sequence continues at coordinate 1,226 of NZ_CAIZIZ010000536.1, read as the reverse complement.
CGCCGCACGCCATGCCTACGAGGCCGGCCAACTGCACAGCGCCGCCGACACCCTGAACTTCGTCGTGGCCAAGATCAAGGAGCAAATGACCGCGGGCCTGTTGAAGCTGCTGCCGGAGCCGCTGGCCGGCTGGCAGGCCGACCCCGCGCAATCCGAGACCGCCGGACTCGCCAGCATGATCGTGGGCACCAACCTGGGCCGCCGCTATTTTCGCGAGGACGGGGCTGAGGTCAACCTGAACGTGACCGCCGACTCCCCGCTGTTACCGATGCTGACCATGTTCCTGTCCTCCCCTTTCATGATGCAGGCCGACCCGAACACCAAGCCCTACACGATCAAAGGCCAACGCGGCATCATCAAGCACGATGCGCAAACCAACGAGCACGAGGTGACACTGATGATCGGCAACCGCATCCTGATCCAGGGCAAGGGCACCGGCATGGCGGACGGCGCCGCGGTACAGCAGTACATCGAAGCGCTGGATCTGGACGCGATCCAGAAGGCATTCGGGGGCTGAGCCCGGTAGCCCGGTAGGTTGGGGTGAGGAACGAACCCCAACGATCGGCGGCCGGGGTGTTGGGGTTCGTTCCTCACCCCAACCTACGGGCTCAGCCGCTCACCGGTGCGAGTGTCGCGCATTTCGACCTGGACGCTGCCGTTCGCGGCCTGGCGGCCCAGCAGGGCCAACTCCGCGGCGCCGTTGCCGTTCTGGTCGGGGACCACGGCGAGGTCCAGAGGCGCATACCCTTGATCAAAGACGAAGGTCTGGATCAGGGTCCCGGTGGTGGCTTGCTTGATCTGGGCGGTCACTGTCCCGGCCGCGGCATCGGCGAACAAGACCGCGAGGTGCTGGGTGCCGTCACCCGTCAGATCGCCGAGGGCAGCGAGCCAGGGCAAGGCCGCCAAGGTTGCGGTGGGCAGGTCCGCGATCTTGGTGACAAAGGCATCCGCAACTCCATTCAAGTCAGGCTGCCGGGGCTGGCGGATCGGGAAGTCGGTGGATGCGGTATATCCCGTCAGGTAGGCATTCCCGGCGCTGTCCACGGCGATGCCATTGCCCAGATCTAAGCCGTTACCACCGACGTAGCTGGCGTAGCCTAGCCCAAGTTTAACACCTCAGATTATTTCTCTCTTAAGATCATCCGCTTACAGCGGAAAAAATTGGTCAGTGGCACTACATTCGTGAAATTTTGTGAAACCGGACGGTTCAGACAGTCATTTTCTGT
>NZ_CAIZIZ010000535.1 GCF_903933125.1 uncultured Lamprocystis sp. | reverse complement strand
CGCGTCGGGGATCTCGGGCAGGCGGATCGGGCTGGGCATGTCAAGGTACGGCGGAAAGGTGAGGGTTAATCTCGATGCGATACTTTAACTGATCTCGTCAGCATACTGATACTGTTGCCATGACTTTTTGAGAAGTTACCATGGAGAGAGGTAACCCACGGATATTGCTTGTTGCAATGGTACAACGTAAGGCGCTTGCCGGACTATTCATTACTCGCAGCCGGTCGGACTCCGGTGCGGCACCGCCGCCGCCGACCGGGGATTCTGCCGGATCAAGTCCGAATAGCGGTGTTCTCGCGCGCCTTGAGTCGCTAGACGTCGGAATGCTCGCGACCGCGTTTTAGGCGATTTCCGGAACACCGGATACCACCCACCATCGGCTCGGATGTCGGTGCGACCTCAGTCGCACCGATTCGGACGCAGGTGCGACTGAAGTCGCACCTACATTGACCGGTATCCAAATTGTAGGAAATCGCCCAAGTACCATGTGCCCGCTATCGTCGACACCAATCGCGACAACCGATACTGCCAGTTTGCGCGCAGCAATTCGGTGGCCTACCTTTAACCCGCGCAACGCCCCGCCAAAGCAGCGCCAGCCTGGGTTTGCGCGACGACGCTCGCTCCAGGCCACAGCGCCAAGACAAGGAGAGTCAGACAACAAGCGGTGTTGCTCACCACAGTCGAACCCACGCAAGACGAGGAGAAGATTCCCATGCTTATGAAGGCGATCCCGGCGGCCGTCCTCACGGCCCTGCTGACGACCACCGCAGTTGCAGATCCGGCGATGGCGGTTGGCCAAGCGCGGCCCAACAGTTTCTGGTGGCCTGACCAGCTCGATCTCCAGCCCCTGCGCGACCAGTCCCCGGCGTCCAATCCCTACGGTGCGGACTTCGATTATGCGCAGGCCTTCGCGAGCCTTGACCTCGCGGCCGTCAAGAAGGACCTCAAGGCAATGATGACCCAGTCCCAGGACTGGTGGCCGGCCGATTTCGGCCACTATGGCCCCCTGTTCATCCGCATGGCCTGGCACAGTGCCGGCACCTACCGCGTGGCTGACGGGCGCGGCGGGGCCGGCGGCGGCCAGCAGCGTTTCGACCCGCTCAACAGTTGGCCCGACAACGTCAATCTCGACAAGGCGCGGCGCCTGCTTTGGCCAATCAAGCAGAAATACGGACGCAACATCTCGTGGGCCGATCTCATGGTGCTCGCCGGCACCGTGGCGATGGAGGACATGGGCTTCAAGACCGTCGGCTTCGCCGGCGGTCGGGCGGACGACTGGGAGCCCGACCTGGTTTACTGGGGTCCGGAGGCGGACATGCTCGGGCATGCGCGCACCGACGCCAAAGGCACTCTGGAGAATCCACTCGCCGCCACGCAGATGGGCTTGATCTACGTGAATCCGGAAGGTCCGGGCGGCAATCCCGATCCGCTCGCGGCCGCTGAGCATATCCGCGTGGCCTTCGGCCGGATGGCGATGAACGACGAGGAAACCGTCGCCCTGATCGCCGGCGGACACACCTTCGGCAAGACCCACGGCGCCGGCAAGCCGACGGAGTGCGTGGGCGCCGAGCCCGCCGCCGCGCCGATCCAGCAACAAGGATTGGGCTGGGCCAACCGGTGCGGCAAGGGCAACGCCGAGGACACCATCGGCAGCGGCCTGGAGGGCGCGTGGAGCGGCGCGCCGACGCGCTGGACCATGATGTATCTGAACAACTTGTTCAACTACGACTGGGAGCAGACCCGCAGCCCGGCCGGCGCCATTCAGTGGACGCCAAAGGATGGAGCGGGTGCCGACACGGTCCCCGACGCCCACGTGCAGGGTGTCAGCCATGCGCCGATCATGTTCACGACGGACTTGGCGCTGAAGTTCGATCCAACCTATCGTGAGATTTCCAAGCGCTTCCTGGAGCAGCCGGAGGCGTTCGAGCGCGCGTTCGCGATGGCCTGGTTCAAGCTGACGCATCGCGACATGGGGCCGCGCGCCCGGTATCTCGGCGCCGAGGTGCCCGCAGCGGTGCTGCTCTGGCAGGATCCGGTGCCGGCGGTCGACCATCCGCCGATCGACGACAGCGACATCGCGGCGCTCAAGAAGCGCATCCTGGCGTCCGGCCTCACGACCGGCGAGTTGGTGCGCACCGCGTGGGCCTCGGCATCCACCTTCCGCGCCAGCGATATGCGCGGCGGTGCCAATGGCGGGCGCATTCGCCTCGCGCCGCAGAAAGACTGGCCGGTCAACGATCCGGCCAGCCTGGCGAAGGCGTTGCAGACCCTGGAGGGCATCCGGGCGACCTTCAACACCGGCGCCGCCGACGGCAAGCAGGTCTCGCTGGCCGATCTGATCGTCCTGGGCGGTGCCGCGGCCATCGAGCTGGCGGCCAAGAATGCCGGCTATAAGGTTGCCGTCCCCTTCCGGCCCGGGCGTACGGATGCCACCCAGGAACAGACCGATGTCGCGTCCTTTGCCGTGCTGGAGCCGACGGCCGATGGCTTCCGCAACTATTTTGCGGACGGTAACCGCCGGTCGCCGAGCGAGCTGCTGGTAGACCGTGCCGACCTGCTGGGGCTGACCGTTCCGGAGATGACGGCACTGGTGGGCGGGATGCGCGCCTTGGGTGCCAACAGCGGCGGCTCCAAGCATGGCGTGTTCACCGATCGCCCCGGCCCGCTGACCAACGACTTCTTCGTCAATCTGCTCGACATGAACACCCGGTGGTCGCCGGCGGTGGACGCTCCCGGCCTCTATGAGGGACGAGACCGTGCGACGGGCGCGCTGAAATGGACGGCGACGCCGGTGGACCTGATCTTTGGATCGAACGCCGAGTTGCGTGCCATCGCCGAGGTCTACGGGTCAGCGGATGGCGGTGAGGCCTTTGTCCGGGACTTTGTCGCCGCTTGGACCAAGGTGATGACGGCCGACCGCTTCGATCCGCAGCGGGGATAGGCAACGGTTGCTCGGGCCGGGGTTGGCGTCAGCCCGGCCCGAGTCCGCACGACGCGGCCTTGATCATCATTCCGGCCGGCCGCGGACGGTCCGCTGTAGGGTCCGCTGTGCGGACCGGCGACCGTGCAGATCGCGCGGTGGCCGGGTTTATGATCAACGCCTGCATTGGGGGAATTGCTGGTGGTCAGCCGCGAGCGCCGGCGCCAGTTCGATGCCACCGCGGCCAGGTCGCTGACGAATTGACCTGGGACGCCGAGCGTCTGTGGCGGACCTCTAACTTCCGCCGGGCGGATGGGCGCATCCTGCATGTGCGCACCTGCCGGTGGCCGCTGCGGCAGCGGCAGCCGTTGTTTGCTCAGGGATGCAGACCGAGGTACTGCCAAATTACCGTGGCCCCGGCCAACGCGGTGATCTCGGCCTGGTCGTAGGCGGGGGCGACCTCGACTAAGTCCATGCCCCGGAAGTCGATCCCCTGCAACCGTTTGAGGATCGCCATGACCTGCCAGGTGAACAGTCCCCCGACCTCGGGGGTGCCGGTGCCGGGCGCCTGGCCGGGATCGATGGCATCGATGTCGAACGACAGATAGGCCGGGCCGGACCCCAGCACTGCACGCACCAGAGCGGCGACGGCCCGCGGTCCGGTCTCATGAACCTCCTCGGCCGTGACGATGCGCACGCCCTGGGCCAGGGTCCAATCGTAAACGGCGCGCTCGCAGGGCGAACGGATGCCGATCTGGATCATCCGCCGCGGGTCGACCAGGCCCTCGACGATCGCCCGGTAGAACACCGAGCCGTGGCCGAGCGGCTGGCCGAAGCTGTCGGGCCAGGTATCCACATGGGCGTCGAAATGCACCAGGCCGATTGGCTCCAACGGCTCGCATCGTCGCGCCAGCGCCCGCAGCAGCCCCAGGGTGATACTGTGGTCGCCGCCGATGGTGACCAGGTGGTCATATTGAGCCGCCTGTTCGGCGATCAGGGACAGGGAGTCGGGGAGGTCGCCGAGGGCAATCGCGAAGTCGCCGACATCCGCGACCCCCAGCGTGCGCGGATCCCGCCAGTTCGCCGGGTTGTCGCCATCGACCAGCATGCGGCTGGCTCGGCGCACCGCAAATGGCCCCTCGCGTGCCCCGGCGCGGTTCGTGGTGCCCAGATCCAACGGCACGCCAGCCACGCAGATGCGCGCCGCCGCGGGATCCAGGGTGCTGCCGAGAAAGGTGGGCGGGATGGCAAAGGTGGGTGTCATGGTTCGGAAAACGCCGGTCGCCAAAATCGTCTGGATCACATCATAAGTTACCGGCCTGCGAATCGTCCCGGCGGTAGGGGTGTGATCAGAACTGATCGGGCTGGGTCTCTCGGTAGGATGGGCAGAGCGAGAGCGATGCCCAGCCTCAAGCGTCGCGGTGGCCGGATGGGCATCGCGCTCGCTCTGCCCATCCTACGTGCATCTGCGACCACATCACTTTGGATCGCACCCGGGTAGCCTCATCTCGCCGTGACTGCCAAGAGGATTCGATCATGTTTCCAACACCCGTGCGCGTGTTCTTGACCAAGGGCATCGGCGTCCACCGCCACGCCCTGACCGCCTTCGAGCTGGCGCTGCGCGATGCCGACATCGAGCAGCAGAACCTGGTCTATGTCTCGTCAATCGTCCCGCCCCACTGCGCCCTGATCCCCCGCGAGGTCGGGGTGGAGATCCTCAAGCCCGGCGACATCACCTTCTGTGTGATGGCCCGCATCGAGACCAATGAGCCCGGCCGCCGCATCCATGCCAGTGTCGGACTCGCCCGACCCGCCGACCCCGATGGCTATGGCTACATCTCCGAACACCACGGATTCGGCCAGACGGCGGCACAGAGCGGGGACCATGCCGACGACCTCGCCGCCAGTATGCTCGCCAGCTCGCTCGGGCTCGAACTGGACCCGGAGGTCGCCTGGAATGAGCGCCGCAGCATCTACGAGCACAGCAACCTGGTGATCGAGAGTCTGTCGATGACCGCGGCCACTGAAGGCGACCCCCAAGGGCGGTGGACCTGCGCGGTCAGTGCGGCGGTGTTCCTGTTCTCCTGAGCCCACACGCGCACCAGTCGTCACCTGATCGCGGCGCCGACCAGGCAGCATGGAGCCGTCGGTGGGGCTGTGGGTGGATGCGCTGCGCTTATCCACCCTACAAAACCGAAGCTGCTGTAGGGTGGATAAGGCGCGCTACATCCTGTTCGGGATTCGGCACGGCGGTCGTGCGCGCCGCATCCACCATGGGTCGCACGAGACCCTCACATTTGGAATTGCCGCGGAACGCCCCTCGGCTACAGATAGATCAGACTCACCATCAGAAAGAACACCGCCACCGCCATGATATCGTTGCCGGTGGTGATGAAGACCCCGGTGGCCATCGCCGGGTCGATCCCCAGCCGGTCGAGGACCAGCGGGATGGTCGCTCCCACCGCGACGGCCAGTGTAATGACGGTGGTCAGCGCCAGACCCGCCGTGAGGGCCAGCCGCACCGGGTTGTCGATCGCCACCCACTGGGCCATGAACAGCACCAGGGCCATCAGCACGCCGGCGGCGATGGCCCCATTGGCGAGGGCCGCGAGCAGTTCCTTGCCCAGCCGCCAGCCCAGATCGTCGAAGGTGACGGTGCCGGTCGAGAGGCCCTGCACCGCCACGGTGGAGGCCTGGATACCGGCATTGCCGGCGCTCGACATGACGATCGGGATGAAGGTGGCGAGGATGGCCGCCCGCGCCAACTGGTCTTCGAAGGCGCCGACCACGGCCGCCGACAGGGTGGCTCCGGCGAGCCCCAGCAGCAGCCAGGGCACCCGCCCGCGGACGATCCGCCCGATCGACTCGTCCGGGCGGGCGTCGCGCGGCAGACCGCTCATCCGCTTCATGTCCTCGGCGGCCTCGTCGCGGATCACCTGTTCCAGGCGCTGCGGTGTGATCCGGCCGATGAGACGCCCGACGCGGTCCACCACCGGGACCACCGACAGTTCGTAGCGCTCGGCGATCCGCGCCACCTCCTCCTGATCCGTATCCGGCCCGACGGCGATGAAGTCGGTGTGCATCAGGTCGCCGACGCGCTCGGTGTCGGGCTGCAACAGGAGGTCGCGCAGCCGCAGATAGCCGAGCGGCCGCCGCTCGGCGTCGACCACATACACGGCATAGAGCCGCCCGATGGTGTGGGCGTGGGCACGGATCTCCTCGATGGTCTGGCCCACCGTCCAATCCGGCGGTACGACCACGAACTTGGGGCTCATGATACTGGCGGCCGACTCGGCCTCGAAGGACGCCAATTCAGAGATGGTCGTGTGCCCCTGCAACAGGGGCAGCACCCGCTTGCGCAGCGCCTTGGGCAGTTGCGCCAGGGCGGCGGCCGCCTCTTCCGGTTCCAGTGCGTCGATCACGTGCACCAGCCGTTCAACGGTGGCATCGGCGAGCAGCACATCGCGAAAGGTGTCGTCCAGCTCGGCGATCACGCGCGCCTGCTCGGGGTCGAGCCAACGGAACAGCACCCGTGCGCGCTTGAGCGGCAGGTGCACGAAGAGTTCCACCACATGGGTCGGCGGCCAGGCCTGCAAGGCCGGCATCAGGGTCGTGCGTGCTCCGGCCTTGATGAGCTGCGCCGCCGCGTCGACGACCACCCGGTTGGCGGCACTGAGTTCACCCCGATGTGAGCGGGTCCAGACCAGGGGCGGCGTCTGCGCGGGTGGCGCAGTGGTCGGGGTTAAAGGCATGTGGCGGCTCCTGAAGTTGGCGACCAGGTCCAGGTAAGTGCGCTCCGGGTCGACGCGGGTTCACCGGCACACGGCCGACGGTTGGCCGGGGAGAGCTTAACAGCGGGCGGTGACTGGGGGATGAAGAACGCGCGGGGGGGCGCGGTGGGACGGCAGGTGGGTGATGCGGTTCGAGTACTCACCGCATCCTACGCGCTTGAGCCTGGGAGCCCGATCAAGGGTTTTTCACGAAGACACGGAAGGAAGAGAAGAAATCCTCTCACAAAGACACAAAGACACAAAGACACAAAGATAGAGAAGCCTTTCATGGCTTCTTATCTCTCTTTTCTTCTTCGTGTCTTTGTGTCTTTGTGAGAGCATCTTCTTTT
>NZ_CAIZIZ010000534.1 GCF_903933125.1 uncultured Lamprocystis sp. | reverse complement strand
GCCGCACCCAAGGCCGCCGCCGCGCCCGCCCCCCTCCAAGACCAACCGCCGGCCGCCCCGACGGCCTATACCGCCCTGATCGTCGATGCCACCGGAATCGGCGCCCAGGCCGCCATGTTCCCCCGCGTCCTGGGCCCGACCGGGCAAGTGCTCTATGACCTGGCCACCGCGGACCCCAATACCGCCGTCACCACCGGCCTCTGCGCCTACCGCAAGTCGCTCGACCAGGCCCGCAAGGACCCGCGCGCCGGCGCCAATCCGCTGGTCGTCAAGGCCGCCGAGACGGCCGGTACCGGACGCACCGACCTGGTGGTCGACGACGCCGGCGCCGCCCAGATCGCCGCACTCTCCAGTGGCGGGCTGCTGCGCGACGCCAAGGTCATTGTGGTCACGGACTGATCGACGACCCGGCAAGAGCGAGCCAGACGCCATGACCCCGCGCCCCTCAAACCCACCGGTCCGACGCCCCGCGCTGGGCCTCTGCCTGGCGCTCACCCTGGGGGCTATGCCAGCTTTGGCCGCGCCCGTGCCGGCTCGGGAGTCGGTCAGCCCCTTCCTGGAACTGGAGGCAGAGGTACCCCTGGGCGATGTGGGTGTCGGGCTCGCCATCGCCGCTACTCCCGCGGGTGAACTGTACCTGAGCGACGAGTCGCGCGGCGGCATCCGCCGACTAGCTGCGGACGGTATGGCCTGGCAACCCCTGATCGCCGCTGACCCTGGCTCCAAGCTCCCACGCCACCCGGCTGCGATCGCTACCGACGCCGCCGGGCGTCTGTGGGTCACGGACACCGACCGCCGCCGCGTGGTCGTGATCGGCCCCGCGGGCGAACCGGCCCAGACCTACGAGGACGGCCGGCGACTCCTGCGCAAACCCACCCGGCTTGCCCGCCTCGGGGACGGACGCATGACGGTCTGGGACACCGAGGGCAGCGCGCTCGTCCAGTTTGGCAGCGAGTCCGATCCGCTGGCTCCAGCCATCGCCCTCCTGTCCAGCCATCCAGGGGCTGACTTCTGTCTGCCGGCGGACCGCGGGGTCGCCTATTGCGTGGCCGCCGATCACAAGACCTTCACCAGCCAGGCTAGCGGCAAAACCCTCGCCACCTGGACCCCGCCCGGCCCGTACCCGCGCATCGGTGACGTGGTGATCGCCCCGACCGGCGACCTCTATCTGACCGACACCGCGGGTCGCCGCCTCTACCTCCTGACCGCAGACCTGGGCACCGCCACCCGGCTGCGCGTCTACGAATCCCTGTTCCAGTCCCCGACCCATCTCGCCCTGGCCGAAGGGCGCCTGTGGCTGCTGGACGAGGGCCGCAAGTCAGCGCTCCAGTTTCATCCGCGCATCGCCGAGACCGCCTGGGAGCATAGCCTGCTCGGTGAGGAATATCTGACGCTCGGGCTCTTTGAGCCGGCGTTGTCCGAGTTGGAGGCAGCGCAACGCCTGGGCCTGGACCGTCCCGACCTGACGCTCAACATCGGCAGCGCCCGCTATGGGTCAGGTCAATTCGCCGCGGCCATCGCCGCCTGGGAAGCCTTGCCACCTGAGGTCCGGGACCAGCCCGCCGCCCGACTGCGGCGTGCCAACGCCCAGTTTCGGCTCGGGCGCCACCAAGAGGCCGTCGAGGGCTATGCCGCCATTCCGCCCACGGCCGCTGAGTACCAGGCCGCGCGCTTCAACCTGGCCCAGGTCCACCTGACCATGGGTGAGTACGAGCCTGCCCGCGCGGCGCTGGCCGACCTCCTGAGGGCCAAGCCGGACAACCCCCAGGCCCGGCTTGCCCTGGCCCGGGCACTCATTGGGCTCGGTCGCGCTCAGGAGGCGGCGGCCCTGCTCGAACCACTCACCCAAACCGGAGCCGTCGCCGGGCCGATTACGGGCGAGGCCGCCTATCTGCTCGGCCACCAGCGGCTCGCGGCGGGGCATGCGCAGCAGGCGCTCCCGCTGCTTGAGCTGGCTGCCACCCTCGGCCCGCACTACCACGCCGTCTTGGCCGACCTCGCCCAAGCCTACCAGCAACTGGGCGACGCGGAGCGTGCCCGGCTCTATGCGCAACGCGCCGCCGATCTCAGCACCGACGCGGACCACCTCGCCAGCCTGATCCTGGAGGACGCCCCATGACATCCCGCCGCGCACTCACCCTGGCCGTCCTGCTGATCGGTGCCCTATTCATCGTCCCCGTCATCGCCCAGACAGAGGCGCCAACGGCCGGGGTCAAGGTCGTCACCTGCGCGGGCGAGGCACTGATCGACGGTGCGGACCTGCCCGCCGCGCGTCAGCGCGCCTTGCAGGAGGCCTTCGCCGCCGCCCTCACCCAGACCCTGGGCGCCTACCTCAGCGCCGAGAGCTTCACCCGCAACTTCGAGTCAATCGAGCGCGGCGTCTACCACCGCACCGCGGGCTACATCAAGACCTACAGCGTCCTCGACGAGACCAGCAAGGACGGTGTGCTTGAGGTCCGGATCGAAGCCCAGGTCTCCACCGGGCCGCTCAAGGATGACCTGACCGCCATGGGCATCCTGCTCGACGCCGTGGGCAATCCCGTCGTCGCCGTCCAGGGTCAGGATCAAGGGGTCGACCCGCCCGCATCGGTCCTCCGCTTCCGGGAGGAGTTCGCCAGGCAGGGCCTGCGGCTCGCCGACTCCGCCGAGCCGTCCGATGTCTTGCTCCGGCTGCGCGGTCAGGTGCAGAGCAGCAACGCTCTGGGCGGGGTCGGTCTGCACGGCGTCGTCGTGGCGCTCGCCGCCGAGGCCGTCAAGCCCGCAGACAACCGAGCGATCCTGAGTGCCGCGGAAAGCGCCAACGGCGCCGGACTCAACGAGACGGCGGCACTCGCCGACGGATATGCCAAGGCCGCAGACCGGCTATTCCCGATCGTCCTGGAGCGCCTGACGCGCGCCTGGCAGGCCGAGGTCAACACCGGGCGCCTGATCCCCGTCCAGGTACGGGTCGCGGACCTGCCCGCACTCATCCGCTTCAAGCAGCGCCTCGCACGGGTCTTCGGCGTCGATAAGGTCGAGTTGAAGCAATTCCAGCCGGGTCTTGGTGAGTTATTGGTTCGCTTTCGCGGCGCCCCGGCCCAGTTGGCGGAACTCACCGGCATGACCCAGTTCCTGGGGCAGGCCGTTGCAGTTCAGTCCGTGAATGCGGCGGGGCTGGTGGTCGCGGTGCAGTGACCGCAGGCGCCAGGTGATGACCAGCACCTCAGGATACATCGAGAGAGTAATGCGTAGACTTCGCATCATTTCTATTGCGCTTGTCGCCGGTATGACCGTGGTGCTGGCCGGTTGTTGGCTACCCGAAGACTTCGCCGCCGAGGTCGTCGTGAACCGCGACGGGAGCTATACATTCAAGTACGACGGCACCCTCACCTTTGCCATGGCCCTGGCCGCGGCGACGGAGCACGGACTCACCGAGCGCGACGAGGCCGAGTTGGCGAAGGGCGGGGAAGAACTGCGCCGTAGCCCCGGATTCAAGTCCGTCGACTATCAAGGCAAGGGTCGGTACAAGGTGCTGGTCGAGACCATCGGAATTCCCGGCGAGCCCTATTGGTTTCTTTCGAGAGATTACAAGATCTTCGCCGTTGAGACACGGCCGGACGGCACCATTCGCATCTCCGCGGCGCGCTTCAGTCAAGACGACATCAAGAAGTTCAAGTCGATCGGGGCTCGCGTCAATGGCACGCTCTCGGTCTCGGTGGCCAAGGGCATGACGGTGGTTGAGCACAACGCGCAAGCCCAACCCACGGTGTTCGGGCTCTTCGGCTCGTACAAATGGAATATCACGACGGTGGACGCCGATCCCTATATCGTCGTCAGACCATCGCCAGACGTTCAGGGTACACCAGGTTCCGCCGCGGCTACCAACCAAGCCGGCGCCGAGCGAACCAGTCCCCAGGGAGTCGAGGCCGCCAAGATCGAACGGCCGAACGACAAAATCGAGCACCAGGGTCGGGCGCAAGCGTCGCCACCATCGGCACTCAGCGCTGCGGCCCAGTCCGCGGATGCCTGGGCATTTCCGGTGACCCCCTACACGCCGGGCTCGTATGGCGGGCGAGGCTTCTATTATGACAAGAACCACCTGGGCGAAGACATCCGACTGTCGGAAGGCGCCCCGGTCCATGCCATCGGCCCCGGCAAGGTCGTCTATTATGGCCCGGCCCCAAGCTACGGCGAATTGGTCGCCGCGGTTGAGCATGATCTGGGCGGCCCCTGCGAGTTCATTCCGGCTACTGGCACCCCGGTCAAGACCGACAAGATCCTGTCGATCTATGGCCACATCCGCCCCTGCGACCAGCGCAGTAACGGCACCTGCACCGGTCTCAGCGTTGGCTCGGATGTAACCAAGGACAGCATCATTGGTTATATCAACGACCACAACGACGATCCAAACCTGGACCACAACGGCGACAGCAAGGAGCACCTGCATTTAGGCATTCGCCTGAGCAGTGCCGAGCAGGCCAGAATGACGGACGGCGGCAAATGGCTCCGCGGCTACGTTAGCGGCAGCCCCGCCGCCAAGGAGTTTGCCGCCGCATCGGTAGTGATCCCGGTGCTGCGCAGCGGGCGCCGTGGCCCTGTCGACACTGCTGGGATCTACCCGTCCGACGGCACCGCCGAGGCAAGGTCCGAGCCGATCCCACCCACGCCGACCGAAGGTTCCCTCGATTGGGCGAACCACCAACAGCGGCGCGCTGCCGGCGCCCAACGTGCGTTGAAAGCCGCCCGCGCCGCCGGTGTCCCGGACGAGGTCGCTTACCTCGTCTTTCTGCATAGCGGCTTTGCAGAGGATGTCGTGTTGCGCGCCCCGCCGCCGGACAGCGCCCAGGAATTCGCTTTCATCAATGACCACGTCCTCGGCGGCCTGTTGTCATTGCGCGTCATTACGAACGATGGCTACGAACATATCAATAAGCCGCTACTTGGCTACTTGGTAAATCGTGGACTCGCCTCGGTCCGCGCCGCGCGCTACAAGCAGGGTAGCGAAGACACCCCACTCATTGAAACGCCCTTCCTATTCTACGACCCTTCACTCTCGCTGCAGCCCTGGGTCACGGGCGAGAGCGATGGCAGTCTCCGGCTGTTTCTGGGATGGCGGGAGTTCCGGTCTATCACCTACGGCAACCAATATGAGGCGGCATTCAAAGGTATGCAAGTCCCGTTCTACGGACTGACCTTCGACTATGTGCTCGTGAGCCATCTCGCCGGCCTGCCGCAAGGCGGCAAACTGTACAAGGGGCGGGCTAAGGTCTGGAAAGACCCGAGCGATGGGGAGTGGAAACTCGACGAGTTCCATCTGGACGACGCGGGTGCCGCGGGCGTTTTTGAATGAGCCGGCGACTGCCAAGGCTTGATCCAGCGTTAGTCGCTGCAGGCGCTATCATCGCACCAATCATCGGAGTCTGTAGGACGGGCTTCAGTCCGACCGATACGGTGCGTCGCTGGAAGATTTCTGGTCGTCCTGAACGCCAAAATGCATCAGCGGCCACAATGATGATCAAGGTTTTTCGGTCATGATTCCTGACGCGAGGAGATTCTCAATGAAGGCGGAGAACAGCGTGAAGGAGAGCAATGTCGATAGGCGCGGACCGTTAGTGCGAATCACCTTGCTTCTTTGCCTTATCGCACACCCCGCGGTGAGCGGGATTTTTGGCGGTCCGACCGCCAAAGACCTCGTGGGCATCTGGATCAACACCGGGAATTACAAAGACACGCTCCAGTTGTTCGAGGACGGAGACGGCCGGTGGGGCGATGGCACGTTCTTGGAGTGGAAGATTCTGGATGACGTCCGGGTCAAGATTGTCTCCGGAGGCGGAGACAACAAGAAGGTTCTTATCGCCGATACCAAGGACTATTCCGAGAAAGTCTTGTACGTCGATAACCAAGAATATCTGGCCCTCGAAGAACGTTATCTCGCCACCTATAAAGAGTTGGCCGCTGCGATCTCGGCAAAAGAACATGCCAAGGGGTGTGAGGAAGGCGCGGTGATTTCGGCAAGCCTGCGCAGAGGGGCCGAGAAAGCGGCGACAAACCCAAGGATACGGGCATGCGCGGACACATTGGGCGGGAACGTTAGCGGGCAATTCCAGGAATCTTATCTCATGGAGGCGAGAGAACTTGGGGCAGACGCCCGAGGCAATTTAGACAAGGCGATTTCCATGTCGCCGGACTTTGGCCGCTCTTATATCATATCGGCACAATGCTTTGACGCCGAGATCGCCGTTCTGAAAATGCAGGCAAGGTTCGCGACATCCATGTCGATGGGCCAGCAAGAGGAGTATACGGAAATCCTTTCCAGTCTGTCCACCAAGGCCATCGCCGCCAGGGTCGCGGCAATCGAGCGCGCGTTATCCAAGAACTGGCGAGCGCAGATATTCAACGCGCTTGCCTGGACCCATGCGACGACTGACGACCCTGATTTCCTGAATGGCCCACTCGCCGTGGCGTACGCCAAGGAAGCCATTTCCCTCCAACCGGATCAAAGCGTTCACCTCGACACCTTGGCGGCCGCCTATGCCCGAACAGATGACTTTAAGGAAGCCGTTGCGGTGCAAAAGAAGGCCATCGCGTTGTTGCCGGCAACTCAGGAGGCCAACCGTCCAGGTTATGCGGAACGCCTTGCGGCCTACGAGCAAGGTCAGGCATACACCGCGCCGAAGTAGAGGAACGCTCACCATGCCTACACTGTATCGTCTTCATCCTATTCTGCTTGGCGCGCTTGGGCTATCTTTGCTCCCCATGTTCGTCATGGCGGATGAGACCTTGAACGGACAAGCGGTGGGCCGCCTGCCGTACCCGGTGGTGCCTGGATTCGAGCGGTACGCGCCGGATCCCCTGGATATGGTCCGAGAGGTTGCACTTACCGTCGGCGACAATTGCTACTTTGGAAATCACGCCGGTAGTCTGGATGCCCTATTTGGTGGACGAGCGGTTTCCATCGACTACGATTTCGAGTCTTTCGAAATCTACGTGGGGAAGGAACTCGCCAACGAAGCCATGCGTTGGTTCGGTCCCGGGTCCGGCGATGCGCCATTGTGCCCAATTCGCGATCTTGAGATCACCGCGATCGGGCGGTGGACCAACCCAAAAAGTTTCGAGGCGGTCAAGATTATCCTGCCCAAGGACAAGATCGAGGCGCTGCTTAGACTGGACGCGGACGCTGAGTCGGCGCAGGGCGCACCTGCTACTTCGTCGGACGCCTGGGACTTTCCGGTGACGCCCTATGTGCCGGGGTCCTATGGCGGGCGCGGCTTTTATTACGACAAGAATCACTTGGGCGAGGATGAGCGTCTCGCGGAGGGTGCCGCCGTTCATGCGATCGGTCCCGGCAAGGTCGTATTCTACGGTCCGGCGCCAAGCTACGGCGAATTGGTTGCGGCGGTAGAGCATGACCTGGGCGCCCCTTGTGATCTGATCTCCGGCGCCGGCACGCCAGTCAAGACGGCCAATATCCTCTCGATCTATGGGCACATCCGGCCCTGCGACAAACGCGAGAACGGCATCTGCACCGGTCTCTCGGTTGGAACGGGAGTCACCAAGGACACGATCATCGGCTACGTCAACGACCACAACGACGACCCGACCCTGGACCACAACGGTGACGGCAAGGAGCACATGCACTTGGGAATCCGCTTGGCCAGCGCCGAGCAGGCGCAACAGGCCGACGGTTCAAAATGGCTGCGTGGCTATGAGAGCGGTAGCAAGACCGTCGGCCAATTCGCCGCTGGATCACTCGTGATCCCCAGATTGCAGACCTTGTGCACCAAACCCTCGCCTCAGCAGGAGCAGTTGATCGCGACCGATGGCACCTGGCTGATCGGCCTGACCGGTTATGGCCCGCTGCGGATCGGTATGAATCGAGTCGAGGCGTCGGCGGCGCTTGGAGCGGACGTGTCTTACAACAGCGAACAATCGGAGAACTGCTTCTACGCGCAGGTTCAAACCAGAAATGGAACCATCGGGTTACTTTTCCAGGATCAACGTCTCACCGAAATTGAAGTTCCTGAAGAGTCGAAGAATATCATCACGGTTCAGGGTGTTAAGATCGGCGACCGGATTGACAGGGTAGACGGTGCGTATCGAGGTCAATCTGGATTGGAGCGCCGAGAACATATCGACGAGGGCCGTGAGCGGTCGGTCATCTACTGGGATCGCGGGAAGAAGCGCGGCGTCCGCCTTCGGCTAGATCAAGCCGGTGTGGTGCTGGGAATCAGTGGCGGGACCAGCTCGATATGGGACTACGAATCATGCGATTGATACGGGTTCCAGCGCAAGAGAGCGGAATCTCTATCATTCTGCCCATCCGACGCTGCCAGGGCGCGGAGCAGGTAACGAATAGTTCAGACTGGTTTCCGATTTACAGACTAAAGGGGTTGCAACGATGAATCGTTTGGCAATTATGCTGACACTTGCCATTTTGCTGCCGGCGGCTCCGTCCGGAGCGGCCCCGATGGATACGGATCAGGCGGTGGCCTACCTGGCGGACCGGCTGGTCGCGAAGCGCCAAGGGGATGTAGCGCAGGTGAAGGGGGATACGGTTTATATCGCACTTGGTGAGCAGGATGGCATCCTGGAGGGGAGTCAATTCGATATCGTGCGGTTGGGCGATCCGATCCAGGTCGGCGGTCAGTTGCTCGGCCATGAGGAGAGGGTTATCGGCAAGGCCGAGGCCGAGCGCATCCTGGAGAAGCTCACGGTGGCGCGGATGTTGGCCAAACTGGAGACACCGCGCAACGGCGACCGTGCCTACCTAGCGCGCAGCCCGGTCAAGCGTCTGGTGGTTGCCCCTTTCACCCTGGACGGCAATGTGACGAGTTTGGGTCAGGGCATCCAGGAGAGCCTGATCACTGCGCTGTTGAGTAAGGGCATGAAAGTCGTGGAGCGCAGCCAGTTGGAGCAGGTGTTGGCGGAGCAGAAGCTCGGCTACTCCGGGTTGGTGAAGCTGGACTCGGCCAAGAAGCTCGGTGAGTTGTTAGGCGCGGATTCCATTGTACTCGGCAGCCTGCGTGACCTTGGGGAGACGGTGGACGTGAACGCACGGCTGGTCGCGTTAGAGAGCGGCACGGGGCTCAGTGCCGCGCAGACGCGGATTGCCAAGACGCAAGTCGTTGCGCAGCAACTCGGGCAATTGGTGGAGCAAGCAGAGGCCGGTGCTGCGCCTCTCCCTGCCAGTGGAGAGAAGAGGACCGGAAAGAAGGTGGGCGAGAACCACCCAAGGTTTGACAATGATTTTGTTCGGATCGAGGCGGTATCCCTCAGCTCTGAGGCGCAGGGCCTGTTGTTGAAGCTCAGGTTTACGAACATATCAAAGAAGGTCGTAGAAGTAAGGATTTCCGATTACGGGACTTGCTATTTGGCTGATGACGTGGGGGAACGCAATATGTGCAAGGAAGCGTCTTGGAAGGATCAGCGAAGGAGAGACGATATGGAGTTGGTGCCGGATATTCCGCGACTGGAAAGCATCCGACTTGAGAGTAGAAAGGGCAGCGCAGATGATTACGTATTCACCGCGCAATTTGTCGAAGGAAACCAAAACCGCTTTTACGTCGTGATTAAGGGCATCGCGATCAAATAGAAGCGAGCATAAGCGCCCGGCTGCGCCAATGCATTTGCTCCTTGGCCTATGGGTTTCGCCGCGGCGGGGTGTTGAACGCCATGCGGCACTTCGGCCATCGCGCCTCGACTGAAGCATTGCGCGGGTTCGGCTAACGCGACGATTTAAGTGCACCGGCGCGACACGACCGCCGCTTGCAGACAATAGAGGAGATCCAGATGACGACCAGACGTTTTTTCGCTCTTGCGCTAGCAGTAGGTTTCGGTGCGGCTCAGCCGACCCAGGCCCAAACCGCCGTGGAGGTGAACTGCCCCGAAAAGGGCGTCTGCCGCGAGGCGAAGACTGCGATGCCGCTCAAGATACTGCCACGGCCCTTCTCGAACGTCTACCAGGCCAAGCTGGAGGATAATGGAAGCATCGTAAGCGCGAATGTGAGGGCCTTTTATCCACTCTTCGTTTTCGCCCGCGAGGACTTGGACGCGAGCGTGCCAAATGATCCCAATGGCTGGTATTGGGTGGGCGAGTCGCCTCAGGGCCAGCCGATCGGCTGGATGCGGGCGAAAGACGTATTGGAGTGGCGGCAGGCGCTGGTCGTCTCCTATAGCCATCCGGGCGAGGGGGACGAGGCGCGCGGCCGGGTGCTGATGTTCGATGACCGGGCGCGGCTCAAGTCCATGGTGGAGTCGCCGGAACGCGCCAAGGCGTTCAGTGCGGCCTATGCGTCACTGAAGCAGCAGCAGGTCCCGACCGGGGTGGTGAGCAAGGAGCCGGAGCGGTTCGTCGACATCACCGAAAAGTTTTACATGCTGCCGATCGTCGACTTTGAGATGGTGAATGTCGACGGCGACGAGGCGCGCTATCTCCAGTTGGCCGCGGCGGTGCCGGGGGAGCGCAGCGCGACCGATACCCTGGCAAACCCGGAGTTCCGGCAACAGGCGGCCCAGGTCGGCGGCGGCCTGCAGGACAGGGCGGCGCTGAAGACGTTGGGGGTCGATCTGGTCTTCGTGATGGACATGACGAGCAGTATGCAGACCTATCTTGATCGGACCAAGGAGGCGATCGCGGCCATTGCGCGGGGCACCGGCGCGGCGGCGGGGGATCGGATCCGGTTCGGGTTGGTCGGGTATCGGGACGACCTCAAGACCCTGCCGGCCCTGGAGTTCGTCAGCAAGAACTTCACGCCGCAACTGGTGGGCGCGGATCAACTGGCCAGGATCCTCGAAACTGAGGCCAAGGCGGCGACGGTCGGCTCCGACGACTACCCGGAGGAGGCCTTCGCGGGCATGAAGACCGCGCTGTCGACCCAGTGGACCGACAACGCCCTGCGGCTGGTGGTGCTGGTAGGGGATGCCAGCTCACACCCGGTCGGGCACAAACAGAACACCACCGGGCTGGATGAAAAGACCCTGCGCATCATGGCCGACGACGCTCAGGTGCATCTGTTGGCCCTGCATCTGGAGGAGGCGCGCGCGACCAGCGACCATCCAGTGGCGAGCGAGCAGTTCGCCACCCTCTCCAAGGTCCGCGGCACGGCGGGCGAGACGGGCCTAATCGAGATCAAGGTGGAGAACAAGGACGACTTCGCGGGAGCGGTGAAGGCCGCCACGGATCAGGTGGTCGGTTTGATCAAGAGGATCGAACGGGACACTGGGGCCGCCGTCGGCGATGCACAAGTAAGGTCCGCGGGCAGCGGTCCCGCGGACACACAGGCGCCCGCCGCTGGGCAGCCGTTGCTGGATATGCCGGCCACCGCGGCGGCAGTCGCGACCCCACCCGTGTTGCTGGACAGCCCGGCGGCGCCGGTCCCGGTCGCCCCGCCGCGGAAGCCCGCTCCTGCCGTTGCCGTCTCGCCCGATGACCCCGCCGCCCAGGCCGGCCAGAAGATGCAGAAGCTCATCGACACCGCACTGGTGGAGTACCTGGGCAAGGGTCAGACCCCGCCCCGGGACCTCTTGGTGTGGGCCTTCGACCGCGACCCGCTGAACCCGGCGACCCCGGCACTGGAGGTGCGGGTGCTGCTGACCAAGGCACAGTTGAGCGACCTGGTGACCAAGCTGGAGTTGGTGACCAAGGCAATGAAGCAGGCGGAGTTGACCCAGATGGCCTTCTTCGACGCGCTGTCCAGCGTGGCCGCGGGCACGGTGAAGAACCCGGACCAGATCAAGAACGCGGACAAACTCAAGGGCGCAGGGCTGCTGGATGCCTTCATCGAAAGCCTGCCCTACAAGAGCCAGATCCTCTCGCTGAGCAACGAGATGTACGCGGGGATGACGCCGAGCGAGCGGGCGACCTTGCAAAACGGCCTGGACGCCAAGCTGATGCTGTACCGGGCGGTGAACGAGGACGTGGATGGGTGGGTGAAGCTGAACGAGTCCGATGCGGACGCGGATAAGGTCTATCCCTTGCACCTGGATGCGCTGCCGTGACGCACAGTACCGCGTCTGTGGTCGGTGCGGTATGAGCGCCAGCCGCGGGCCCGGCCCCCTCCCCGACCCTCCCCCACCAGGGGGGACGGGGTATGGGCATGAGGCCCCGCGACAATCGCGGGGCCAGGGGTCTGCGGCAACGGATGCAGACTCGAACGAGGCCACGGTCATCATGCCCTACCCAGGGCCCTATCGCCCCCCCGCCCAGCCGGCTGCCGCGTACCTGACGGCCGCGCCGGTACTGGCGTTCGAGAACCTGATGAAGTCCAGGGGGCAAGGGGGCGTCGGCTTCGAGTTGCATGTGCCCGCCTTCGCCGTCCGCCCCGGTGAGTTAGTGGCGCTGGTGGGCGAGAGCGGCTGCGGCAAGAGCACGCTGCTCGACTTGTTGGCCCTGGTGTCGCGGCCGACGCGCTGCGCCGCCTTCCGTTTCCAGGCGCCGGGCGGCGCGACGGGTGCGCTGCCCATCGACATCGCGGCCCTGTGGGCGGCGGGCCGGGAGGCGGCCCTGGCGCGGGTGCGCCGCGATCACCTGGGCTATGTGCTCCAGACCGGCGGGTTGCTGCCCTTCCTGTCGGTACGGCAGAACCTGGAGTTGCCGATGCAGGTGCAGGGACTCGCCAACGTCCCCGGTCGGGTGGAGGCTTGGGCGGCACGGATGGGGGTGGAGGGTCTGCTTGGGAAGAAGCCCCAGTTCCTGTCCGGCGGCCAGCGGCAGCGGGTCGCGATCCTGCGCGCGTTGATCCATCAACCGGCCCTGGTGCTGGCGGACGAGCCGACCGCGGCTGTAGATCGTACCCGGGCCCGCCGGATCGTCGCGGATTTTCGTGCCCTGGCCCGCGACGGGGGCAGCACCATCGTGATGGTCACTCATGACCGGCCCCTGATGGACGGGGTGGCGGATCGCACCTTCGGCTTCACCCTGGAGCAGGTCTCCGATACCCTGACCCGCTCTACCTGTCGGGAGGGTGTCGGCTGATGGTTGCCGACGCGATCATCCCGCCCCTGCCGCAGTCCGCGCCCCGTTCCGCGCGCCGGACGCGCGCCACCGTGCTGCGTCTGGCCCTGGCGGACCTGGGGCACGAGTGGGTCCTGACACTGTGTCTGGTGCTGGCCCTGGCGGCGGTGATCTCGCCGCTGCTGATCCTGATGGGGCTCAAACACGGCACGGTGGAGACGCTACGCTGCGCCCTGGTCCAAGACCCGGCCTACCGGGAGATCCGGCCAGCGGAGACCCGCGCCTATGACCCGCTCTGGTTTGCGACCTGGGGCAAGCGGCCCGAGGTGGGGTTCCTCACGCCGACCATCCTGCCGGCATCCTCCATCATCGGGGCGGCCAAGCCAGACGCACCGGGGACCCAGTTCCTGGACCTGATCCCGACCGGCGCCGGGGACCCGCTGATCCTGGAGAACGGCGGCGCCATCCCCGGGGCGGGAGAGGTGGTCCTCACCCAGGTGGCGGCGGAGGGGCTCGGTGTGCAGGCCGGCGACACCTTGGAACTGCGGGCGACCCGCAGCCGTGGCGGACAGCCGGAGCAAGGGGTGACCCGGGTGCGGGTCGCCGCCGTGCTCGGCCAACGCGCCGGTACCCTGGCCCGGGTCTATGCCCCGCTCGGCCTGGTGCTCGACGTGGAGAGTTACAAGGAGGGGATGGCGGTCCCGGGACGCGGTTGGGACGGCGGCAGCCCCACGCCCTATGCGAGCTTCGACGGCATCCTGGTCCTGGTTCCGGAGCCCTTGACCGCGGTGCAACGGGCGGGCTTGAGCATCAACACTGGCCTGACCCGAAGTGACCCGTTGACCGCGGAGGCGTTCCGGCTGCGCACCGGCCTTCCCGTCCCGCCCGACTTTCATGTCTATGAGTTGGGTATCCAGTCCGGGGCCATTCAGATGTCAAGTGTGCGAACGATCAAGGACAAGCTGCGGGGTACGGGCGCGATCCTGTTGCCCTACGTGACGGATACGTCACTGCGCTTCGCCCAGGCGAATGGGGAGGCGCTCGCCGCGCCCGTGTTCGGACTCTCGGTGTCGGCAGACGATGCGGCCCGGCTGGGCCTGACGCCGCCGCCGTGGGGGGCGTTGCGCGGGGAATTGGGCGACTCGACGCGGCTACTCCAGGTGTTGCTGCCGGCTGGATCGGTGTCCGCTGCCTCGACTGCCATCGAGGCCGAGGCGCGGCCGGCCGGAGGGACGCTGCACTTCACGCTGGCGGTGGCCGGACCGGGAGTGACGGGGGTCGCACTGGTGCCGACGGAACTGCTGGGGGTGCTGCGCACCGCGACGGATCGACCGATCACCTACGACCTGGGGAGCGGGCGCTTCCTGCTGGCCCGCACCGGGTTCCAGGGGTTCCGCCTCTATGCGCGATTCATCGACGACGTGGCCGGACTGGAGCGTGACCTGCGCCGTGAGGGGATCGATGTCATCGCCCAAGGTCAGGCGATCGAACGGATCCGCATCCTCGACCGTGGGCTCACCCGGGTCTTCTGGCTGGTGGCGGTGGTGGGCATCACCGGCGGCTTTGCGGCGCTCATTGCCAGCCTCTATGCGGCGGTGCAACGCAAGCGCCGGGAACTGGGAGTGATGCGGCTGCTGGGCCTCGCGCGGCTTGCGGTCTTTCGCTTCCCGATCTACCAGGGCACCACCATCGCGGGCTTGAGCATCTTGCTGGCGATCCTTGGGTATCTCGCGCTGGCGATGGTGATCAATCAGGTCTTTGCTGCGGACCTGGCGGTGGCGAGTCAGGCGTGCCGGACCGCGCAACGGATCTGTGCCTTGCCCAACCTTTATCTGCCGATCGCCGTCGTCGCAACCGTGATCGTAGCGCTGGTGAGTTCGTTGGTCGCGGCCTGGAAGACCACGCGCATCGACCCCGCCGAGGCCCTACGGGAGGAGTAACGAGTGATAGTCCATCCAATCAAGGTACTCGCGGCCCTGGTCCTTGCCGCGCAGGTCAATGCCGCGGAAGCGCCAGCCGCAACCCCGGCGAACCCCAAACCCGCGGAGGGGGACCTGACGCTGCCCATGCCCGCGGATACGACCATGGTCTTCCGGCCGATCCTGGTGCCGGGCAAGTCGTTCTGGGGCGGCGAGGAACGGATCATCCAACTCGGCGACCCGGACGGCGGGATGTTCGAGGGTCTGCAGCGGGTACAGATCAACGGCTCCTTCCCCGCCCCCGGGGATCAGGGCTGGTTCTATTACCTGGGCAAATACGAAGTCACAAAGGGGCAATACGTGGCCCTGATGGGTCTGGACGCACTGCTTGCGCAGAGCGGGAACCCCAAGGACAAGGAGCTTGCGAAGCTGACGGGGCAGGGGCTCCAGGCGGCGTTGTCCGAACCGCTGTCGGGGATTGGCTGGCCGGCGGTCGAGGCCTTCGTCCATGCGTATAACCAGTGGTTGTTCGACTCCGGGCACCCGGAACGCCTGAAGAACCTGCCCAGGCTGGAAGGCGTACCCGGGTACCTGCGTCTGCCCACGGAGGTCGAATGGGAGTATGCGGCACGCGGCGGTGAGACGGCGATCCGCGCCGGCACCTTTGGCGATGCGATCCCGGTACCTGCGGCCTCGCTCAACAACTACGCCTGGCACCGGGACAATGCCAAGGCCAAGGTGCGCCCCATCGGTCTACGCGAGCCCAATGCACTGGGTCTGTACGACTTGCTCGGCAACGTTCAGGAGTTGGCCGCCCAGCACTTCCTGCCCGAGATCTGGCAGGGCAAACCGGGCGGCCTGGTCGCCCGCGGCGGGAGCGTGCTCACCCCGGCGAAGGAACTGCGTTCCGCCGCGCGGGCCGAGGTCGGCATCTATCGCTGGGATCCCGACCGCCAGCGCATGGAGGAGCAGAGGTCGCTGACCACCGGCATCCGGCTCACGATCGGGTCCGACGTCATCGTCTCCCCGAACTATTGGCAGACCCTGCAGACCGGCTATGACGCGTACAAGGCGTCCATTCGCGCCAATACACCCGTGGGTCTGACGCTGGAGCATCCGGTCGCCCAGGGGGCGTCCGCGGTGGGTATGGCCCATGCCGGTATCGATGAGCTCATGAGCAAGAACCAGGCCCTCTCGACGGAGCTGACCCGGATCAAGAGCTACATCGAACAGGCCGAGCAAAAGATGGATCAGGCGCAACAGGAAAGCGCCCGCAGCCTCGCCCAGGATGCACTGCGCAACGCCGCGAATGCTGGCAGCTTCCTCTTTGGCGCGACCCAGATGAGCGCCCGCGCCAAGGAGTTGGAAGAAATGGTCAAGCAACTCGGCGACCGCTTTAAGGATCAACTGAAGTTGGTCAAAGACAAGGCCGCGGAGAAGCGACAGAACGCATCCGAGCAGTTGGATGCCTATGCCAAGCGCGTGGCGGAGTTGGGAGAGTATGGAAACACCTATGTGGATCAGGCGCTCGCCGTGCTTGGCAAGCGAGACCTGTCCGAACGGGAACGGACTGCAATCGTCCTGTTGGCAAACCACGTCGCCCAGTATCGGGCGACACGGCGTATTTCACGAGAGGCATGGGGAAATGACTTCGAGAAACAATACGGCACGGTATCAAAATAGCTGGCCCCGGGGTTCGGCTGTCGGGCTGCGGGTCCTGATCACGGTCGTCGTGGCGGTGATCACTGTCGCTTGCGCATCCACTCCACCACCACGGACAGATGTGGTGCATACCGTCGCCCCGGGCGAATCATTGAAGGATATCTCGCTGCAATACACCGGGAACCCAGACAACGACAAGGCGATCGCGGCCCGCAGCGGCATTCTGAAGCCGAGTAAGGTCAAGGCGGGTGAGAAGGTCACCATCCCGGCAAACCTGCTCCCGCCGGACACCAGCGCCGGCGGGTTATCGCCCGCGGCCCAAGCCGATGCGGAACGCACGATGGCTGAGGCGATGGCAGCGGGTGCGGCGATTGGTGCGGTCGGAGGAGGCGTCAGTTGCAAGAAGGACCGAGCGGCGTGTGCAGGGGTGGGAGCCGGCGTCGGCGCCCTCACCGGCCTATTGGCCGGCGTGGCGATGGTGATGGCAAAGCAGGCATTCGTAAGCGATGAGGACCACCTGAATCAGGAGATTGCGTTTGCCCAAAAATACAACCAGGAACTACAGGCCCACAACATCCAATTGGCTGGCGATATCAAGCAATTGACTGCCGAATCGAATCGACTGAGGCAACAGGTCAAGCGGCGCCAGGCTCAAGCCGGCCAGTTAACGGCTCAGAAACAGAAGGTCTCCGCACTCTTGGCCGCAAATAAAAAGCTGCTGGCCGATTCACGTAATGAGCTGGCGCGGCAAGGTATGAGTTACGCCAGCTTCGCGAACGGCAAGACCGCGGCTAACCCCAACACGGGGAAGCTTAAGACAGAGATCGCAGTGTTGAAGACCAACATTGAAAAGCTCGATGGTGAGACGCGGAAAGTGGCGGCGATCAACGACCATTTGAGCGTCTAACACCTCGTGACTCCCAAGGAGATAGAACCATGTATCGGCAAATCACACTGGCGCTCGTGGCGACCCTCGCGGTGGGCTGTTCAACTTCACCCGACCGCGCCAATGACCCGCGCGGCGGCGGTTTCTTCGGCGGCTTGGTCGGTGTCACGCGGGGCGACTACACCGCACGTAAACAGGAGCGGGAGGATGCCTTATCGAGTATCCACCAGGCGAACCAGGGGGTCGCGCAGGACAACCTGACCTTGGAGCAGACCCGGCAGACCCAGCAGGAGGAGGTGGGTCAACTCAAGCGTCAAGTCACCAAGTTGAACAGCAATGTCCGCTCACTCTCCGTCCAGGTCGCGAACCTTCAGCAGCGCTCCGGCAGTGCCGAGGCGGCACAGCTCCAGCGGCGCGTAGGGACCCTGGACCGTAAGTCCGCTGCCTTGAAAGGCAAGGCCGTTGGCGGCGATACCGCTGCGCTCACCCGTCAGAAGGCCCAATTGGAACAGGAGTATGCGGCAAGCCTGCAGACCTACATGGCGTTGAGCGATGCCGGGGGTACTGGCGAGTCCAAGCCCGCGTCTACCGGCCTGCGGGATATGCCGAAATAGTAGGTCGGGCACTGCGTAGCGCCCTTATCGTTGGTACACGAGACTCAGGATGGGCGGGGCGCGAGACGATTGGGTCCGCGCCCGCTGTCAGATCGTAAGCGCTATCGGGTCTTCACAACCAGCACCGTTTGGGAGCATGAAGATCCCACATGGGACAGATTTGAAGTTGGGGGCATGTAACGCCAACCCTTCCGGAGGTAGTTGGTGCAGGACCACGTATCTCGGACAGACTGGCTGGGTTCTTGATCGGTATTTGATCCGTCGTTGATCGTCATTTGAGCCACTGCCGTTATCCCGCCATCGGCGTGAGATCGGGCAGCCGCAGTGGGTCTGGTCGTCGGCGGCCCGTCGCGGCGGCAACCGCACGCATGCGATGTCCAGATCAGACGCGCTTCGTGGGGCGGCCAGCAAAACGTTTGGCGGCGGTCGTCCTTTCCGCGCGCAGAACCTCCCGCATTCCCGCCGAAAACCAGCACCTTCGCCTCTCGTTCCTCTGCCCCCGATCCGGCAATCTGACGGCCTATCCAAGAGCCATCGGGTGTCCCTTCATGCGTCCAGTCCGAATCGTGTGGGTGCTCCTTGCCGGAGCGTGTGCCGCGCCGCCGCTCGCTGCCTGGTCCGGGGTCGCTCCCGGCGCCACTCCAGGCACCCCCCTCGGCGCCGACGCCCCCGCCATCCGCCGCCTGGCCCGCCTGCCGATTCAGGGCCTTCAGGCGGTGGAGACCACCGACGGCCAACTGCTGTACGTCTCCGACAACGGCCGCTACCTGATTCGCGGCACTGCCTATGACCTGTGGCACGGCGCGGAACTGACCTCCCTCGCCCAAGAGGAAGACCTGGCCGGGCGGATCGACCTCAAGCGGCTCAAGCTCGATCCAGCCGATCTGGGCGCGCTCGCCACCGGGACCGGACCGACGGTGCTGGCCTTCGTCGACCCGCATTGCCCGCACTGCGCGGACCTGCTGGCCGATCTGCCGTCGCTCACCGCCCGGTACCGGTTCCGACTGATCCCCCTGCCCATCGGCACAGAGTCGCAGGCGGCCGTCCTGGCCCTGCACTGTCTGGCGTCGACCGACCCCGCGGTGGCGCTCAAGGCGCTGTTCGAGCATACCGATCTGCCGCCCGGCAGCACGACTGGCTGTGGTCAAGGGACCGCCCAGCGTGCCCTGGTCACCGCGCAACTGCTCGGCGTACGCGGCACCCCCTTTCTGATCGCGCCCGACGGGCGTCTCCACCAGGGGCGCCCGGGGGACCTGGCCGGTTGGCTCGCGGAGGGCGGGACCGCTGGGGCAGGGGAGGGCGGCCAATGATCCGCGCACTCCGGCCGTGGCCAGGACCGCTCGCCCTGATCGCCAGCGTCGCGGCGGTACTCGCCGGCTGCGGGGGCGACAACACTCGCTACGCCTGCGCCGGCTACCCCAGCACGCCTCTGTGCCTGCCGCCGTCCGCGATCTATGGAATGACACAAGGCTCGGGTCCGGCCCCGACCGCCGAGCCGCGCCCGGGCACCTTGGGCGTCGCCGTCCGGAGCGGGAACCAAGCGCCATGGGCCGCCGACAACGGCCGCAGCCCCCCAGGAGCAAGACGATGAAGACCATACCCCGAAACGTTCTGCTCGCCGTAGCCGGCACCGCGGCCTTGCTCGCTGGCTGCGCCTCGACCACAAAGCCCGGTAGCCCGTCCCCGCAACCGGTCGTCGGCGATCAGCGTCCCGCCGAACTCACGCCGCGGCGCGCGCCCTCCAAGACGATGGAGGTGTGGATCGCTGCCTGGGAAGACGGCCGCGGCGATTTGCACGCCCCGTCCACCGTCTATGTCGAGGTCGACCCCACCCGCTGGACCTACGGCGACGGGTCGGTATCCCCGCGCTACACCGTCCTGCGCCCGCTCCAGGTCGAGGAACGCGCACCGCCCATGGACACCCGCGGCACCGAGGCGATGGCGCCCGCGGCCCGGCCACCGGCGGTGCCGCCCGCGACCCGGCGCGGGGCCTGAAGAACACCGTGGTCCGGTGCCTCGCATCGGGCAATCGGCCGCCGGTCTACCGGCATACGCGTAACCCCAACCTTCAAGATGAGGAGATCGATGGAACCAATCGCACTTCTAGCCGGGCCGTCGCCCCGGCATCTGACCCTGCTGCTTGCGCTGTGCGCACTCGGCGCCGCCATGCTGGTGGCGAACACCGCCGTCGCCGGTACCGGCGGCGCCGAGTTCACCCCGCTCTACACCACCCTGACCGGCTGGATGACCGGCTTTCTGGGCCGCGTCATCGCCGCCGTGTTCATCATCGTCGGCCTGGTGGCGGGCGTGACCCGCGGCTCGGTGATGGGCTTCGTCATGGGCGTGGCGGCGGGCACCGGGCTGTTCCTGGCCCCCGACATCATCGACGCCACGGTCTCGGCGACGCTGCCGATCGTGGCCTAGGCCAGATGCGCGGGAATCACCGGCCCATCCCGGCCGAGCACCGGCGGGAAACCGTCGACGGCAACCCGGCTTTCATGCCCCGTCATTCAATCACCGTCCCCGCCGTGGTGTGGTCCGTCCTCGCCCCGCTGTCGCCGGTCGAGCGCGACCGGATGCTGGCCGCGGCCTTGGCGCCCCGGCGGTCCGCCCATGACCGCGTGCTGGTCCGTGACCCCGGCGACCGCCCGCTCGCCCCCTGCACGGCGGCGCGGGCCCGCCAGTTGGTGAAGCGCGCGGGTGCCGAATGGGTGTCCTACCTGCCCCCGGTGATCCGCCTCACCGGGACCGCGAACGGAGCGTCCCGATGATCCACCGCCACTTTCGCGGCCCCCGCGCGGCCGAACTGTTTCCGGTGCTGGCCTATGCTCCGGACCGGCAGTTGTTCTTCCTCGACGACCGCTCGCTCGGCTTCGGCTATGTCTGCGAGCCGCTGGCGAGCGCGGATCGCGCCCAGGCTGACCGGCTGTCGGTGCTGCTCAATCTCGACTGGCCGCCCGAGACCCTGCTGCAGGTCGTGCTGTGGGCCTCGCCCGATCTGGAAGAGAAGCTGGCGCGGATGCAGGCGCTGCGCCTTGGGCATGGGGATGAACTGCTGCGCGAGGCGACGCAGCGGTCCGTGGCGTTCCTGCGGGCGGGCGCCGAAGCGCCGCTGGGACCGGGCAGCGACCTGCGGCTGCGCGATCTTCAGGTCATCGTCACCGTCAAGCTGCCGCTGGCCGATGCGCTGCCCAGCGCGCACGAACACCGCGAGGCGGCGGAATTGTTCGCCACCGCGCAGCAAGTGCTCACGACGGCCGGGCTGCGGCCGGTGCCGCTCGATGCGGACCGCTATGTACGCATCATGTCGAGCCTGCTCAACTGGGACCCGCGGGCCGGCTGGCGCGATCGCATCGTCCCCGAGTGCGATCCGCACCGGCTGATCCGCGAACAGTTTCTGGATCTCACCCACGCCCTGGAGAGCGATGCCACCGGGATCACCCTGGGCGCGCACCGCGCCCAAGCCTTCTCGGTCAAGCGCTTCCCCGACCGGGTGGCCTTTGGGTTGGCGTCGCGGTATCTGGGGGACGTGGTGTCCGGGACGCGGGGGATTCGCCACAACGTGCTGGTGAGTCTGACCGTGCGCTTCCCCGACCCGGAAGCGGCACGGGTCACGCTCACCGCCAAGCGGCAATGGGCGACGCACCAGGCCCTGGGTCCCATGGTCAACTATCTGCCCGCCCTGGGCCGCACCAAGGCGGGCTATGACGCCCTGTTCCACTGTCTGGACAACGGGGACCGACCGGTCCAGTGCTATCTGGGCCTGCTCCTGTTCACCCCCCTGGCGGAGGCGACCGCGGCCGGCTCCAATCTGCGCACCTATTGGCGCGAACTGGGGTTCCAGGTCATGCCGGACCAGTATTTCGCGCTGCCGCTGTTCCTGCACTGTCTGCCGTTCGGGGCGGACCGCGACGCCATCCCGCACTTGATGCGCTACCGCACCATGGCCGCCAGCCACGCGACGACCCTGCTGCCGGTGTTCGGCGACTGGAAGGGGACGGGGGAGGCGGTGCTGCAACTGGTGGGACGCGCCGGACAGTTGATGGACCTGAACCTGTTCGACTCGGCGACCAACTACAACGCGGTGGTCGCCGCCTCCTCCGGCTCGGGCAAGTCGTTCCTCGCCAACGAGGTCATTGCCACCAATCTGAGTGTCGGCGGCCGGTGCTGGGTGATCGACGTGGGGCGTTCCTATCTCAATCTGTGCGAGGCCCTGGACGGGCAGTTCATCGCCTTCACGCGCGACGCCCAACTCTCGATCAATCCCTTCGCCCTGATCGTCGACTGGGCCGAGGAGGCCGATGTCATCGCCGCCCTGGTGACCGCCATGGCCGCGCCGACCGAGCCGCTGACCGACTTCCAGACTGCCGGGTTGAAGCGCGTGCTCAAGACCCAGTGGGATGCACGGGGCCGCGCCATGACCATCGACGCCATCGCCGAGGCGTTGGCCGCCTGTGAGGACCTGCGCCTGAACGATGTCGGTCAGCAGTTGTATCCCTTCTCGTCGGCCGGCGAGTACGGTCGCTTCTTCCATGGCGAGAACACCATCGCCTTCAACGCCAACCTGGTGGTTCTGGAATTGGAGGAACTGAAAGGTCGCAAGCACCTGCAGCAGGTCATCCTGCTGATCCTGATCTATCAGATCCAGCAGGCGATGTACCTGGGGGAGCGCGGCCAGCCGAAGCTGGTGTTCATCGACGAGGCCTGGGACCTGCTGACCCAGGGCGACGTGGCCAAGTTCATCGAGGCGGGGTACCGACGCTTCCGCAAATACTTCGGGGCGGCGATCACGGTCACCCAAAGCCTCAACGACCTCTACACCAACCCCACCGGCCGGGCGATTGCCGACAACAGCGCCCACACCTTGCTGCTGGCCCAGCCATCCCAAGCCATCGATCAACTCCGCGCGGAGAACCGATTACCGATGTCGGAGGCCGGTGCGGAGTTGCTCAAATCGGTGCACACGGTCCCCGGTGCCTATTCCGAGATCATGGTCCTCACCGACCGCGGCGCGGGCATCGGCCGACTGGTGGTGGATCCGTTCCGGCGCCTGCTCTACAGCACGCGGCCGAACGATGTGTCGGCGATTCGGGCGTTACGCCGGGAGGGGCTGACGGTGCGCGATGCGATCGATCGGTTGCTGCAACGGGGGGCCGGTCATGGGGCCTGACGCGTTCCCGGAACGCTCGGCAGCGCCGGAGACTGCGCGCCGGCCGGGAATCGGGGTCGGCGGGCTGCTGCTGGGTCTGTGCGTCTGCCTCTGCACGCTGGCCAGCGGCTATCTGGGCGCTTGGCTCCAGGTCCGCCCGCTCGTCGCGGACCTCGCAACTCGCCCGCCGGTCATCATCCTCGACGCCCGCGACGTGCTACAGGGACTCCCCGCCGATCAGGTCGGTGCGGTCATCGCCCGGCAGCGGGCGCTCGCGCGCCGATTGGCCGATGGCGGGGTGCTGGTGCTCGACCGCCAGGCGGTGGTCGAGGCCCCAGCCGCGCTCGTTGTCCGTACCGGACCGGAAGCGCCTGGTCAGGAGGGGCGCCCGTGATCAACCGGATGGCGTCACGCCGCTTCCTCGTCCGCGCCGTACTGGCTCTGCTCATTCTCGCCGCGTTGGGCCTTTACCTGGGCACCCGCTTTCGCATCGGCATCGACAGCCAGGTGCACAAGTGCCTGCCGCCTTACAGCGTCTGGCTGATCGACCGCTACGACCGGCAGCCCGAGAGGGGTGCAACCTTCAGCTTCTTCGCCGGGGTGGCCATGCAGCCCTTCTTCGCCCCTGGCCAGATCGTGGTCAAGCGGCTGGTGGGACTGCCCGGGGATCACGTTGCCGTGACGCCCGAGCGGACGGCGGTGAACGGGGTGCCGGTCGGGGAGGGGTTGGCATTGGCCCCCGCCTTGGGGCAACTGCCGGAGGCCTTCGTCCGGGAACAATCCGTCCCGGCGGATGCGGTCTGGATGATGGGCGGCACACCCGACAGCTTCGACTCGCGCTATTGGGGGCCGCTGCCGATGGCGCAAATCCTGGGGCGGGCCTATGCGCTCTATTGATACGCTGGTTCTGGCGCTGGTGGCAATCCTGGCGACCCTCAGCGCGCCATTCGCACGCGCCGCTGGCGATCCCGAGGGGTTGCGTGCCTTGCGCGACCAGGCCCAGGCCATCGGCTCCGCGGCCGAGACGGCGCCGCTGCCGGCGTGGTTGCACCAAACCCAGGACCCCGCCGCAACCGCCGCGGGCGAAGCCCTGGGGAAGGAGTCCCTGACGCGGATGCAGGCGACCCCGCCGGACGTTGCCGCGTGCCGCGACCTGGGCCAACTGTGCGGTGCTGACACGGCCGCCGCGGCGTTGGCGGCGGGCCAACCCACTACGCAGGGGGTTATCTACACCGTCTTCGTCACCCGCGCGCTCGGCACCGAGGCCCTGCGGGCGATCTTCCGCGAGGCCGCGGGGGCGGACGTGCGCATCGTCTTCCGCGGCGTCGCGCCCGGCGAGCGCCTGATGGATGCCATTCGCGCGATCCATGCGCTCCTGGACGGCATCGATCCGCTGCCCAATGTCGAACTCGATCCCACACCATTCCGCGACCACGCCGTCGAAACCGCCCCGGTCATCGTTGCCGCCGGTCCCGACGGGGTGGTGGCCCGGGTCACCGGGCTGTCCGCCCCGGACTGGCTGCGCCAGCACATCCGCACCGGTGCCCACGGTGACCTGGGGGTGCGCGGGCCGTTGGTCGCTATCAGCGAGCCGGACCTGATCGAGGAGTTGCAACGGCGTCTGGCCGCGCTCGACCTCGGTGCCCTGCGCGAGGCGGCAAACAAGCGCTACTGGCACCGCGCCGCGTTCGAGGCGCTTCCCACGGTCAGGGAAACCCGCGAGCGCACCATCGAACCCACCATCACCGCCAGCGCGGACCTGGTGCTGCCGGACGGTACCAAACTGATCCAGGCCGGCCAGACGGTGAACCCGCTGGCGCATCTGCCCTTTACCCAGCGCCTGATCGTCTTCGATGCCGCCGACCCCGGCCAGGTCCTCACCGCGCAGCGGCTGGGCGAGACCGCCGGGCCGCGCCCGCTGTACCTGGCGTCCGGGCTCGACCGCGCCCAGGGCTGGGAGGGCCTGCGCGCCGTCGAGGACCGCCTGGATGCCCCGGTCTATCTGTTGACGCCCGATGTGCGCGCCCGCTTCGCCCTGGAGCGGGTCCCGGCCCTGGTCGAGGCGCAGGGACGGGTGTTCCTGGTGCGCGAGGTCCCGCCCGAGCGCGGGCCGGAGGCGCGGTAATGGCGGGGCTCCGGGCGGTGCCAAGTTCGGGCGGTCGGGTGCGGTCGCAGCCGGTGATGCTCGTGGCATTGTGCCTGGTCGTTGTCTGCGCCACGGCGCGCGCATCCGACCCCGGCTGTCCCGACGCCCAACTCTTCTCCGGCAAGCTGATCACCGATATCTGCTGGGCCTGCCTGTTCCCGGTGCGCATCGCCGGGATGCCGATCGGCGGCGGGCGGGTGCCGGCGGGGGCCTCGGACCAACCCCTGTGTTCCTGCCCTGACACCCTGGGGGTTCCGCACCCCGGGATGACCATCGGGATGTGGGAACCGGCGCGGATCGTGGAGCTGACCGCGGCTCCCGGCTGCTCCCCGGCTCTCGGCGGCATCCGCTTGCCGCTGGGCAGCCGGCGTCTGCTCGGGACCGAGGGCAAGGGTGCCTACAACACGGACGACATCGCCTTCCACCACTATCACTGGTACGCCTTTCCTCTGCTGATCTTGCTCGATCTGTTCTTCGAGGACCGGTGCAACGCCGATGCCCTGATGGATTTCGACATCCTCTACCTGTCGGAGCTCGACCCGACCTGGAATAGCGCGGAGCTGGCGTTCTTCGTCAATCCGGAAGCCGCCTGGTTGGCCAATCCGGTGGCCCTGGCCGCCTGTCTGGCCGACGGTGCCGCGGCGACCGCGGGCAGCCCGATCGACGAACTCTTCTGGTGTGCGGGAACCTGGGGACACCTCTACCCCTTCACCGGGGTGCAGCCCAGCCTGGGCTCCCTGCCGCGCGAGACCAGTCTGGATGCGGCCCGCTCGCTGGCGGCCCTGCATCGCCGGGGGCTGGCACGCCGCACCATGGGCGCGGATGCCGCCTGCGGTGCCCCCATCGACCCCTTCATCAAGAAGAGCCAGTACCAACTGTCGATGTTCTATCCGCTGCCCGAGACCCAGCGCGCCCATGTGATCGGCGAAAGTACCTTCCGCTGGGGCGAGTGGCGCAGCATCCCGGGTCCGGGCGAGCACCATCTGTACCTGTTGTGGCGCTGGAATGACTGCTGTCTGTCGGTCTTCTAGCCGGGGCTGGGGGACTCGGGTTCTTGCCGGTGCCTTGAGCGTTGCCGTCGCCTGGGTTCCCTGGGCGCTGGTGTGGGGCGATGCCTTGCAGGACGCGGCACAGGTCGGTCAGGCCGCGGGCACCCAGGCGCGCAACGCCTTCGCGGTGCCGACCGCGAGCGGCAACACCCTGAGCCTGTTTCCCGGCACCCCCGGTGGCGCGTTGTCGTTCAGCACCCTGTTTCCTGGTTCGCAGAACGGCAACCCCGGCGATTTCAGCGCGCTCTTCGGGAATGATACCGGGACCATCGTCCAGGGCCAGCACGCCCAATCCGGCCTGCTGAGCGAGGATTCCGCCACCGGCGCGGCCTACCGCACCCTGCGCGAAACGGTCGACCACTCCCGTCCGGATATGCGCCTGGACCCCCTGTGGTCCCAGACCGACGACGTGAACACCCACTTCGCCGAGATCAGCCGAACCTTCGCGGACTGCTCGGTGAACACCAGCTTCAATCAGAGTGAGCGGCACACCCATGTCCCGGACTATCGGACCTGCGACCGATTGGAGGACCGTGGCGGGTCCTGCTCGCTGTTCCATGACTATACGATCGTGGCCCTGGTCACCACCTGGGGCGGGGCGACGATGCAGTCCTGTGGGAGCGGCTGCACCCAGGTCGTCTATCGCCATGCGGAGACGCCGCACGAACTGATGGGCAACAACTACCCGCCGTACGCCGCACCCCAGACCTTCGGCTACACGGTCAGCGACAGCAGCTGGATCAGCGCGGCGTCGGTCTCCATTGCGGCGCGCGCAGCCCCGTCGCTGTGGTTCCAGATCGATCAATATACCGAGCGCTACACCGTCGCGTTCGATGGGTATGCGTTCGCGGATGCGAGCACCGAGACGTTCGACCAGGTGAATCGCCCCGACATCACCCTGGATTGGACTGCGCAGCTGAAGGACGGCGCCTCCTTCACGATCGGCAACGACTACAGCTTTCGCACCACGGGTCCACGGGAGTGGTGGCGGGCCTCCGCCGCCTACACCGTGACCGTCACCCTGAGGCATCCGCCGTTGGTGCAGGACCGCGGTTGGTCGGACAACCCCCAGTGCGTCGCCATGGCCAACGCCCTGGCGGTGAATGGCGGTTTCTGCCAGGGCAGCATCACCTGTCGTGGTGCCCCGGCGCTGGACGGCAACGGGTGCTACGCCGGTGCCGGCGCGCCCCTCTGTGCCGGGGACTTTCCGCCATCGCCCATCCCCAGCCAGAGCCCGTTCTGCACCCAGCTCGATGTATCCGCCGACTGCTCGGGTTTCAACCGCGGCCAGATGGCGTGCTGGACCGACCCCCAAGGCCATGCGCAATGCCCGTTCAATGAGGGGAACAGCCCGACCGATTGCACCGAGCTTGAGCAGAATCCGCAGTGCGGCTTCATCAAGTCCGTCTGTGTGGAGGGGGCGCAGGATGCCAACGGCCACTGTTACCTGCACGAGGAGACCTGGGACTGCGGGACGCTCCACGCCATCCCGGTGCTCGACCGGCGATCCACCATGGACTGCGCCGGACCGGTCCGCTGTCTGGGGACCGAATGCGTGACCTTCCCGGGCGAGCAATCGGCGGACTTCGCCAAGGCGGTTGCCGCCCTGCAGGCCGCGCAGATGGCGGCCGCCGACCTGCAGTGCGACCCCGGTGGGCGCTGTGTGGTCTTCTCCGGCGAGCCCCGTGAGTGTAAGCGGGCGGTGGGCGGCATCGTCAACTGCTGCAACACGCCGGGCAATGCCGCGCTGGGCGACTATCTGACCCTGGTGTTCGCCACCATGAAGCTCGACAACGCGGTCATGGGTCTGGACAGTGGCAGCGCCGTGCGCGGCGCCTGGGAGACCCTGCGCGGTCCGATCGCCGATACCTACAGTGCGGTGACCGAAGCCTTTTCCTCGGCCGCCAACACCCTGATGGGCAACACCACGGCGGCGGCCACGGACTCGGCCCTGAACGCCGGGCTGGCGGAAGTCACCGACGGTCTGATGATGCAGACGGCCGAGTGGACGGCGCAGGTCTTCGGCGATGCCGCGGCCAACACCCTGTTTGTGGCGGCGGACGGCGCCGGTGCCGCGGTGACCAATGGTGTGGCGGCCAACGGCGGGGTGGCGTTCGCCCCGCTGATCGGGAGCATCCTGAGTGTGGTCATGTGGGCCTATGCGATCTACCAGATCGTGATGGTCCTGATCAAACTGATCTGGACCTGCGAGCAGGATGAGTTCGAGTTGGGGGCCAAGCGGGAACTGAAGTCTTGCGTTCGGGTCGGCGGTTACTGCCGCAGCGATGTCCTGGGGATCTGCATCGAGAAGCGCGATGCCTACTGCTGCTTCAACACCCCGTTGGCGCGCATCCTCAACGAACAAGTCCGGCCGCAGTTGGGACGCGACTGGGGGGACCCCAAGGCCCCGGATTGCCTGGGGATCGACGTGGCGGACTTCAGTCGGGTCGACTGGAGTCGGGTGAACCTCGACGAGTGGTTGGCGATCCTGGTGCAGACCGGGCATTTTCCGACCCTGGACAAGCTCGGGATCGATGCCCTCACCGGCAGCGGCAGCGCCTTGGCGGTGGATGGGCAGCGGGCGAATGCGGCCCAGCGCAGCACCGAGCGGGTCGATGGGTTGGACGCCGAGCAGTTGCGGCTGGATGCCGGGAGCGCGGCGTGGGGTGGGGTGTTACCGGGGTTGCCGGGGGGGAGGTGACGGCGTGACTGCCGGCCGCGGAGCGGCGCGTCCGTCACCCACCGCGTTGTTCTCGTCGGGCCGGTCGCTGAGGGACGCCAGCATCGTCCCACGGCTTCAACGGTCGGCGATGACGGTGACCACCACGCTGCGCCGGTCGCGCGGACCATCGAACTCGCAGAAGAACAGATTCTGCCAGGTCGACAACCCGAGCGTGCCGTCGCTCAGGGGCACGGTCTCCGAGGGGCCGACCAATCCCGCCTTGAGATGCGCATCGCCGTTGCCGTCCTGCTGGTCGTGCCGCCATACGCCCTTGGGGATCTGCTTGGCAAGGAAGGCGATGACATCCTCCTGCACGCTCTCGTCCCAGTTCTCCTGGATCATGATCGCCGCGGTCGCGCCCTGGGCATAGACATGGACCAGGCCGTCGCGGATGCCGCTGCGCGCCACGACGGCCTGCACCTGACGGGTGATGTCGACCAGTTCCTGGTCGCGGTGGGTCGGGAAGTGGATAGTGTCGCGCATGGTCCTGCGCTCCTGGGGTGCGGGCCGAGGGAGCCGAGCGGCGGCGGGATCAAACTGGGGCTTTTCGTCAAATACGGGTTCATGCGCCGATTCAAGCCCGCCCTTCATCGCCCATCGGGCGACATCGTGGCAGGCACGGCCTTCTTCGGAAACGGTGTCTCGCCGCCCGCGGCTGCCGCCCCGGTGTTCGTGGTAGCTGTCCTTTGGGGCTCTTGGGGCGCACGGGGTGGCTGTAGCGGTTGCTGCGGCGGTATGACCGATCCCGGTGTCGGTGGTTCACTGGGTGCGGTGAGGCTAAGGCGGCGCCTCATGGAAGGATCGGTCCATAGCCAGATCCCAAGTCCAATCGCCAGGACCAGCAGGCAGCCGAGTGCGATCCGCGCGATGGCCCTCAATGGCCGCTTCTTGACTCCGTCGCCGACCGTCGCCGGGATACGTTCCATGACACCTTCCGTCTGGCACTGGATCACCGCCGCGGTAGCATTGTCCTGGGTGTCCCACGCTTTGGCTCTAATCGCGGCGATCAGAGCGTCGGTGGCCGGTTGGGCGTCAAGAGTAAGAGCCTGCTGCAACTCGGCTTCACCGAGCACACCATGAACGCCGTCGCTACACAGCAACAGCCGGTCACCAGCGGCCAGCGCGAGTGGGCGCAAGTTGCAGTCGACCTTGGGGATCTCCGCCATGCCCACGAAGCAGGTAAGGGCGTCGTGGTCCGGGTCGCTCGCGGCAGTCTCCCGGCTCAATTCCCCAACCG
This sequence comes from uncultured Lamprocystis sp., assembly GCF_903933125.1. Classification (GTDB taxonomy): domain Bacteria; phylum Pseudomonadota; class Gammaproteobacteria; order Chromatiales; family Chromatiaceae; genus Thiodictyon. The sequence goes on along the minus strand of NZ_CAIZIZ010000534.1, from coordinate 5,708 downwards.
CGACCCGCAGCAGCAACTCGTTGCCGTGGTTGTGGTCTTCGGTGCACTGGGTGAGCGAGCCGTCGGCGTGACGGTAGAGATAGAGCCGGCTGTCGCCGACCGCCACCCAGTACAGGTCGTCGCCCCGCACCGCCGCGGCGACCAGTGTGGTGCCGACGTTGCCCTCGCCCTCGCTTGCGCACGCCAGGTCATGGACCGCCCGGTTTGCGGTCGTCAGTCCCCGCATCAGGGCGTCGGGGATGGACTCATCCGGGCGTTTCTCCAGGTAAGCAGCCATCATCTGCTGCACCGCTAGGCGGCCCGCCTCCCGGCCGTTACTCATGCCGCCCATGCCGTCCGCCAACACCGCCAGCACTCCGGCGTGGGCGCGGAAGGATTCTCGGTCGAATCCGGCAAAGCCGAATGAATCCTGTTGTTCCTCGCGCCGGCCGATCCACTGCGCATTGCCCGGTCGAAGCTCCATCACCGCCCCCCTCAGGTGTCCGCGTGCTCTAAGAGGTGAACACGGAACTCGCTGCCGCCGATGCGCAACAGGTCCCCGTCGTGAAGGGGATGGGGATCGCCGATGGCGACCCCGTTCAGGAAGGTCTGATTGGTCGAACCCAGGTCCTCCAGCACCACCTGTCGGCCTTGGAACGCCAGCCGGGCGTGCCGGGTCGAGACCCGATCGTCTTCCGGCAGCGCCAGGGCACAACCGGCGTCACGGCCGATCAGGGCCGTGGGCGCCAGGCTCACGCGCACCTCCTGGCCGCGGCGGGGACCGTGCATGAAGGTCAGGTGCACCGTGCGGGTGGCCGTGGCCTGCGCCGGTGCCGGGGAGAGGATCGGGCTGGGGGCGTTCGCGGGTTCTGATTTCGGCACCGGTGTCACCGCCTGCGCAGCCGGGGTCTGAACCACCGCAGCCGATTCGCTGCGCGCGCGCCTGATCCGTAACAGCACCAACACCAGTGCCAGGAACCCTGCCAGGGCCAAGCCTGGGTAGACCCACCATCTCGATGCCTCGGTCGCCGGGGCCGCAGGTGCACCGCCGGGACTTCCAGCGGGGAGTGCGTCAGGATCCTGCGGCACTATACCGACCGGATACAGGCGCACATCCATCCCGTCGCTCAGCGTCAGACCGCCGCTGGTCAGGGCGATCTCGACACGGTAGCGATTGCCGTCCGGTACACAGGCGGCACAGCGCAGCCCGGCACGATAGACGTCTTTGATCCGTTGGCGCATGGCCGCCAAGGCCGCTGCCGGGTCACCGTTGCCGGCATCGACCAGCGAGCCCCCGGAGCGGCGTGCGAAACCGCCGAGTGCGGCGAGCCCGGCCTCACGCCGGGCGCGTTCACGGATGGCACCAAAGCCGATGCCGTAGATGGGCACCGCCCCGTCCGCCAGGTGGGCGAAGACCTCATCGGCCGTGACGCCGCCCGGGGCGTCGTCCAGTCCGTCGCTCAAGACCACGATTGCCCGTCGCGCCGGCAGCCCCGCCAGGCGTTGCCGCCCGAGATCCAGGGCATGCATCAGCGCGGCGTGCAGGTGGGTCTGCTGGTCCGTTGGTCCGAGAGAGTCGATGGCGGCAGAGAGCGCCGCCCGGTCCGTGGTGGGCGCGACCAGGGTGCGGACCTGCGAGCCGAATGCGATCAGTGCCGCCTGGTCCTGCGGCGCCAGGGCCGCGACCCAGTCCCGCAGGGCGCGGCGCAGTTGCTCGAAGCGGGGGGCGGCGATGGATTGGGAGCAATCCACCAGGAACAGATAGGTCACGCCCTCTCCGGTCTGCGCAAAGGGGGTGAAGCCTTCGACCTGGGCGGTCTGGGTACCGACCGTGGCATGGACTTGCGCCGCGGCGATGCCGGGGACCGCGGCGCCTGCCTCATCGCGGACTGCCACATAGGCGACCAGTAACGGCCCCTCGGCCAGGACTTGGGAGACCTGGAGGGTCGCCGGGGGGCCGCCGGCCGCGGCGCCCATGGCGCAGAGCGCGATCAGGCCGGTCAGACAGACGGCGAACAGACGGTGCAGGACCTTGCCGTTGGCGAGGGATTTCATAGCGACTGCTCAGGGCTCGAACAGTGCGTCCACCGAAGGCGCCATCAGCGCGCGGCGGATCAAGGGCCGCAGGCCCTGGGCGTCCATCCTGGCCAGCCGCTCGCGGACTTGCACATCGACCGCCCCGAAGCGGGTCTCCAGGATGTCGACAACACTCCCCGCCAGGGCGCGCGCCTCGCCGCGGGACTCACCGCGCGCCTCCCCGAGCCGGATGCCTTCGATCCGACCCCGTTCGATCCATTCTTGTGCTACGGTCATCTGCAATGCCTCCTCGCGCCCCGGCTTGGCGTTGGACAGCGCCTGCCGGAACGCGGCTTCAGTGGTCTTGTAGTGTCGGACAATATAGAGCAACACCTGTTGCTCCAGTAGGTCCCCGTCGGGCAGATCGCGCAGGATGCGCTCCAGCATCGGCGCACCGACCTGCCGCTCGAAGACGCCGCAGAGTGCGCCGAGTACCGCCCGCACCGCGCGATCAGCGGAGCGCTGCTCATAGGGGACGGGGCCGAGATCGCGCAGGTGATAGCGGAACTCGCGCTGCCCGGCCAGGATGTCGGCGTCCGCCGCGATGCAGTCCAGCACCGAGGTCGCCACGTCCCAGCGCGCTGCACCGTGGTATACCACCAGCGGGATGATCGGCGGCAGCGCGCGCAGCTTTCCCGCCTCTTTGCCCGCATAGCGCCGCCAGATCTGCACCATGTAACCAAGCAGTTGCAGCGGTGTGCCCGGATCGGGGGCGCTCTTGTGCTCCAGCAGGACATAGAGCAGTGCGGGGTACCCGTCGCGCAAGGTCACCTCAAACAACCGGTCGCTCTGGCTGTGGCGTAGCGCCGCATCAATGAAGGTGCCGTCGAGCAACCGCGGCGGCGAATCGCTCAGACGGTTCGCGATGGCCGCCGGCAACTGCTCGCGCAGGAGGGTGCCGGCCCGCGCGGGGTTTTCTAGCAGTGCGCGAAACAGCGCGTCATGCGGGTTGTTCATAGAACGCATAACCGTGTGCCTGGAATCGAGCGCTTGACGCCGTGGGCTTGGGTGGAGCAGCGACGAGGCCACCGACCTGTGACCCTGGAGATCGGGCTTCCGCCCGACGGCGGCGCTCGGGTTGCCGGACGAGGCCGGGTCGGACTGAAGTCCGGCCTTAACACGTGGGCGGGACGGGCTTTGCAACCCCGTTCCGAGTGCTTTGGGGCTCGCAGAAGACGCGACGCGTATGGTCATCGCCAGGAGTCAAACGTTCCGCCCTAACGCGCCGAGAATGCTGCCGCGCCATTTTGTTCACTTCCCTTGCTTGCTGAAACAACCAGCCTTAATGCAGTCCGCAAGAATCCGAGCTGATTCCCGCAAGGTACCGAGGTCCGGCCCATCTCCCGAATCCACTCCAGCTGACTCCGATTTGAGTTGTGTCGCCATCGAATCAAACTCGGCGCGGAAGCCGTCATCCTCCATCGCTTTCGCCTGTCTGTCCGTCAAGTTGAGCGATACCATCTTCTGTGTATCGAGCACGGCGAGGCGACGATTTCGCTCCGCCATCAACTGGAACCCCCGATCAGCTCGCACCCGTTCCAAATGGCGATTGAAGACGTCGGGTTCCAGATGGAATCCATAGGTCAGTGTACTGACTGGTGAGATCCGATCCCAAGGTAGCGGATTCGCCTGCAGGCGCTCACGCGGCAAGATCTGGCTATCGAACGGGAACACGATATCCGGCTCGATACCGCGCAGTTGTACACTGTCTCCGTTCATTCGATAGAACATGGCCATGGTCAAGCGCAGCCGGCCCAGGTCTTGTTTCTCATCGGTGACATAGCGGTTGAGATCCACAAGCGTCTGAATCGAACCTCTACCGAAAGTCGGTAGCCCAACGACAAGCCCGCGTTTAGTGTCCTGGATGGTTGCAGCAAGGATTTCCGAAGCGCCGGCGGTCTGATTATCAACGAGAATAGCCAGCGGGCCCGCAAAGGCCATACCTGGGTCCTGGTCCTCCTCCATGGTGACCTTGCCGGTCGTGTCTTTTACCTGCACTACCGGACCGGTGTCGATGAAGAGCCCGGTGAGCGAGGTCGCCTCGGCCAGCGAACCGCCGCCGCTGCCTCGCAGGTCGATGACAATGCCGTCGATGCCTTGCCCCGAGAGCTTGCCCAAGAGCTGGCGCACGTCGCGCGTGCTGCTCCTAAAGTCGCGCTGGCCGCGGGTCTCGGCATCGAAGTCGCGGTAGAAGGACGGCAGTTCGATGACCCCGATCTTCACCCCCGGGGCATTCGGGAAGTCGTCGATCACATAGTCCTTGGCCGCCTGGTCCTCAAGTCTAATCTCATTGCGTGCCAGCGCGACCTCACGGCTAACACCCTCCTTTCCGCCTGCCTGCGAGACGACCTGCAACCGCACCACCGAGCCCTTGGGGCCACGGAGCTTGTCCACCACGTCCTGTAGTCGCCAGCCGGCCACGTCCTCGATCTTGCCGCCCAAGCCCTGAGCCACGCCGATGATGCGGTCGCCGGCCGAGATCTGCCCGGACTCACGCGCCGGTCCGCCGGGGAGGGTGCGCTGGATGACGGTGCATTCGTTGTCGGAGCGCAGCACGACACCGATCCCTTCCTGGGACAGCTTCATGCTGATGTCGAAGTTGGCGGAGGTGGACGGGGACAAGTAGTTCGTATTCGGCTCGAGCGTCTCCGTGTAGGCGTTCATGAAGGACTGGAAGACGTCCTCGGCCGTAAACTGCTGGAGGCGCCGGGCCAGACTCCGGTAGCGCTGGCTGAGCCGCTCGCGGATGGCGTCGTCACTCTTTCCGGCGATGCGCAGGCTCAGGAAGTCGTTCTTGACGCGTTGGCGCCAGATCTCGTCGAGCTCAGCGCCGCTTTTCGCCCAGGGCGCCTTGGAGCGATCGAACTGGTAGGACTCGTCGACATTGAAGTCGAAGTTTCCGCTGAGCAAGGCGAGCGCATGCGCTACTCGTTCGTCGACACGCGTCCGGTAGACCCGGAAGGTGTCGAAGGCGGCGTCGAGCTCCCCGCGGCGCAGGCTGTCGTTGAGCCGAAGGGCACCCGACTGGACGCTCTCCACGTCCCGCGCCAGAAAGAAGGACCGGCTGGGGTCCAAGGCATCCAGATAGCTGTCCACCACGCCATGCGCGAAGGCGTCATCGAAGTTGGCCTTGCCGTAGTGATACCGCTCCAAGACCTTGTTGATGACAATGGCGGTCTTGGCTTGGGTCTGGCTTGGGAAGAGTTCGGCGAGCGCGGTGGCTTTCGTCCTCGGCATGGCCCCATCTTCGCGCTGGGCCGCAACCGGTTCTGCGCTAACCGCGGGTTGCCCGGATGGTGTTGCGCCAGCCGGGCGCGAGGTCTGATCTCCCTCAAGCTGGATTTGACCATAGTGGTACCAGCCGCCCAAGCTCACGACTGCCACGGCTGCGGCGAGCGCCGCCGGCCACAACCAGCGACGCGGGGCCGTGGCCGGTACCGTTGAATGTGCGGCGGTCTTTTTGGTCTTGGGCGGGGCCGAGGCTGCGGATCGAGCCGGGGGCTGCGCCGGGGCTGACGGCGGAGTCGGTGCAGCCGGCCCAGGGGCCGGACCGGGCTGCGGCGCCACTCCAATCCCCCATAACCGCGCCTGGAACCCCCGCACCGTCTGCGGGCGCTGCTCGGGGGCGAGGGACAGCGCCTCGCTCAGGGCGT